>JBEKQG010000182.1:0-5892 GCA_049519955.1 Terriglobales bacterium
AACTTGCCGTTGAAGCTGTCCAACGTCCAGCTAATCGGCGCGAGGAACGCGCCGCTAAAAATCGTCCCCTTGGGCTGACCGTACGGGCCCATGCCGGTGATCAGGAAGCTGGAGCCCACGTTTGAGAACGACCCACTGCTCCAGATGCTGGTACCCAGGAAAACGCCGGTCGAAAAGTACACCGAACCCATCGCTGTTCCCGAAGGCGCCACAATATTGCCGAAACTCTTGAGTTGAGACCGGCTGGACAAAATTCCAGCGTCGGTGATGTTAACCGTACCAAACTGATTCGTTAGATCGATTCCGCTCGCCCACGCCGCCACTGGTAACAGCAGCGCCAACAGACTGCAGATCACTATCACTCGCCTCATTTTCGTTTCCTCCCCGAATTTTGTTTTCTTGTTTCTACCAACGTGTGCACAGAAACTAGCACACAAGTGTTCAGCCCTTTCGTGCACTTGTCGTACCAAAACGACCGAAACCAAATTACCGTGTTGTATCAACAACTTACGTAAATTCACTGGCGGCGTTCCGAGTCTCCGACTGCAATCTAATGCACACTAGCCACAATTCGTTTGCCCTACATCGTCCAGAAGCTCCATTCCCCAACTCTTCAAACGGGTTCGAGAGGGAGCCACCTCAGGTCCACAATCGCCAGAAAAACCCTGACAACGAGCAAGAAACCTCAACCTCGAAGAACCCGCTCCCAAAATCAGGTGCGATTTTCTGGTAACCAATCTCAAGGTGACCCATGCTACCACGGATTCGCCCTTTGTCAATTGGCTCATTCGGGCCATCCAATCGCCCAAGTGTGGGATTCCGCTCGCGGCCTATTTGCCATACCCTCAGTTGTGAGCAGTTCTGGGGAGGGCTGTTCGGGCGTCCCGTGATCTTAGAAGATCCGGGGCGCTTTTTTGCTGGTGAAGTTCCCTGGGAGCGCCCAGTTCCCGCTACGTTTGCCCCCAGAAGTGCCTGCCCGTTCTGTACCGCTACCTGTATGGGTAAAAGGCGAAAAACAGCAACGACAACGCCGTCAGCGCCCACAGTGCTGGACGAACATCCCGCAGTCGTCCCGACACGAGCTTGCAAAAAGGATACAAGACGAACCCCGCCGTCATGCCAATGCCGATGTTATAGGTGAACGCCATCAGCACGATAACGCCGAAGGCTGGCACCACCTCGGTCAGGTCGTTGAATGGAATCCGCGTAATCGGAGTCAGCATCAGCAATCCAACAAAGATCAGCGCCGGTCCGTAGGCCTGCGGCGGTATGGAGGAGATGAAGGGCGCGAAGAACAACGTCCCGGCAAAACAGAGCGCGGTGATCACCGCCGTCAGCCCGGTTCGGCCGCCGGCCTCGACTCCGGTCGCGGACTCAATATAAGCGCCGGAGGTGGTGGTTCCAATCACGGCGGCAAAAGTCGTCGCCAGCGCATCGGCCATCATCGGGCGCTCGATCCGCGGCAGATTGCCGTCCTTGTCGAGAAAGCCCGCGCGCGCCGACACGCCAATGAGCGTGCCCATCGTGTCCACAAAGGCCATCACGAAAATCGTCAAAACGACCGGAAAGAATCCCCATGTGAACAGACTGTGCAGGTCGAGCTTGAAAAAAACGGGCGCAAGGCTCGGCGGACGGCTGATCCAACCTGCCGGCGCCGGAGCGACCCGCGTCACAAAGCAGAGAAGCGCGGTGACGAGAACTCCGCTGAGGATCGCGGCCGGGAAACGGCGAATGGTGAGCACGGTCATCAACAGGAACCCGAAGACGGCCAGCAGCACAGAAAGCGAGGTCAGATGGCCCGCTCGAACCGGCGCGCCCGGCGATCCCATGGCCACGATGCCCGTCTGGTTCAGTCCGATGAATGTGAGGAACAACCCGATGCCTACCGCGTAGCTATAGCGAAGCGTCGTGGGAATAGCTTCAACCATCCACTGCCGCAGGCGGAACAGGGTCAACAGAATAAACAGAACTCCCGCCAGGAACACCGCGCCCAGCGCGCTTTGCCAGGTGTAGCCCAGCGCGTGCACAACAGTGAACGCGATGAAAGCGTTCTCGCCCATGTAGGGAGCGATGGCGAAAGGACGGTTGGCGTAGAAGCCCATGAGCAGCGTTCCGAAAATCGCGGCGAGAATGGTCGCCGTCAGCGACGCGCCCGCAGGCATGCCCGCCGCTTTCAGGATCGCGGGGTTGACGGCCACGATGTAGGCCATCGTAAAGAAGGTCGTGAGTCCGGCGATGACCTCGCGGCGGACGGTCGTTTGGTGTTGAGAGAGTTCAAAGCACCGGTCAAGCCAGCGGTTCAAGTTTGTCCTCGGATGGAACCCCAGGATTGTACATTCGCGGCGCCCGCAGCACGAATCACGCCAGGAGATTTTGCCTGTGTTTCTGGCGCTCAGCGCTTGCGCAACTCGGCGAGCAATGCCGGATCGATATTCCCGCCGCTGATCACGGCCACGTTGATCTGAGTGTTGGGCAACTCGTCCGCGTGGAAAAGAAACGCGGCCGGAGCGACAGCGCCGCTAGGTTCGGCCACGGTTTTCGCGTTCGTGCTCAAAAGGCGCGTGGCCTCGCGAATCTCGTCTTCCGTTACGCTGACGATGTCGTCCACATAGGCGCGGATATGTTCGAAATTTATCGCGCCAATGCTCTGTGTGCGCAGTCCGTCGGCCATCGTCCGCGAGACTTGCTCCGCCGAAAAAGAAACGATGCGGCCGGCCCGCAGGCTGGCCTGCGCATCGGCGGCAAATTCCGGTTCGACGCCAATCACCTTCACCTGGGGACGACCGATCTCGGCACGGCTGAGCTTGATGGCGGCCGCAATGCCGCTAATCAATCCTCCTCCGCCCACCGGGACCAGCACGGTTTCAACATGCGGCAGGTCTGCGAGAATTTCAAGCCCGACCGTTCCCTGGCCGGCGATGATTTTCTCGTCATTATAAGGAGGCACGATCGCGTAGCCGTGCTCGACGGCGAGTTGTTCCGCGCGCAGGCGGCGCTCTTCGCTGCCGGGGCCAACGGTGACGATCTCCGCTCCCAGCGCGGCCGTGGCTTCAACCTTATTCTGCGGAGCATTGCTCGGCATCACGATCACCGCCTTCACGCCCAGCGCCCGTGCCGCGTATGCCACGCCCTGCGCGTGGTTGCCGCTGGAATACGAGATCACTCCGCGGCGGCGCTCCGCTGGGCTTAGAGACGCGACCTTGTTATAAGCCCCGCGCAGCTTGAACGCGCCAATTGGTTGCGAGTTCTCCAGCTTGAGGAAAAGTCTGCGTCCATGCGTCGCGCCCGTCCATTCCAGTAGGGGAGTGCGGACGGCGATGCCGACGAGGAGAACTTGCGCCGCGCGAATGTCGTCGAGGGAGATCATCGTTGCTATTCTACGGTCTGCGATGCTATAGTAGCACTAAGTAACACCCCGGAGCACCTGCGATGGCAACGCCTTCTACCACCAGCTTGAAGCTCGATATTAAGACAAGAGAGCGATTACAGAGGCTCGCCGCAGCACGCCGCCGTTCGCCGCACTGGGTCATGCGCGAAGCCATCGAGCAGTACGTGGAGCGCGAAGAAAAGCGCGAGCAACTCCGGCAGGACGCGCTGGCGGCCTGGGCCCATTACCAGACGACCGGCCTGCACGCCACCGCCGAGGAAGCCGATGCCTGGCTGGCGAAGCTCGAAGCGGGTAAGGATGCCGCTCCCCCGAAATGTCGCGCCTGACGTGGTCGCAACCCGCCCTGCTGGATGTGGCGCGACTCCATGCATTTTTAGCCCCGAAGAGTCGGGATGCTGCCAAGCGCGCCGTCAAGGCGATCCGGCAGGGAGTAAAAGCGCTCGGCAAGCATCCAGAAATTGGCCGTCCCATCGAAGAGTTGCCGCTGGAGTTCCGCGAGTGGGTGATTGACTTCGGAAGTGGGGCATATGTCGCGCCATACCACTACGACGGGAAAGAGGTCGTGATGCTGGCGGTTCGTCACGAGAGGGAGGCGGGATACTGAGATCCATCCTCACCGTTCGTTACGGTTCGTCATGACTGCGGCTAGAAGACCGTCCCCTACCGCACGACAAGGTAGGCAAGCCGAGGGCTACAACTTAGGGGGTGCAGGGAAGTAGCTCCCGATAACGAGTTAGTGCGGAGGGCTGAACCGGGATTGCATATCTATGGTTTCTTAATAACTGATCGACCTCATCGAAAGTTGCTGAAGATGCCCAAGGCGTGACGACTACCTCGGTCACGAGTGTCTGCATATCTACCCTTCGCCTATGGCCCTTTAATACACGATCCGGCGGGGGCGTGAGTGGGAGTGAATGTGGCCGACCATCAGGACCCAGGTGCCGGTTACCGCTTGCAAGCGGATCAACAATCCACAAAATTGCCCTGACCTCTTGCTCGCTTTTGTACTCGATTCGCTTGGTCGTGATAAACCGCAGCACATTCCAAGTGGTAATAAACCGCAGCGCATCCCAGCCTGTGAGTTGTTCCCACCCATACCGAACCAGCCCCAGAAATGCGCGATCACCCATTGTACCGAGGGCAGATTTTAGCAGCTGATATCGGGAACAGATGGCCACTCCGTCCTCGCCGTATTTTTTCCACATCTGACATGTTTCCTCGCGAAACAGGTGCCAGCAGCTAATGTAAAAGCCTTCGCGATCCTGGGCGACTGACCCAATGTGGTGCTCTAGTCTTTGTCTGTCGAGCACGTCGAGAGGATTTAGCTGCAATGCGGGCAGGTATTCTTCAAGCGGCATCCCCTCACGCTTGTCGTTCTCAAACAGGTCAGCACGGCAGAAATACAGTTCGTTGGTGTCCATCAAGTCGTGGAACTTCTCCATCTTCATGAAGCGCCAAATCACCGCGTCCTGATCTGCTGGCTCAAGTTGGTCGGGATAGGCTTCTACGGCCATAGCCTTGAGTGTATCACGTTCGCCTCTTCTTCGCCCCAAGAGACTCCAATATCTTATCCATTTCCATAGCGAAAGCGTCTCGATTCGGCCCGCTGTACTCGGTTTTGCTATCTTCAAATGATCGCCGGAGCGATTCTGTATCAATCGTTGCTCTCCCCGCGCGATCGACGATTTTCTGTATCGGATCCTCTATGTTTGCAAGCTTGGAGTCCATAAGCTTCAACAAGGCCCCCCATTTCGGCACCGGTACATCGCCTCCGCGTTCCTCCTCTAATCGATTTAGAATCGTCTCCAAGTCCGTGAGCTGCTTATTTCGGGTCTGGCTGCAAAAAAGCCGATGAAACCGCTCTCGAATCTTAAAAACGACGCCGACATTTTCGGGCTGCAAGGCTAACATGAGAAGATGGTTTGCATTCCGTTTATCCCAATCGCACCCATCCGTCGCAAATGATCGGCTGAATAGGCCGTTAGCTTCACTTTTCTCGCGCTCGTGCTTGAAGGTTCTTTTCGCAGCATCGTTCCTTATTCTTTCAAGAACCTCAAGCGCATTTAAGCTTTCTAAATTAGTCCGGCGACCAGCAGGCGAGGGGTCGTCCGCATGCGCGACTCTTAGAATATCGTCAATCTCAAGGGCTGGAACTTTTTCGATAGAGCCCCCGTTCCAACGGATTTCTAAATACTCTGATGTGTAAGCCAACACAAATCCGGCTTTCTCAAAACCTCGTGTACACAGATCACCGCGTTTCCAGGGAGTCTTGCGTGGATCAAGGGGCTGTGGCGTCATTGATGTCACCTGCTCTCCACTGTTATACCAAGTCTCGCCTTCCCTGACGGCGCTTCGATGATCCCATCACCCACCCTTTTCGCAAAGTACGCAAAAAGAGTGGGGCGCCCGTCGGGCTTAGTAGTTTCCCTTGTAGACTCGATATATGACGTAGAACCACGAACAAATACCGTGAAGTATGGCCCAAAACACTGAATGGTTGAGCT
>JBEKQG010000183.1:0-5882 GCA_049519955.1 Terriglobales bacterium
TGTTCCACGCCGAATACTCCTCCGGCCAGCCGCTGCGCATGCTGGTCGATCTGCGCGCGGCCGTGGACGACGCGCTCCAGAATGGAGCGCGCCAAATTACTCTGGCCGCGACCGCCGCTGCCGCTTCCGGAAGCTCCGGCGGCGCGATGAAGGAATAGTTTCTTTCGCCAGTTGGGACGGGGCTTGCTCCGTCTCCAGAGAAGCGGCAAGCCGCGTCTCTACTTGGAAATCCAAAAGATAACCATGACTATGTATCGCCCGACCGTCCTGATCCTCGCCAGCGATCCCGCTTTCGTGCGCGAGATTACCGCGCACTGGCCTCGCGATACTCACTCCGATGCGCCGGAATTCACCGTGCTCGGCTCTGGTCTCTCCCGCGACCTCAAGCGTAGCCACTACGATCTCGCCATTGCCGACGCCTCATCGGCCGGCGCTCGTTCCCTCGGCGCCGCAACGGAAAATGAGAACAACAGCCTGCGCGAGTCGCTCGCCGCCGCCGGCCGGCCGGCCATTGTGGTCCACTCCCGTCCTTCGCTCGATCTCTGCCACCTCCACGGTGCCGTTATCGAGTTGCGTCGCGAGCCCGGCATCTGGCCGGCGATGGCGGCGCTCGTCGGACGCGAAATTCTGCTCCGCCGTCAGGCGGAGTCGCGCGCCCGCGAAGCCGAGAGACTCTCGTCCGCCGCCCACGCCGATGCCACTCTCGGACGCTACATGATCGAGATGCGCACCAACGTCAACAACGCGCTCACCACCGTACTGGGCAACGCCGAGCTGCTGCTGTTCGAGCCCGGACTGCCCGCCAGCGTGCTGGCCGAAGCCGATGCCATCCGCCACATGGCGTTGCGGCTTCACGAGATCTTTCAGCGTTTCGCTTCCATCGAAAAAGAACTCACCGTCGCCGACCGCGAGCCAGGCAAGAAAGCCGCCTCGGCCACCGCCAGCGAGTAAGCTCAAAACGAATGCCGCGCCGGGGTCCCTCGTTTCTTCCGCACCACAAAGGTCGACACTGACGGCTGAGAGCTGATAGCTGACCGCCGCTTTTTCCACATTCCCTTCCAGAAAAACTTCTGCCATAATTGATCGTGCACCCCAGCCCGCACAATTTTCCAGGACAAATCAGAGCGAGGAAGCGATGTCGGCGAAGTACGTCTTTGTAACCGGCGGTGTGGTGTCTTCATTGGGCAAGGGACTAGCGGCGGCCTCCATTGGATGCCTGCTCGAAAGCCGCGGCCTCAAAGTCAACCTGATGAAGTTCGACCCCTACTTGAACGTGGATCCGGGGACAATGTCGCCGTTTCAGCACGGCGAGGTGTTTGTCACCGACGACGGCGCCGAAACCGATCTCGATCTAGGCCACTACGAGCGATTCACCCACGCCAAGCTGTGCCGCGACAACAACTGGACCACCGGACGTCTCTACGAGCAGATCATCGCCAAGGAGCGCCGCGGCGATTACCTAGGCAAGACCGTGCAGGTGATTCCGCACGTCACCAACGAAATCAAGGCGGCGGCGAAGAAAGTCGCGCAGGACGTGGACGTGGCGCTGATCGAAATCGGCGGCACCGTCGGCGACATCGAGTCGCTGCCCTTCATCGAAGCCATCCGCCAGATGCGGCAGGAACTGGGCCGCGACAACGTGCTGTTCGTGCATGTAACGCTGGTGCCGTTTATCGCCGCGGCGCAGGAATTGAAGACCAAGCCGACGCAACACTCCGTCAAGGAGCTGCTCAGCGCCGGAATTCAGCCCGATATTCTGCTCTGCCGCACCGACCGTTTTCTTTCCAAGGACATCAAGTCGAAAATCGCGCTCTTCTGCAACGTCGAAGAAGAAGCGGTGATTACGGCCAAGGACGTGGCATCGATCTACGAAGTGCCGGTGTGTTTCGCGCATGAAGAAGTGGATACGCTGGTCCTGCGCCGTTTGAAAATCGAAGCGAAAGATCGCGACCTCTCCAAGTGGAGCGAGTTGGTGCATCGCGTCTACAATCCCAAAGATGTGGTCAAGATCGGCATTGTCGGAAAATACGTCGAGTATGAAGACAGCTATAAGTCGCTGAAAGAGGCGCTGGTCCACGGCGCGCTCGCCCACAACCTGAAGCTGCAGGCGAATTGGATCGAGGCCGAGGGCCTGGAGACGACCGGCGACGCCGATAGGAGTTTCGAAGCGCAGCTGGAAGATTACGACGGCTTGCTCGTGCCCGGCGGATTCGGCAAGCGCGGCATCGAAGGCATGTTGAAGGCGATCCAGTACGCCCGCGAGAAGCATGTTCCCTACTTCGGAATCTGCCTGGGCATGCAGACGGCTTGCGTGGAATATGCGCGCAACGTCTGCGGACTGGCGGACGCCAACTCGAGCGAGTTCGATCCCGCGACTCCGCATCGCGTGATCTACAAGCTGCGCGAGCTGCGCGGCGTGGAAGAACTGGGCGGCACCATGCGGCTCGGCGCATGGCCGTGCAAGATCGAACCGGGAACGCTGGCCTACAAAGTCTACGGCCAGTCCGAGATCAGCGAACGCCACCGGCATCGTTACGAGTTCAACCGCGAGTATGAAGAGACCATGGTGGCTGGTGGGCTGTGCATTTCCGGCGCGACTCCCGACAGCACTTATGTCGAGATGATTGAAATACCGGGCCATCCGTTTTTCATCGGATGCCAGTTCCATCCGGAATTCAAATCGAAGCCGCTGGAGCCGCATCCGCTGTTCAAGGCGTTCGTGGGCGCTGCCTACGAGCACGGACAAAAAAGGAAAGAGCGGAAAGACGCAGCCGAGGTAGAGATGTTTCTGCGTCCGGAGAACGTGGGACGGAGATAAACCATTAAGACATTGAATCATTGCGGCATTGAGCCATTAAATGCCTCAATGATTCAATGTCCCAATGACTCAATTGACTTTATCCTTCCAAATCGATAACGTTCGCGTCGGCTCGGGCGATCTGTTTCTGATCGCCGGGCCGTGCGTCATTGAGAGCGAAGAGCACGCCTTGCGCATGGCGGAGATCGTCAAGGGCGTGGCGCGGTCGCTGAATTTTCCGTTCATCTTCAAAGCGTCATACGACAAGGCGAATCGCACCTCGATCCGCAGCTATCGCGGGCCGGGCCTGAAAGAAGGCCTGCGAATTCTGAAAAAAGTCAAAGATGAAGTGCACATTCCGGTGCTGACCGATGTGCATCAGCCTGCCGATGTCGCTGTCGTCGCCGAGGTTGTGGACGTGTTGCAGATTCCCGCGTTCCTCTGCCGCCAGACCGATCTCATAGTCGCCGCCGCGCTCAGCGGGCGTCCCGTGAACATCAAGAAAGGTCAGTTCGTTTCGCCCTGGGACATGAAGCACGCCGTCGATAAGTGTCGCGATGCCGGCAATTGCCAGGTGTTTCTGACCGAGCGCGGATCGAGTTTCGGCTACAACAATCTGGTCGTGGACATGCGCTCGCTCGCCATCATGCGCAAGTTCGCGCCGGTGGTGTTTGATGCGACGCATTCCGTGCAATTGCCGTCGGCTTCGCACGGCGATGAAGATCGGCCGGCGGTGAGCGGCGGCCAGCCTGAGTTCATCCCTCTCTTGTCGCGAGCGGCGGTGGCGGCGGGCGTGGACGGCGTGTTCATGGAAGTCCACGATAATCCCAAGGAAGCGAAAAGCGACGGCGCGAACGCACTCGACACGCGCAACCTGCGCAGCTTACTAAAGGAATTGCAGGCGATCAAAAAGGCGCTGGGCGCGGCGCACGCGACGCCGTAACAGTTGGCATTCGGCTAGTGAGCACTGCGTCACCCCCTCCCCCCTACTTGCCTTGTATATTGGAATCATAGACTTACGTGTAACCATGGCCTAAAGTATTCAATCTAAACGAGTAAAAGGTAAAGTCTTGAAAACAAATAAGTTACATACTGTCCTCTTTTTCTTTACCTTTTAGAATCAATCAGTTGGACGGGGCAAGTCGCTCAAAGTCTTGATTTAAAAGAACTTATATTTCAACTGCGGGTTCGCTTGGGCGGGTACCTGAGTTTAATTATAAATCAGGATGTCAAGTGTTTATTGGCGATCATGCCGTGTGTGTTGTTCGTAACAATATGTAAATAAAAGCATATAACATTTTCATCATTCGTGGATCTAGACAATTTCGAGTTCTACGTTGGGTTGAAAGAAGCGTAAACCACAGAGGACACGGGGAAACACGGGGGAAAGCGAAAGGGCGGGGGTTCACCGTTGCGCGAAGGCTATCAAACAGCTACCCAACGCTAATGCGCTGGGCTGAGCTGGGTCGTCCTGCGGACTCGGTTGCCTTCGCGGGGATCGGGCCATCTGACCATCGGGTGATTGGGTCGTCTGGGGTTATTGGTGCAATTGTAATGGCAATGTTTCAACAAACTACTATCTACTATTGGCAAGGTGTGATTCGGGGTTTTTCAAGCTCGTGAACCTCACCGTCCTTGCCTAGTTCCGTAAAGGATTCGTTGTAGCAATGTGTTCGCCGATACCGCCCTTTGCCGAATTGGTATACAAACAGACCTTCTTCGGTTGCAGAGCCATGCATACCCACCACCACATCTAGGTAGCCGTTGGTCCGGGTTCTCTGAACGGTGACAGTCTGGGCAGCCCCTTTTTCCAATATCACTCGGTAGTTCGTGCCGGTCTTTTGAAAAACATACAACGGACAATTAGCCGCACCACAAATATTGCCAATCGGCTGCGCGATCACCTCAGGGATCCCGTCGCCGTTTAGGTCAATGAATTTCACATGCGCCTGTTCTGCCCGCTCCATCGGACTCGGCGGAGTCGGATAATCGTTGAATTCACGTGCGAACGCGTGGAGGAGCGCAGCTCGGTCTCCTGCACTGATGTTGTTGTAGTCGGCTAGTGCCTTATCAAGTCCTTGCGGCTGGCCCTGCCCCCACTGGAATTTCGGCGTTCGCTGGATCGGCGTTCTCTGCGCGGCAGACAAGACCACGAGCAGCATTAGCATGGTGAAGAGGCCACTTTTCATGACTAGCACTTTACGCCGAATATTCGCCGAGCTCCATCATGATTGACGTAACCAGGCGATTTCACCAGTTGAGCTTACTAGCAGGCTGCGGAAAAACTAGTCCGGGGGCAGAGCGTGCGACGTCGGCGGCTAAAGCCGCATTCAAAACAATGCAGTTACCGCAGCGCTGAAGCGCTGCACCACCCAAAATCAAGGGCAAAACCGAGTTTTTCCGCAGCCTGCTAGAGATCGATAACAGCGCGGGGTTGCGATCACCCGATGTGCGCTCCTTCTGCTAACATTTCTCCTTCATGAAACACATAGGCGAAAACGTGGTACGGATCGAGGCGGAGGCGCTGCGGGCGCTGGCGGACCGGCTGGCGGGACCGATGGCTGCCGACTTCGAGCGGGCGGTGGAGTTGATGTTCGGTTGCCGGGGGCGAGTCGTCGTGACGGGGATGGGGAAGAGCGGGCTGATCGGGCGCAAGATCGCGGCCACGCTGAGTTCGACGGGATCGCCCGCGCTCTATCTGCATCCGGTGGAGGCGTTGCACGGCGATCTCGGCATGATCGTGTGCGGCGACGTGGTGCTGGCGCTTTCGGCGAGCGGCGAGACGGAAGAAATTTTGCAATTGCTGGCGACGATCAAGCGGCTGCAGGTTCCGCTGATCGCTATGACGTGCGATGCGACGACCTGCGATGAGTTCGCGGGAAAGGCAGCGGGCGGGGGCGCCCGCTCCACACGGTCGTCAACACTGGCATCCTCGGCGGACGTTGCTCTCGACTGCTCGATTTCGAAAGAAGCTTGTTCGTTGGGGCTTGCTCCGACCGCATCGACCACGACCATGCTTGCGCTGGGTGATGCCTTGGCGGTGGCGCTCTCGGAAAAACGCGGATTCAAGGAAGAAGATTTTGCC
>JBEKQG010000184.1:0-5819 GCA_049519955.1 Terriglobales bacterium
CCCCTACGCGAGCTTGGACGGGGCGGAGCCCCGTCGCCACACGAGCGGCGCCACACGAGCGGCGCCACACGAGCGGCACCACACGAGCGTCGCCACACGAGCGTCGCCGCACGAGCGTCGCCACACGAGCGGTGAAGGTGGCTGCTATTTAATCACGCCGCGTTCCGACGACTCGATGAAGCGGATTAGCATTTCTACGTCTTCGCCCAGGTCGGACTCGGCTTTGAGGCGCTCTATGGCTTGCGAGGTGTTCAGCTTCGAGGCCAGGAGGACGCGGTAGGCGTGGTGGATTTTCTGGATGCGCTCTTTGGTGAATCCACGGCGCTCCAAGCCAACGGTGTTCATTCCGTAGGCGTGGGTGCCGCGCTCGGCGGAGGTTTTGGAGAAGGGCAGGACGTCGCGGGTGACGGTGGTGCCTCCGCCAATAAAGGAATGCGCGCCGATGCGGACGAAGTGGTGGACGGGGCAGAGAGCGCCGACGGTGGCCCAGTCTTCGACGACGACGTGGCCGCCGAGGGTGGCGGCGTTGGCCATGATGACGTGGCTGCCGATCTGGCAATCGTGGGCGATGTGGACATAGGCCATGATGAGATTGTGATTGCCGAGGCGCGTGCAGGCTCCGCCCTTGACGGTGCCGCGGTTGATGGTGGCAAACTCACGGATCTGGTTATGGGCGCCGATGTGGAGGCGGGTGGGTTCGCCGGCGTAGCCGATATCCTGCGGCGCCAGGCCGATGGAGGTGAAAGGATAGAAGCGATTATCGTTGGCGATGGCGGTGGGGCCTTCGATGACGACGTGCGAGGTCAAGTGGCAACGCTCGCCGAGTTCGACGTGGGGGCCGACGACGCAATACGGGCCGATGTGGCAGGAAGGATGGACCTTGCTGTTGGGATCGACGATGGAGGTGCGATGGATAGACATGGAAGCTAGTTGCTAGTTGCCAGTGAGAACACAATTCGCAATAGGGAAACTCCGATTAAGTGTTCGACGAAAAGCATAAACCACAGGGTACACGGGGGTACACGGAGGACGCCGGGGCTTAATCAGACTTTCCTTCGGGCGTTGCTCGCCGGCCACCGAAGAGCGAACGGTGTCCACTACTCGGCCTCCGGGCTTGCCGCGTCCATGGCACGCGGGACTAGGCGGCAGGTGACGGTGGCTTCGGCGGCGACTTTGCCGTCCACATAGGCCTTGCCTTGGAGACGAGCGGCGGTCTTGCGCCAGGCGCGGACTTCGACTTCAAAGCGTAACTGGTCTCCAGGCACGACGGGACGGCGGAAGCGCGCCCTCTCGATGCCGGTGAAGACCGTGAGCATCTCGTCGCGGTTCGGGACCTCGGTGAGCAGGAGCAGGGCGCCGGCCTGGGCGATGGCTTCGACAACGAGGACGCCGGGCATGATGGGTTGGCCGGGAAAGTGTCCCTGAAAAAAAGGCTCGGTGACGGTGACATTTTTCAAGGCGACGATGCGCTTCGCGCGCTCGAGTTCGAGGACGCGGTCAATCAAGAGGAAGGGATAACGGTGGGGCAGGATCTTGAGAATATCGGCAATATCCATGGTGGTTTTCGTGGGCGCGGAGGCGGCAGGCGGGGCGGCTTCGGTGGTTGGGGTCATGGCGGTCATCGAGTTTCGCTCATTTTGCTCAAGGCGAAAATTATACTGTAGCGCAGACGGGTGGAGTGTGGCGACGAATTCGGAACTTCGGGCTGCGAGATGCGGGCGGGCAAACGGGAGGGCGCGACGCCCGACCGGGGACGATTCCACTATAATCTTTCCTTAGGGAACCTCTGAACAAGTATCTCGTCACCTCAGGAGCACTGTGGAGATGCGGCTTTTTCGCGGGCGAGGGCGCCCGCGCCACACTTGATCAGAGGTTCCTTAGTAAGCAAAGATGCGCGACGCCGGGGCTAAACTCTCCGAAGCTCGGGGCCGATAGGCGAGGTAAGGGGCCTAGCGGTGCACCTGAGCGGGTCCCGGAGCCGGACTATGGATTTGAATTTGGATTCGGATTTGGAGTTCATTATGGCCGACGCGCAACCGTCCAGCTCCGTTGTAAGGGAAACCGAACGCCGCCTGCACGCCCGCTACACGGTCCGCGTGCAAATCGAAATCCACCAGGAAGGCAGCGAGGTGCCGTTGTGTCTGGAGACGACGGACCTGAGCCGTGGGGGATGCTACGTGCAGATGATGATTCCGCTAGCGACCGGGATACGACTTCGGGGAATGATGTGGCTGGACGGGTGCCCGGCGGCGTTCCGGGGACTGGTGGTGACGCGGCATCCGCAATTCGGGAACGGGATCATGTTCGTGGAATTCGAGGGCGAGGGAGAACGAGTGCTGAAGCGCTACCTGGACGCCATCGTTCGTTAGACAGGCTGCGGAAAAATCAAGCAGGGATGCGAATCTTTCGCGGCTTGCCGCGCCTCGGCGGCGAGAATTATTCAAACTGCTTCCGGAACAACTCCAGTCGAGCTTGCATTTCGGAGAGGTCGCGGCGCAACTCGGCCACCTCTTGTTCGAGACGGGCGATGCGGTTGTCGCCGGCGGGCTCGCGGCTGACGGGGGCGTCGGCGGCATAGGGGGATTCCGGGACGATGACATCTCCGGCGAGGAGATGGACATAGCGAGATTCCTTGGTGCCGGGCTGGCGGGGCAGGACTTTGGCCAGAGGCGGATCGCGCTGCATCAATTTTTGCAGAGCGGATTGCACGTCGTCGAGCGATTCGAAGCGGTGCATGCGGTCGGCGCGTCCACGGAGTTCGCCGGGGGTTTGCGGACCGCGGAGCAGGAGCACGCAGAGCACGGCAATCTCGGGACGGGTGAAGTTAAAGACCTCCTGCAAGCGCTGCTCGTATTTGGCGACGCGGCTGTCGGCGCCACGGGCGGGGCCGGCCATGCGCTGTTGCTGCAGGCCCTCGAGCGCGTCGCGCACCGCTTGTTCGTCCAACTGCATGACGGGATCGCGATTGGATTTCTGGTTGCAGGCATTGACGAGCGCGTTCATGGAGAGGGGATAGTACTCGGGCGTGGTGATGTCCTTTTCGATGAGCGAGCCGAGGACGCGGACTTCGGTTTCGGTCAGGTTTAATTCCATGGGTTTCAATCCACCGTCTTCTGAGATTGTATAGACTCGCACACGGTATACTCGATAGTTTGCAGAAGGCAGTGGTCAGTTGCCGGTGGTCAGTTTTGCGACGGAAGACGTTCGTTGTGAGATCGCCGAGTTTGCGCGTGAAGAAGAGCGCGGTTGCCATTTTAACTTAAGGTTGGCCGCGCAAATGGTTTTCTGGGACGCGATATCGGGCCCTCAGAGGCTAAAGCCCGCACTGTTTGCGATTCCGGGCGGCACTACCCAAGAGCGATTGCGAGGCCGGCTCTGGCAACTGGCGGCTGGCGAGTGGCATCTGCAATTCAAGGAGGAAGCGTGAGGAAATACCTGGGAGTTTTGGCGGGCGTGGCTGCGCTCGGTGCGATGACGTGGGCGCAGGCCCCGGTCGAGACTCCGAGTCCGGCGCAGGCTCCGGCGACAGAGCAAGCGCCGGCGCGAGTGCCAGCTCCCGATCTCGCCGACATTCCAGCTCCGACGCCAAAAAGTAAACCGGAGGCGCCGCCGCAACCGTTGCCGCGTCTGGAGCTGTTTGTGGGCGGGTCGTACGCGAAGGCTGGGTTCTTCAACGCGGGACACTGGGCGGGGCTGCCCGGTTGGGATTTTTCTCTGGGAGTGAACGCGAGCCGGTGGCTGGGGTTCGTGGTGGGAGGCGGGCAATATTTTGGGACGTCGGAGATTCCGACAGGGACGCCGGCGCCATTTCCCACTTGCGGGCAAGGCGCGAACAGTTTTTGTCCGGGCACGTATCCCACGTTCAATGTGGCGACGCGAGAGTACAACTTTCTATTTGGGGCGCAATTCGCGCGGCGGAAGTATGAACGGTGGACGCCGATTGGCGAACTTCTTTACGGGCATCAGGGCACGCGGGGAAGGGCGACCGGAGGGGGCGAGACGGTGACGGAGATTGGCACGGGGCGGGCGATCGTAGCGGGCGGTGGCCTCGACCGCAAAATCAATGAGCGTTTTGCGTTGCGGTTGAAGGCGGATTATTTCCTGACGGGGACAGCGTTTCCGGGTTTCGGGAAGAAGAAGCAGGACAACTTCCGGTTCTCGATGGGCGTTGTGATCCGGAAGGTACACAAGAAGAAGCGCACGCTCGAGGACGAGGGTCAGGTGGAACCGTAGGGCAGTCGCTGGTCGTTAGTCGTTGGTCGTTCGTCGTTGGCAAACCACGGCCTTTGCGTAACGCACGCAAGGTGGCGTTCGCGAAAGGCGAAGGACCCGCGAGTCCGCTTAGGAGCGGCGGAGGAGATCGGTGAGGGGCTGGGCTTTGGCCCGCAGCTCGTCGGCGAAATCGGCGCCTTTTTCGACCGCTTCGTCGAAGCGGTCGCGGGCTTCGTCGGCGAAGTCGGAGACGGTTTCGAGGGCGTCGTCGTAGGAGCGGCGCAGATCTTTGCGCAATTGCCGTCCGGTCTTGGGAGCGAGCAGCAGACCGAGGGCAGCGCCCGCGCCCAGTCCAATCAGCAGAAAAGTGATGGCGGTGCCGATCGGAGCGTCCGAACTCTCGTATCTTCCAATGCGCATATCGACCTCCCGGTCGTTCAGAGTCATGGCATGGTTATTGTGCCAGACGGGGCAAGCCCCGTCTCTACATTCTAGACCCGAACATCGAATTGGCGACTTTGCGATCTGTAATGTGCGATTTGAAGGGCTGCGGGGCCCCGGTTTTCAAATTGCAAAATTGCACAATTGGCGAGTTACAAACTCCCCAGGGTCGGTCTGGTTTCCACAACCCTTGCGGGCTGTGTAAAATGAAGAGTCGATCCGAAGTGCGGCGGAAGTCGTGGCAATCTTCCACCCCAGCAGGCCAAGAGCGGGCTTGGTGGGGGCCCCGGACCTGCCCCGCTGCGCAGAACCAATTTCTAAGGAGTGTACGATTAAGTTTTGGTTGGCAGCTAGATGTTTGAATGGGGCGAACCTCAGCGGCTAAAGCCGCTTGTTGGCAGGCCCTAACGGCACGGCTGAAGCCGTGCCCTACCCAAAGCTATCCCGAAACGAACTTAATCGGAGATTCCATAAGACAAGTGAAGGAGAAGTAAACCAGCGATGTCGATACCAGCGACCCAACTCCGTCCGGGCATGATCATCAAGCACAACAACGACCTGCATTCCGTATTCAGCGTGGAGCACCGCACGCCGGGCAACCTGCGGGCGTTCATTCAGGCCAAGCTGCGCAATCTGCGCACGGGTGCCATGTTCGAGCACCGGTTCCGCTCGCCCGACCCGATCGAGAAAGTCAACGTGGATGAGGTCAACATGGAGTTTTTGTACGCCGATGGCGACAGCTACTACTTCATGAACACGGAAAACTACGAGCAGACGCACCTGACACGGGAGACGCTGGGCGACGCGGTGGAATACCTGACGTCGAATTTGCAGATCAAGGTGGAGTTTTTCGATGGCAAGGCGGTGGGCATCGAGTTGCCGCAGACGGTGGTGCTGACCATATTGGAAGTGGAGCCCGGCCTGAAGAGCGCGACCGCCTCGAGCGTGACCAAGCCGGCAAAGACCGAAACCGGCCTCATCGTGCAGGTGCCGCCGTTCATCAACGAAGGCGAGAAGATCAAGGTGGACACGGCGGATGGGACGTATTTGTCGAGAGCTTGATAGATCGGATCATCTGGCCATCGGGTGATCGGGCGATCTGACATTCCGGATATGAAGAAATCGATGCTAAAGACCCGGCATGTAGTCGCAGCCTTAAGTTTAAT
>JBEKQG010000185.1:0-5629 GCA_049519955.1 Terriglobales bacterium
TTGGCGAAGGCCCGATGCCAAACCACTGGACCTCATCAAGATGAATCGCGGCCCCAAAATTCTCCATCAGTCGCTATTCCCTTGGGGCAGTGACGTTGGTCATCTTGCCTGACCTGCGCCCGCAAGGGCAGTCTATAAGCCAGGTCGAGCACCTTCCTGCCAGCAAGACTGTCGGGAGAGAAGTCCTGCGTATGCACAAAACCACGGAGCTGTCGCCTAAAGGTTCGAACTGGACGCGCTTGCTTACAGACCCGGACCTCGTCGCCCACCTTGGGGAACTTCTCCAGACCTACCGTGAGTTCCCTCCGGGACAGCGCGAAACGGCGCTGCTCGAAGCCATGCGCGAAATCAAAGACGCTGCCGCCGAGGCCCGCAAGGAACAAGTCAATGTTCCGGTGGCCGCGGAGCTTCCCCATCCCGAACCGGTGAATGCAACGCCCCCGTTTGCGCCGGATATGTTCGCTGCACAAATCGATTCGGATCGCCGCCGTTATCGCCGGCTGAAGTGCTATTTCGCCGTGGAAATTCACATCGCTGGCGTGGAAGCTCCAATCTGGGGCAATCTGGCGAACATCGGTCGCGGGGGCTGCCTGGTCGAAACCGCCAGCGTCGTGCCCGAGGGCAAGTCCCTGGAGATCGGGTTGTGGGTGGCAAACGGCAAGCTCTGGGTGAAGGGCGTCGTCATCAACGGAATCGCATCGCACGGCTCGCAGTCGTTTGGCGTAAGGGTGAAATTCTCCGAGACGGAACTGTCGGAAAAGGAACACCTGCGCGAATTTCTCAAATTCGCCGAGAGCACCGTCCGCAAGCCGGAACGCGAAAAAGCATACGTGGCGCAATTAAAAAGCAGTGCTCGCTCCGCGGACATCGCAGACTTATAGCTGAACGCCAATCCACGTCAGCCCTTGGCCCCGTCTTCACCCTGCAAGCCCTTGACCCCGCCAAACTCCTTTTCCTGCGCGGTGATCGGCGCCCATGAGCCCCAAGCCAGCCCATCACCAAACGCCTGACCAAGCCCGGCTCATTGACTGGAATCTTCCTTGGAGTTCTCCTCTGGCGCGGGGTCTTCCGCCTCGGCGCATAGCAGCGCCACGGTGCGGGTGCTCGTCTCGATCTGGACTGGTTCCGGCATCTCCCCCGCATTCGCCGCTCCGAGTTCGGGAAAACGCCGGGCGGACACCAACACCCGGCTCTCAAACGAGCCGACTGCCTTGTTGTAAGACTGTGTCGCCCGGTCCAACGCCTTCCCTATCGCGTCGAGATGGCCCGCGAAAACGCACAAGCGTTCATACAGATCTTTGCCGAGTTTGCTGACCTCCTGCGCGCTTTCAGTGAGTCTCTCCTGCTTCCATCCATAAGCAACCGCCTTGAGGAGCGCAATGAGGGTCGTCGGAGAGGCGGGAATTACTCCCTGATTCACTCCGTGCTCGATCAACCCTGGATCCTGTTCGAGCGCGGCGCTGAAAAATGTTTCGCCGGGCAGAAACATGACTACGAATTCGGGAGCGGGCTGAAACTGGTCTGCGTAGGATTTCGAACCGAGCTTGGCCATGTGCCCACGCACTTGCCGGGCGTGCTCAAGCAACTTCGCTTTCCGGACTTCTTCATCGGTTGTTTCCACTGCTTCCAGGTAGGCCTGCAGCGGTGTCTTGGCGTCAACCACGATGTTCTTTCCGGCAGGCAGCTTCACCACTAGATCTGGCCGCAACCGCCCGTCGGAAGTGTTCGCGGACATTTGTTCCTCGAAATCGCAGTAGCTCACCATTCCCGCAATCTCGACAACCCGCCTAAGCTGGATCTCCCCCCAGCGGCCGCGGACCGTGGGCGTGCGCAGGGCCTTCACCAGATTTCCGGTCTCGCTGCGCAACTGCTCCTGCGTGGAAATCAACGACCGGACTTGCTCGGTAAGCGTTCCGTATGCTTGGCTGCGCTCCTGCTCGATCTTCTGAATTTGGGCGTCTACTTTGTTCAGAGAATCCTTGATCGGCGTCACCAATCCTTCAACCGCCTTCTGGCGGGCTTCCAAGTCTCCCTTCGCCTCGGCCTGATAGCTCCCGAGGCGCGTCCTCGCCAGATCCAGGAAGGACTCATTGTTGCTCTTGAGCGCGTCGGCAGCCAGGGCTTGGAAAGCCGGGCGCAGTTCCGCCAGCGCGGAGTTCAAAAGTTCGAGCTTTTCCGCGCCCGTCTTGCGCTCCTCTTGCAATGTGGAATTGAGTCCCGCGACCTCAGCCCTAAGGCCCGCGTTACTGGAATTCGCCGTCCTGAGTTCTTCTCGAGCAGCCGATAACAACTGCTCCAAAGAAGATACTTGTTCCCTTAAGACTGCGGCTCTGGTTCGCAAGACCAGCCAAGCGGCAACACTCCCCAGAACGGCGAAACTAACCGCCACAACCGGAATCGAAAGACTATCCATGTCTGACCTCTAGCCGCTCCGACCTACTGGCCATGTCGGCAGTGCTGACACTGGTCTTTTGGCCAACGCCGGTATTGAACCTTTCGCGCTGGCCCGGAACATCCGCCTTTACATCCACTTGCGCGGCAGCCGCCGCGCGGCGCGGCAAAACGCCCGAGAACCCAAGCGGGACAAGGGTTCTGGCGAGCGCGGTAACCGGCAGCATGGTCTCCATCGTAAGTGGCCGATCTGAATTCTAGAAGCTAGCGTGAGAGATGGAAAGCGAAACTTTGCCGGCGATCCCCACGCCGCAACGCTGCCTACAAAAAATATGCTCGGGGCCCTCGCACTTTCATTCGCGATGCTGGCGGTCAATGCAGGCCCCTGCGCGGCGGAAACAACTCCGCCGGCAGCCGGTGTTCGTGGCGATGTTCGTAGCGATATTGGTGACGACGCCAGCACTGAAGCTAACCACAAGTTGCCCGCCCCCAAAACGGACTCGGCGGCCGGAGCCTACTCGGGTGAGGACTCCGCCGCCGAGAACGAACTCCTGGAAGCCGCAAACCAGGCCCGCGAACTGGCCGGCGTGCCGCCGTTGCGGATGGAAGAAAGTCTGCACCAAGCGGCGCAAGCGCACGCCCAGCGCATGGTGGAGAGCGAACTGCTGGAGCACCGGTTGTCCGGCGAGCCCCCGCTGCTGGAGAGGATTGCGCAGGCGATTGGTCTTGCGCCGGACCGCTCTTCAAACAGCGCGTTGAAAATCGATCGCGCGGGCGAGAACATCGCTTATGCCACTTGCGCTCCGGGCGCGAATGACGTTCTGATGCGGTCGGAGCCGCACCGCCGGAACCTGCTCGATCGCGAATTCAACATCGCAGGGGTCGCGGCCATCTGGAGTAAGGGCCGGCTGTACGTAGTCGAGGATTTCGCGCGCCAAGTCCCGTCCTATTCCGCGCGCGAAAGCGGAGAATTAGTGCGCCGCGCCATCGATGAAATACGGCAACAGGCGGGGCTTCCGGAGCTGGCGCAGGTCTCGCCGCCGAAACTCGACGAAGCCGCATGCTCTCTGGCAAAAGAGCGCCGTCCGAACGCTCACCTGCTCGCGGCTTCCTACGACAATCGGAGAATCGTCACCTATACGCAGAGCCGTCCGGAAATGCTGCCGCCAGGCGCGTTGCGTCTGCTGCGCGATCCGAATGTCCGCCAGTTTGCGGTCGGCGCCTGCTACGCGCGCAATGCGGCGTATCCGACCGGAATGTACTGGGTCGCGATCTTGCTCTACTGAGAGTGGTATCGAGAGCACCGCCTTTCCGAATTCTCTATAGCTCCTGCCGACCCGATCATCAGTGTTAAGGGAACTTTGCGCGCCGAAGCGCCGTATTAAGATCATAAGGATGACTATGGAACTGCGAATCGACGGCCTTTCCAAGACATATGCCAACGGTGTAAGGGCGTTGGACAACGTTTCGCTCACGATTCCGCACGGAATGTACGGGCTGCTCGGTCCGAACGGAGCGGGCAAGAGCACGCTGATGCGGACCATCGCCACGCTGCAGGAAGCGGATTCGGGCAGCATGAGGTTGGGAGACATCGATGTTCTCAAGCAGAAGGACGAGGTGCGCAAGCGGCTGGGCTATCTGCCACAGGAATTCGGCGTCTATCCGCGGATTTCGGCGCAGGACATGCTCGACCACCTCGCCATCCTGAAGGGAATCGGCGGATCCAGGGAACGGAAAGAACTCATCGCAGCCATGTTGAAGCGGTGCAATCTCTACGATCTGCGCAGGAAATCTCTCGCCAGTTTTTCCGGCGGCACGAGGCAGCGCTTCGGCATTGCCCAGGCGCTGATCGGCAACCCGAAGTTGCTTATCGTGGACGAGCCCACGGCAGGTCTCGATCCGGGAGAGCGCAACCGCTTCTATAACCTGTTGGCCGAGGTGGGAGAGCAGGTCATCGTTATTCTCTCCACGCATATCGTCGAAGATGTGACCGACCTCTGCACCAAGATGGCCATCATTCATGAGGGGCGGGTGCTGTATGAGGGCAAGCCCGACGAAGCGGTCGCGCAACTGAAAGGCCGGGTCTGGCAACGCTCCATCCCAAAAGCCGACCTGCCCGGCTACGAGCAGCGTTATCGCGTGATCTCAAACCGTCTCGTGGGCGGACGCCCTCATCTTCATGTCCTGAGCGCACAGTCGCCGGAGGATGGCTTCGCACCCAGCATTCCCGACCTTGAGGATGTCTTCTTCACTTGTATCCGCGGGTGGAACTGAGGACCGCCATGTTCCTGCACATCGCCTGGTTTGAAATCCGCTACTGGTTGCGTTCGTGGATGCTCTGGATTTTCACTCTGATCACTGCCGCTCTTTTTTTCGGCGCGGACAGCTCGGACCATGTCACGATCGGAGAGGCGCTGAGCAACACCTACCGCAATGCGCCGTACGTGATCGAGAACTACTATGCGATGGTTGGGCTGTTTGCGCTGCTGATGGTAACGGCCTTTGTCAATTCGGCGGCCGCACGCGACTTCAGCCACAACACCTATCAGATCGTTTTCACGACCCCGCTTCGCCGCCGCGATTTTCTGCTCGGGCGATTCTTCGGAGCAACTCTGGTGTCCGTGATTCCCATGCTCGGAGTTTCGGTTGGAATCCTACTCGCGAAGTACATGCCATGGGTGGAACCAGAGCGGTGGGAACGCGTCATCTGGAGCGCCCATCTGAAGGGGCTGCTGGTCTTCGCGGTGCCGAACGCCTTTTTCATGGCCGCGATTCTTTTTACGATCGCAGTGCTGGCGCGAAATGAAATCGTCTCTTTCGTCGGGGCGCTCCTGCTGCTGACAGGCTACGGCGTTTCGGCTGCCCTGCTAAGCGACATTGAGCGCGAGCGCAGCGTGGCCCTGCTCGATCCCTTCGCCATTCGCACTTTTTCGATCGCCACCAAGTACTGGACCGTAGCCGAGAAGAACACAATCTCACTGGGCTTAAGCGGGCTGATTCTCTGGAATCGCCTGCTGTGGATTGGCGTTGGAGTGCTCTTTCTGGTCTTTGCCTATTACCGGTTCAGTTTCACCGAGAGGCGTCAGAAGGCCCGCAAGAAGATCAAGCAAGAAGCTCCTCAAACCGTCGCGGTCTCAGTTATACTCCCCACCGCCGCGCTCAAAGCCAGTTCGTGGGAGATGTACCTCTCTTCCGTCAAGATTCACCTCGCGGGCATTCTCAAAGGCACCGTCTTTAT
>JBEKQG010000186.1:0-5594 GCA_049519955.1 Terriglobales bacterium
CGGCGTGTTGTTGCCGGCGCCGGGTCCAATCCGCGAGGTGCCGGAGCTTCACGCGCAGCACCGCTGCCTGAATCGCGTCCATGCGTCCGTTCCAGCCGAATTCGTCGTGGCAGTAGCGCCGTGGGCTGCCGTGGTTGCGGAGCCGCCGCATGTGCTCGGCCATCTCCGGATGGGTCGTGGTGGCCATGCCCGCATCTCCGTAGGCGCTGAGGTTCTTGGTGGGATAGAAACTGAAAGCGGCGGATACGCCGAGCGATCCCGCGCCGCGTCCGTTCCACTCGGCGCCAATGGCCTGAGCAGCGTCCTCGACAATTGCGACTCCGAATTCCCGCGCAATGCGGTCGAACGCGTCCATGTCGGCGCACTGTCCGTAAAGGTGCACAGGGAGAATTGCGCGCAGATTCTCGCGCGGTTTTGCGCGTAGATATCGATCGACGAAGGCGGCATCGAGATTCAGCGTGCCCGCATCGGCGTCGGCGAAGACCGGCGTCGCGCCCGCCCGCACGATGGCGCTGGCCGAGGCGAAGAAGCTGAAGGTGGTCGTAATGACTGCGTCCCCGGGCTTCACGCCGGCGGCGACCAATGCCAGCCAGAGCGCCTCCGTTCCCGAAGCGCAACCGGCGGCCGAGGCCGCGCCCGTGAGTGCGGAAATCTCGCGTTCGAGCGCCTCCACCTCCGGCCCGAGAATAAAGCTCTGCGAATCGCACACGCGAGCGATGGCGGCCAGCACTTCTTCGCGGATGCCATCGTACTGGCGGCGCAGATCGAGGAGAGGAATAGGCTCGGGCGTGGCGTTTGACGCCGTCGTTTGCAGCGATGACATGCCGGACTTCACAAGAACAGCATTCTAGCAGGTGTGGTCAAGGCGCGAGATGTCGCCAGTGTATAGCGCGCATGTCCGCCAACTGGCGAATCTTCTCTTCGCGGTGCCGGCAAGCGGCGTTATACAAAAAAATGGATTTCTCGTCCAGTAAATCGGATAATTTGCCATCGACATGACGCGTAACTATAACATTTCAATACATTTACTATTTGGTATATCGGTTGCACTATACTGGCGCAGCATCTTCGAGTGTCTGCCAGAAGCTTGCCGTGTGTTTTCAATTATGTGCCGTTCGGGCCCTAGGTCTGAACCTGAGAGGATTTTATGAAGCGTGGATTGATTGCAGGTTTTGCGCTGCTGGCTCTGTTTTTCTCGGTGTTTGCCTTCGCGCAGACTGAAACTGGCGCGATTACCGGTACGATAACCGACCCGACTGGTGCCGTAATTGCGAAGGCGACGGTGACGGCGCGTGAGACTGCCACTGGCGCGGTTCGTACGACGGTCGCTGACGGCAACGGCATTTACGCCATAACCAACCTGCCTCCTTCGGCATACGAAGTCAGCGTCGAAGCGCCGGGGATGTCGAAAACGACTGAGCGCGTACAGGTGGCCGTCGGCGCAAAGCTGGGCCTGAATTTCAAAATGCAAGTCGGTGCGGCCAGCACAACCGTAGAAGTACAAGCCTCGGGCACCGGCACACAGGTCAACACTGAGACCCAAGAGATCGGTACTCAAATCACGACGCAGGAAGTCATGCAGTTGCCGACTCTTGACCGCAACCCGTACTCGCTAGTGGCGACGGCGGCGGGTGTCTCCGAAGACGATCCCTCCGGCCGTGGAACAGGCTTTTCGATCAACGGCCTGCGCTCCTCCGGCACCAGCGTTCTACTGGATGGCGCGGCTAACAACGACGAGTTTGTCGCTGCGGTCGGCCAGCCGGTCCCGCTCGACTCACTGCAGGAGTTCAGTGTTCTCACCAACAGTTTTGGGGCCGAATATGGACGCGCTGGCGCGGGCGTGGTGAATGTGGTGACCAAGTCGGGCAGCAACAATTGGCACGGTTCAGCCTATGAAGTGGGGCGCTGGTCGGGCATTTCGGCCAACACCTACTACAATAATGCCAACGACATTAAAAAGCCCGTTTTTACCCGCAACAATTTTGGTGGCTCGTTTGGTGGCCCGATCATAAAGGATAAGCTGTTCTTCTTCTTTAACCCGGAGTGGGTTCGCGTTCGGAGCGGGGAGGTGGATACGGGAGTGGTTGTCGATCCAGGCTTCCTCTCGGATTTGACTGGCGGTGGGGCGACGTACACTGTTCCTTTTTTCACAAAATATGGCACCCCACGTGCTGGCCTGAAGACGCTTGCACCCATCAGCTTGGCGAACAGCGGCTTCTGTACAAGCACGGCGTGCCAGACCTTTGGCGCGGGCCTCTCCCCGAATGGCATGAACACCACGGCTTTTGACACAGTTGCGTGGATCGCTCCTGGCGACGCCGGCGGTGGCTATCCGCAGAACACCTATGACATTCTGGGACGCGTCGACTATAACATTAGCAATAAGACGAGCTTCTATTCCAGGTATGCGGTTTATAAGGAAGTCGACATGCCGGGCTCTGTAAACACCAGCCCCTATGTCGGCTACGACACTGGGGCAATCGGACACGATCAAAACATACTGCTCTCGTTGACCCACACTTTGAGCCCGACCTTAACCGAGCAGACAAAATTCGTATACAACCGACTGCTGACCATTCAGCCGCTGGGGAGTCAGCCAGTGAGTCCAACTCTCTACATGAATACATCGGGTCCATTAGCCAGCGTCAGCGGGACACCCGTTTACCTTCCGGGATATAGCGCGACGTCACCGTCAACCGCAATACCATTCGGCGGACCGCAGAACTTCTACCAGACCTACGAGGATGTGTCCCTTGTTCATGGGAAGCACAATTTCCGCTTTGGAGGTTCGCTCACATTCCTGCTCGACAATCGTACATTCGGCGCTTACGAAGAAGGCATCGAAGACCTTGGTGGCAACAACGCATCGACGGGGTTAGACAACCTGCTCGCGGGCAACATGTACGATTTCACGGCGGCAATTTACCCGCAGGGCAAGTTCCCCTGCCCGGGTGGCATCCAAACTCCCCAGTGCACGATCAGCCTCCCGGTTGGTCCACCGAATTTTTCGCGCAGCAACCACTACACTGAAATGGGCTTTTATGGGGAGGATTCCTGGAAGGTAAGCCCGCGTTTCACGCTGAACCTTGGAATTCGGTGGGAGTACTTCGGCGTACAGCACGATAAGAATCCGCTTATGGATTCCAACTTCTACCTAGGGGGCGGCGGTACCCTGCAGCAACAGATTGCCAACGGGGCCGTATCGCAGACGGGGGCGAGTCCGGTTGGTGGACTCTGGAAGAAGGACCTGAAGGATTTCGCTCCCCGGCTTGGATTTGCCTGGGACGTTTTCGGCGATGGCAAGACCGCATTCCGCGGCGGTTGGGGTATCGCCTACGAACGGAACTTCGGCAACGTGACCTTCAACGTCGAGTTCAATCCGCCCAACTATGCCGTTGTCACTCTACCGGGTTCGCTCGCTGGACCCATCAGCACCCAAAACTACGGGCCGCTCTCTGGCACGTCGGGCTCCGCTGCGCTTCCGGCGAGTTCACTGCGCTGGGTCGACCAGAACATGCCGACCGCTTATGCGCATCTGTTCAGCGCGACCCTGGAGCACCAGTTCGGCAACCATGTGCTGGCAGGTATCGACTACTCGGGATCGAAGGGAGTGCACCAGTACTCGCTCACAAACTTCAACCAGTGCGGCGCTGGACAGGTTTTCCTGAACCAGCCTTTCGTTACTCCGGGTGCCCCGTCCGAGTGCGACCCGTACGGGCTCGGCTGGACTCGGCTGAATACCCAGTATGCCACCATGAACGCACGCCGCGCGGATGGCAGTTCGCTCTACAACGCGGCGATCTTCCGCCTCAATCTCAACAACCTCGCGAAAACGGGGCTGACGCTAAACGCGAACTACACCTATTCCCTGGCGGAAGACGATCTGAGCGACACAGAAAGTTCGTCCGGCAACAATGTTAACCTTGGTTACACCGATCCATTTAACCCGAAGCTGGACTGGGGTCCTTCCCAGTACAGTAACCGCCACCGCGTCGCCATCAGCGGCGTTTGGGCGATTCCGTATGCCAAGGACACCCACGGGGCGCTGAAGGAGGTTCTGGATGGTTGGGTAATGTCCCCTATCTTCACGGCGCGCAGCGGTGTCCCGTTTACCATCGGTGACTATACCAACGCTATGTACGTTGCTCCTCGGGTAGCTCTGCTTGGTGCCGTGCCAAGACGCACGCTTAGCACTCCGGTTAACTTGGGCGGGGATACATTTAACGTATACAATATGCCGGCTTCCTCGCTCATTGACGAGTCCTATGTAAACCCCATACTGGGTGTTTCGGATTTCGGGCCTTGGTCTCCAAACATGACGGGGCGGGACACCTTCACTTCGATGGGTAGTTGGAACATGAACTTGGGTCTTTACAAGTCGTTCTTTGTGGGCGAGAAGTTTAAGCTGCAATTACGCGCCGAGATGTTCGACGTCTTCAACCATGCCAACCTGGCCATGTACGGAACTTCGGCCTATATCTACGGCCCATACAACGAGATGATCACTGGAGAGAAGGGGCCGAATTTGTCGCAGGGTGGCTATTACCCGAATGTCACGAACCCAGCTCGTACCGTTCAAGCCACGCTGCGTTTGGACTTCTAAACCTGCACGTTCAGCAAGCACTTTCCGGGGAGCCGATCCAGGCTCCCCGTTTTCTTTGGTGTGGCGCAGGTGCGCCTCGGAAACTTTTATGGCGGGGGAAGTTGAAAAGCGCTAGACAAGGCCGTATTGTAGGAGCGACCGGGAAGAGGTCTGCCGCCGATTGCCCTCCCAGGCCCGCGGCGCAGCCTTGAACCCGGAAAAAGGAGATCGGCAAATGGAACCCAAGCCGGCACAACAGAACATTCAGGATTCCTTCCTCAACACAGCACGAAAGGAACATCACAATATCACCATCTATCTGGTCAGCGGGGTGAAGCTGACAGGGCGTATCCGGTCGTTCGACAAATATTCGGTGGTGCTCGAAACCAGCAACCAGGAGCAGCTCATCTTCAAGCACGCGATTTCGACGGTCGTCATCGCGCGCGGGGTCCACCTCCACGCGGATGTGAAGCCGGGGGCGTCCCATGAGGAGGACGCGGCGGCGGCGAGTCCCGCATCCGGAACTGAGGGATGAAGTGAGTTTGCTTGCGGCGAGATGACTCCAGACTGAGCGCCCGCGATAGTGCGAAAGAAAGTGCGGGCAAGGGTTTGCGGAACGAGCCCAAGGCGGTGCTGAATCCAGCCGAGCGGCGGGAGCGCGCTTTTCTGGTGGGCGTGGAGTTTCGCACGCGAAGCCACGCGGCAGCCCGCGCCGGCCATTCGGGGCAGACAAGTTCGGCCGCCCTCACTCGGGGCGCGCAGGCGGCCCGGGATCACGCGACGAGCGTGGCCGCGTCGCCCTCGTCGTCATATTCATCTTCATCATCATCATCCCTGCCGCCGGATTCTACGGATTTTGCTTCCGATCTCACTTCCGATTTAACTTCCGATTTCACGTCCGAAGATTCGCTTGATGAACTCCGCTCGCTGGCCGGGAGCGCGGGGGCCGAAATCGCCGGCGAATTCACGCAGCGCCGCGACCGTCCGGATCCCGCCACGCTGATCGGCAAGG
>JBEKQG010000187.1:0-5473 GCA_049519955.1 Terriglobales bacterium
TGCGAATGGAGCAGAGCAAAAGGCCCCGGAAAACCCGGAAACCAACTCGCTCGACATCACCCACGATGAGAAACGGCAAGAAAAACACCGTATCCATCAATTTTTCAGCAGCCTGTTAGAGAGAGCGTGGCAGTTGCGCCAACGATAGTCAAGCCTGGCTTTAACTTAGCTGAACTTGAGCCAGATCCACCCTTTTGGACCACCTTTCTCTCTCTCTACCGCCAGAGTGGGGATTTCGACGGTTCGGATGGCGGTTGCCCAGGGTCGCACTAGTGATTCATGCGTTTGTGGGCCCGACTTGCGAGTGGTCAGATTCCCATCCGTTACTGAGATATTTCATCCCGGTATCGCACATGATGTTGACCACGGTCGCGTCCGGTCCCGGTTATTCGGCTAAGCGCAAAGCGGCGATGACATTGCAGCCCGATGAAGTCCCGGAAGAAGGGTCTTCCCCACGGGATGCACCGTGGCAGAGGCGGGGGCTTCGAATACCTGTCGTGACGCATCTTTACGCAATATCTATGTTGTTTGATGCTGCTTTGCGGTACCCTTTAGGCGTTAGGATGGCGTCTCAGCAAGCAGAACGAAAGAGATCTCGCTTGGCGCACGTTCGTCGGTTGGGAGGTGCTTTATGCGGCTCTCCGGTCTTGCGTCGCAGTAATCCTGTTCGCGTCATCGAGTCTTCTTGCACAACATGCATCCGGGGGTGGCGGCGCGAGTTCCGGCGGGTCGTCGAGTGCGGGCGCCTCGCACGGCAGCTACTCGGGTGGTTCCATTTCATCTGCGAGCAGCCACAATTCCAGCGGTTCCGCCGCGCATGTTGCCAACACGGGTGCGACGGCATCGAAGGCGAGTGCGAAGACGCCGCCATCCGGCAAACTGCCACCTGCCAAGGAAAACGCGGCACCGGAAAAGAAAGGTGTTCGCTCGTTCCTGCGGCATCCATTCAAAAGGCGAGAGCCGGTTGGAATTGCTGGAATCACGGGTCCCAAACCATGCCGGAAGAAGCCCTGCGAGGTCTGTCCGCCGGGAGGATCGCGCAACGGCACGGGCGGATGCGTGGTCGCGAGCAACGTGTGCGCGGACGGGCAATCCTGGAACGGCTTTGCTTGCAGCTCGCAATATTGGGTTAGCGATTGCAGGGCCTTGGCGAATCAACTCGCGGCGCAAGAACAACCCTTGCGGGGGAAATCCGACGCCGGCCAAAGTCTGTTCTACCGGTTGCTGCGGCAGCAATACGAGCAGTGCCTGGAGCGTTTTGGCCACGCGTTCAACAACGCAGCGCTGCTCCTCGATACTCCCTTCGATGCTCACTAAGCGCCGCGCAACGGCGGCTCGCGCTCAAGGCGGAGGATGTCCGTCCGCCGAGCTGCCGCGTTAGAATGGTTGCCATTGGCGGTTTTCCGTCCACTCAGCGGTCTTCATTTAGAAATCTGACTTTCGAGGTCCAAGAAATGGCCGTTAGCGAAGTTCCGACGACCAAGATTACCGGCGGCAGCTTCTTGCTGGAGGAGCGGCAGACGGCCGAGGTGTTCACTCCCGAAGATTTTACAGAGCAGCAGCGGATGATCGGGCAGACGGCGGAAGAGTTTGCGGTCAAGGAGATTCTGCCGCGGATCGAGAAGATGGAGCGCAAGGATTACTCGGTATCGCGCGATCTTCTGAAGAAGGCTGGCGAGTTGGGACTGAGCGGGGTGGAGGTTCCAGAGGCTTATGGCGGGCTCGAAATGGACAAAGTGACGGCCGCGATCATCGCCGACCGCATGGCCAAGTACGCCGGGTTTGCGACGACCTGGGGCGGACACAGCGGCATTGGCTTGCTGCCCATCGTTTACTTCGGGACGGAAGAGCAGAAGAGAAAATATTTGCCGCGGCTGGCCGCGGGAGAAATGGTGGGCGCGTACGCTTTGTCGGAAGCGACTTCGGGCTCGGACGCGCTCAATTGCCGGGCGCGGGCCGCGCTCTCGGCGGACGGCACGCACTACATTCTGAACGGCGAGAAGATGTGGATCACGAACGCGGGCTTCGCCGACCTGTTCACGGTGTTCGCGAAGATCGACGGCGAGAAGTTTTCGGCGTTTCTGGTGGAAAGAAGTTATCCGGGATTTTCCGTGGGCGGCGAAGAGCACAAGATGGGCCTGCGCGGATCGTCCACGTGCCCCGTGGTTTTGAACGACTGCCAGGTGCCCGCCGGGAATCTGCTGGGCGAAATTGGCAAGGGGCATGGGATCGCCTTCAGCATTCTGAACATTGGACGCTTCAAGCTGGGGGCCGTGTGCGTGGGCGGGGCGCGGGTTTCGCTGGAACATGCCGTGGCCTATGCCAACGAGCGCAGGGCGTTCGGTAAGACGATTGGCGAATTTGGGTTGGTGCGGGAAAAGATCGCGAACATGGCGGCTCTGATCTATGTTGGCGAGTCGATGGTCTATCGCACGGTCGGGATGATGGACGCGCTGCTGGCGAAAATAGATGGCGCAAGCACCGGCGCCGATAAGAAGCGGCGCAAGGCGATCGAGGAATACGCGGTGGAGTGCTCGATCGTGAAAGTGTGGGGATCGGAGATGATGGATTACGTGGTTGACGAGACGGTGCAGATTTTTGGCGGATACGGATTCGTGGAAGAGTATCCGGCGGAACGGGCGTATCGCGACGCTCGCATCAACCGGATTTTCGAAGGCACGAACGAAATCAACCGGCTGATTATCGCGGGAATGTTGTTGAAGCGGGCGAAGAGCGGCGAGTTGCCGCTGCTGCCGGCAATCAAGAAGTTGATGGACGAGGCGATGGACGGGCCGTCTGCAGGCGAAGAGAGCGAAGGGCCGCTGGCCGAAGAGCGCAAACTGGTCGCGCAGGCGAAAAAGCTGGGCCTGCTCATCGCCGGTTCGGCCACCGCGAAATATGGGGAGGCGATGCAGGAACAGCAGGAAGTGGTGGGCGCGATCGCCGATATGACAATCGAGATTTACGCCATGGAATCGGCGATGCTGCGCGCGCAGAAGCTGGCGGAGCGGAAAGGCGAGGCGGCGGCTGCGCTGGCGCTGGCGATGACGCGGGTCTATCTGACGCAGGCGATGGAAAAAATCGAAGCGGCGGCAAAGAAAGTCATTGCCGCCGTGGCGGAAGGAGATATGCTGCGGACGCAACTGGCAATTGCGCGGCGGCTGTCGGAGCACGAGCCGTTCAACACGATTGCGCTGCGGCAGCAGATTGCGCAGAGGACAATTGAGGCGGGGGAGTACACGCTGGCGTAGGCGTCAGTCAAACCAGCCGCTGCGGTACGCCACCCACCAGGAGACATAAACGATGGGGATGGTCGCGCCCAGCGCCCACCAGAGCGGCAGAAGGAAATCAGCGAGCAGGCCGAGCACGGTGAAGGAGATCCAGAAAATCTTGCGCTCCATATCTGGATTGTAAGGCTTGCGCACGCAGATGGTCCCGGTTGGAGAAAACGGCGCTACGGCGCATAATGCCAATTGCGAATTGCCAAATGTCGTTTCAGGAGGAACCAGTCATGAAGAAGTTTGCGTTAATCGCAGCGGTGCTGTTTGCGGTGGCCACTCTGGCCTCGGCGCAGATGGACATGCCGAAGGACAAGTCGAAGCGGCCCAGTCCGCCGGCCAGCGCGGAGTGCAAGTTCTCCTCTGGCAAAACCATCAAGATGGACTATTCCAGTCCGCGCGCGAAAGGGCGGAAGATTTTCGGCGCGGCGAGCGAGAAGGCGCTGGTGCCGTTCGATGAGATCTGGCGCACGGGCGCGAATGAGGCAACCACGTTTGTCGCCGACACGAATCTGACGGTGGGCGACAAGGCTGTGGCGGCGGGCAGCTACACCATCTTCACCATCCCGAAGGCCGAGTCGTGGACGTTCGTAATCAGCAAGAAGACGGGTGAGTGGGGAACCGACTATGCGGGCGAGAAGGAAGATCTGGTGCGCGTGCCGATGAAAGTTTCCAAAACGGCGGCGCCGGTGGAGAACTTCACCATCGCTTTCGACCAGGCCGGCGGCCAATGCACGTTGCGCATGGAATGGGAAAACACCCGCGCCAGCGTCGAAATTGTAGGCAAATAGGAGGTTCGGGTTTGAGTAGAGACGCGGCTCGCCGCGTCTCTACGAAGAACCGAGCCTCTTCACAGCGACGCAGCCGTTGTTGTGAAGATCGGCGACTGCCGAGCTGCGCTCGGCTTGGACGGGCGAGGACGCCCGTCCCCACACAGGCAGGGTCGCGGCGCTATACTGGAACGCGATGTGGACGATGCTGCGCTTTCTTTGGAACTCGACGCGTGGGCACCGGATTGCGCCCTGGCGCAGTCCGTACCTGCTGTGGCGCATGGAGACTTATACTGGCGTCAAGATGACGCAGATCGGATTTCTGGAATTCTGGACATTCATGTGGACGGAGCGCGGCAACCTGTGGCGATTTATGAAGTGGACGGCGGAAATGGATCGGTATGTCCATCCGAAGAACAGCAACTAGCACTTAGCATTTAGCTTTTAGCAAGAAACACTTCGCACGTTGCTCTAGTTCCGGGCTGTCGCCTGAAAATCCGATGGGCCAGGATCTGATGCTCTTGAGCTAAGTGCTAAATGCTAAATGCTGGCGGCTGAATCCGCCGATTGCCCTTCCATCACGACATTAACTTCGCTGCCTTTGCCCGCGCCCAGGAGTTGGTAGGCTGAGCCGCGGTTGGAGGCAACTTCCAGAAAACCCATGCTGCCGAGGATTCCGAAGACCTCGCCCGGAGCGCCTTCGGCATAGCTTGCGCACATGCGAGTCGCCTGTGTCTTCGTTCCAATTGTGATGGTAAAGGCGGGCGGCGTGGCCTCGAAAAGCTGCGGGGCGTCTTGCGGGGTGATGTTGGTGATGAGATTGCCAAAGCGATCGACTTTGAGGACGACCCCGCGCAGGGTGCGCTCATCGACCGGCTTGGGGCGGGGAGCGCTGAAGCGGACGTAGTCGGTGATTTCTTCGCCGAAGCGATCGGCCTCCACTCCCTTCGCCAGGTAAGCCGCCACTGGGGAGAAGATATCGCGCGCGTGGAAAGTGCTGCTGCGGGGCTGGAGGAAATAATGCTCGGCGGTGACGTGGCGGACGGAGATGCGCTCTTCGCGGTCGTAGATGAGGGAGAGCACGCCGTTGTCGGGCGCCACAAACAGGTGCCGGTCGCCAGTCATAATCACGGGCCGCCGCGCCGTGCCCACTCCGGGATCGACGATGACCATGTGCACGGTGCCGGAGGGGAAGTAGGAGTAGGCCTGCGAGATTGTAAGGGCGCCGTCGAGAATGTCGAAGGGCTGCACAGCGTGGCTGATATCGACGATCTGGGCATCGGGAGCGATCTCGAGGATGACGCCCTTCATGGCACCGACGAAATGATCGTTGAGTCCGAAATCGGTGGTGAGAGTGATAGTGGGAATGAGTGCCAATCCGTTACCTCGTCGGGCTTGAAAATTTTCAGGAACTCACGAAGTATC
>JBEKQG010000188.1:0-5464 GCA_049519955.1 Terriglobales bacterium
CGATGCCTGGGCCCCTTATGCCCGCGGGCGCGCCATGATGGCGAATCGCGACATACGATCCCGCCAGGACGGCGATTAGTGCGAGAGCGCGGAGAATTCTCTTCTTCAATATGCCGACCCCAATTGGGAAGCGTTCAGTTCCCTAGTCTCCCTTGGCAACCGGGTAGCCTTTCTCGACCGCCAGAAAGACGCTCGAGGCCCTGTGGTTTTTTCCTGCCGATTACCGATGCGACAGATGGTTTGCCAGGCCAGGCTGACACTCGGCTGCGAGGCATCGTATCGGGCCATCTTCGCGCTGTGGCCTGCGGTCACGCGAAATTGTGCTCACTATCACAGCGCGCCGATGAGATGTGAGCGATACTAGATTGTTTCCCAAAGGTGCGGGAACGGCGGTTATTTGCATCAACGGGGCCACGGCCGAGGAGCCGGAAGAAAATTTATGGACACGAAACACCTGGGTATTAACAGCAAACTGATTCATGCCGGGCACAAGGCGGATGCAACCGGTTCGGTCAACGTTCCCATCTACCAAACCTCCACCTTCGCGTTCCGGAATGCTGCGCATGGAGCGGCGCTTTTTGCCGGGGAGGAGGATGGCTACATCTATACGCGCATCGGAAATCCCACCATTGGCGCGCTGGAGGACAGCGTTGCCGAACTGGAGTGCGGTTGCGGTGGCATCGCCACCAGTTCCGGGATGGGTGCGGTTTGCACGGTGTATCTGGCTTTGCTTGAGGCAGGCGCACACGTGGTCAGTACAGCTTCCGTGTACGGCCCCAGCCGGGGATTGATGGAGAGGGACTTTTCCCGCTTCGGAGTCGAGTCCAGCTACGTCGACACTTCCGATGTGGCGCAAGTTCAGCGGGCGCTGAGGCCAAACACGAAACTGGTATATCTGGAGACCCCTTCCAATCCCACCATGCATGTCAGCGACATCGAGCGAATCTCGGAGCTGGCGCACGCTCACGGCTGCCTGGTGGTGGTCGACAACACCTTCGCCAGCCCCTATCTGCAGCGGCCACTGGAGTTGGGCGCAGACGTGGCGCTTCACTCCGTGACCAAGTTCATCAACGGCCATGCGGACGTTGTAGGCGGGATCATCGTGGCCAAGGAGAAGGACATTTACAAGCGTCTGCGTAAGGCGATGATCAACTCGGGGTGCAATATGGACCCGCACCAGGCGTTTCTGGTGCTGCGCGGACTTAAGACACTCGGAATCCGGGTCGAGCGAGCTCAGCAAAGCGCGATGGAAATTGCGCGCTGGCTCGAGCAACAACCTGAGGTCAGTGCGGTCCTTTACATCGGGCTGGAATCCCACCCACAGCATGAAGTGGCCAAGCGGCAGATGAGCGGCTTCGGTTCGATGATTGGCTTCGAACTGAAGGGCGGGATGAAAGCCGGACGACTGTTGATGGACCACGTCCGAATCGCCACCTTGGCCGTTTCGCTGGGCGGCGTGGAGACGCTGATCGAACACCCGGCGTCGATGACGCACGCGAGCATGTCGCCGGCGGACCGGCGGGCGGCTGGTTTCAACGATGGGCTCGTGCGGTACTCGGTTGGCATCGAAGATGTGGAGGACCTGATCGCCGATTTACGCCAGGCTCTCGATGCGGTCGCCGAAGCGCCAGATCAAGAGAGTGCCGGTTCTTTTGTGAAGGTACAGTCTTGAACCAGTACGCAACGGCTTTCCGTTCAAAACGCCTGGTACCCAGATCGGACAGAAGCATCCGTTAACGCGCCTGGAGCGCGTGTTTGCAGGATGAGCGATGCCTTTGACATGCCGTGAGCACGGCAACGAGTGGAGTCAAACGAAGGACAGAAGCGAGCGGAAACTTGTGAGTGCTTTATTGTAAATACTTGGCGACCCCGGAGGGAGTCGAACCCCGTTTCCGCACTGGCATTGACTCCACGCAACTTATTGAAGACTATCGTTGCCCAAGACTACGAAAACGCCGAATACCCACCCGTCAGGGACGTAATGAGTACGCGGCGTTTCACTAGAAATTGCCGTTCATCCGCACAGACCTTTGACGTTCGCTATCCGCAATCCTGAGACATTCGTACTTCCGTTTGCGCTTACTCGACAAGAATGACGAGTATATTTCTTACGGCGAGGGCATCGAGGCATTTCTGAGAGGGGAAATCGCCAAGCCCATTATTCATTGGGAAGACTGTCCACAGCCCGGCTGTGAAGCAAATGATTCATGTGCAGCGCGCCAACCTTAGGACTTGGCAGGATTAAGCGCGGTGTTTAGCCTGCGGTTTCTCAAGCGGAATTGACCATATGACGGCGGTCCTGCCGATATGTGAGAACTGCGATTGCAAGTTCCCTGAGGATAAACATATAATTTGCCACACCGCAGGTTGGCAAGGGGCGCGGTAAGACCTAAAACTTCAGACTTCGACCGCCAAGGAGGCGATCCATGGATACGCAACGCCGTGTGTCCCTGTTCTCTGCATTGCTGCTCACAATCCTAGTGCTCACCACGAGTAGTTATGCGATTCCGGCTTTTTCGCGGCAGTACGGCACCTCGTGCAGCACTTGTCATGTGGACTTCCCCAAGCTCAACGATTTTGGCAAGGCCTTCAAAGACGCCGGATTCAAGTTTCCCAAAGACGACGAAACTTTTATCAAAATCCCCCCGGTCATGCTGGGATCGCCGGCGCAGAAGGAACTGTGGCCGCATACGGTCTTTCCGGGGACGATCCCGGGGATACCGCAGATTGGCCTGCGGTACAACCAGTTTTTCCAATACACGGGCAGCAGCGCCAACAGGTATAGCCGGACGCCCGTAGGGCCGCCGGGGACGCTGCAATCGCCTCTGGTTCCGAACACCGACTTTGCACCGGGTTTCTTCAGCATTTTCATGGCGGGAAATTTTGGCAGCGACATCGCCTTCTGGGTGGATGACGACATCAGCGTCTCTGGCGCGAACGCGAATGGCGCTCTCGGCGACGGGTATCTGCGCTTCGTCAACGTTGGGCGTTTCTTCAAACTGCCGGCGGACTTGTTTACGCTCAGGGTGGGCCAGTTCGAGCTGGACTTGCCGTTTACGCAGGCGCGGTCGATCAATATCAGCCCCTACGATATCTACACCCAGGCGAACTTCGGCGCGAGCAATCAGAATGTGAACAACGTCATCGCGATGCAGGATGCCGCACACGGAATCGAGATCAGCGGAGGACATCAGTACGGCGGCTACCACTATTCGCTGGCCGTTGTGGACCAGAACACAAGCGGACAGACGTCCAGTGCAACGAATGTACCGTCGCCGACGGGAGGATCTTCCGGCGGTGTTGGCTTTGTCTCCGATGCCAACTACAAGGACATCTACGCTCGCGCGTCCTATCGCTTCAACCTGGAAAAAGACCCGGCGAGCCGCCACGATGTTCAGGCAGCCGGCGCCACCGGCCCGCGCGACCATACCTACCTGAACCTGGGCATGTTTTATTACGATGGCCGCTCGGTGCAGCGCTACAGCGGCTTGACCAGTGGAGGCGCGGCCGACGTGCTGACTGCGCGCGAGCCTTTTTACCGCATTGGCGGCGACTTCAGCTTCAACTATCGCACCTTCAATCTGTTCGGCCTATTCATGTACGGACACGACAACGATCTGCTGTTGAACCCCACCTACACCGGTTTTGTTCCGGGTACGGCCGCCAAGTTCAACGGCGGATTCATCGAGGCCGACTATCTGGCGCTGCCCTGGCTGATGACGATCCTGCGTTACGACCGCGTTCAGTCCACGGCGGATTTTCTGAACCAGGCTGGCTCGGCGAATTATTACTCGCCGGTGGGGAGCACGCGCGACCGGTTCACGCCCGGCGTCCAGTTTCTGATTCGCCCCAACATCAAGGCGTCGTTTGAATACCAGTTCCGGCCGCAACAGGCCCTTACCTATAACGCAAATGGACAGGCAGTGAACCCGTTCCGTACAAACACCGCCACGGGCGCCTTGGAATTCGTCTACTAGGAGCCGATACTTCTTACAACGAGCGACTTTGCAAAAAAACGAGGAGAGAAAAATGACACGTACTCTAATGATGGTGGCAGCAGTGGTAGCAATGATGAGCCTGGCGGCCAGCGCAGGCACGATCAGCGGTAAAGTTTCAGGCGTTAACGGTGAGTCGGTTGTTTATGTGGAGGCACCGGCCGGCAAAACCTTCCCCGCTCCCACGCAACAGCCCGTGATCGACCAGAAGGGCCTGATGTTCCAGCCGCATATCACCGTGGTGCAGCAAGGCACGACCGTGGAATTTTTAAACAGCGATAGCGTGGCCCACAACGTGTTCTGGCCTTCCGTTGGCGGCAACAAGAAACTCACCCACAACCTGGGCACTTGGCCCAAGGGTGAAAAGCGTCCGTTCAAGTTTGACAATCCTGGCGCAGTGTCACTGCTGTGCAATGTGCATCCGGAGATGTCCGGCTATATCGTGGTGTCGCCGACCCCGTACTTCGCGATCACCGATAAGTCTGGCGAATACAAGATCGAGAATGTTCCGGACGGCAGCTACACCGTGACCGCATGGCATGAAGGCTCCAAGAACCAGTCCAAGCCGGTCGCTGTGGCGGGCGACAGCAAGGCGGACTTCACACTGAGCAAATAGGGGAACCAATTAAGGGAACAGGGAGCCGGCGCTGGCGTCGGCCCCTCCGTTTCTTCAAACGTGACGCGAGCCACTCAGAGAACTAACAGGAAACCGCCATCGTGCTGAAGCGCTTCAAAGAAAAGACAGTGGACAGGGATTGGCTGAACACCAACTTTCCCTGCATGATGGCTTGTCCAGCCCACACCAATGCGGGCCGGTACGTCGCGCTCATTGCGGAAGGGCGATTTGAGGAAGCTTACAAATTTGCCCGCGATCCCAATCCGCTGGCGAGTATCTGCGGCCGGGTTTGCGCCCATCCCTGTGAGACTGCGTGTCGCCGTGGGGAGATCGATCGCCCCATCGCAATACGGGCCCTCAAGCGCTTTCTGACGGAGCGGCACGGCCCTGAATCCAAGCGTCCTCTCGACATCAATGCGGGGCGCGGTCAGAACAAACTGCCCTTCAAGGTCGCCATCGTTGGTGGCGGGACGGTGGGACTATCGGCGGCGCACGACCTGGCTCTCATGGGCTACCCGGTCACGATTTTTGAAGCCGCTCCCGTCGCTGGCGGAATGCTTTATCTCGGCATTCCCGAATACCGCTTGCCGCGCGACGTGGTGGAAGCGCAAGTACGGGAAATTCTCGCGACTGGCGACATTACTCTTAAGCTCAATCAGGCGGCCGGACGCGACTTCACGGTTTCCGATCTGCGCCGCCAGGGCTTCGATGCAGTGCTGATCGCCGTGGGCGCGCATCGCAGCCGCGATCTCACCATACCGGGCGTTGACCTGGACGGCGTTTACAAGGGCATCGATTTCCTGCTCAACGTAAATCTCGGCTACAAGTTCACCATCGGCAAAAAGGTGATCGT
>JBEKQG010000189.1:0-5410 GCA_049519955.1 Terriglobales bacterium
AGAGAAACCACTGAGGTTGTTCAAGTTGTGTTCGAGCCGCCGCAATCCTAAGCGAGAGTAATGCCGCGCCGTTGCCTGCGCGCACCATGGCCGGCACTCTCCGGTCGCCACCGCACTCGCCACTCCGGGTTCTGAGTGCCAACACCTGGGTACGACAGTGTCGTGTACCCATCAAAACAAAACGTTTGCAAAAAACTATCTCTGGATTCCACTACCCTGTATCGCTGTGAGTCCCCCCAATGAACCGCACCGCGTAATCCGGGAATAGTCATCCCTGATGCACTCGCCGCGGGCCCAGATCTCGCGATGTTCGTGGCGCGGGAAAATCGAGAGACAGCTACCTCAACCTCGACCGCACCAAGGTTTGCGGCTTCGGGCCTGAGCGATTTTAGATCCTGCGGAGACCTGGGCCGCCGCGCGTTGTAAAATCAGAAATTACCCGTTACCGCACCACCTTATATCTATGCCACAGGAAGACAGACATATCCCTACTACGCGCGATGACCGCTATGATGCGCAGAGCATTGAGCAGAAATGGACCGATCGCTGGCAGAGCGATGCTTCGCTTTACGCGGCTGAGCCCAACTCGTCCAAACCGAAGTATTACGTTTTGGAGATGCTTCCCTACCCCTCGGGTGCGTTGCACATGGGACATGTGCGCAATTATTCCATTGGCGATGCGCTGGCCCGCTACATGTGGATGAATGGCTACAACGTGCTTCATCCCATGGGGTGGGATTCCTTTGGACTGCCGGCCGAGAATGCCGCCATCAAGAACAACACTCCGCCCAAGGAGTGGACGCTGGCGAATATCGCGGCAATGAAGGTGCAAATGAAGCGCCTCGGCTTCGCCTATGACTGGTCGCGCGAGGTTACGACTTGCCTGCCCGATTACTACCGCTGGAATCAGTGGTTTTTTCTGAAGCTCTACGAATCGGGACTGGCCTATCGCAAGAAGAGCAAGGTCAACTGGTGCAGTAAGTGCGCTACCGTGCTGGCCAACGAACAGGTTGTGGGTGGGATGTGCTGGCGGCATGAGGACAGTCCCGTCGAACAGCGCGAGTTGGAACAGTGGTTCCTGCGCATCACCAAGTACGCGGACGAATTGCTGCGCGATCTCGACAAGCTGCAGGGCTGGCCGGAGAAAGTCCGCATCATGCAGCAGAACTGGATCGGGCGCAGCGAGGGCACGCTGGTGGATTTCGACCTGGGCGGAGCCGTGGGTCCGTCGGGGTCGACGATCACCGTGTTCACCACGCGCGTGGATACGATCTATGGCGCGACCTCCGTTCAGTTGGCGCCCGAACATCCGATTGTGACCGACATGATTGCCCGCGACGCCGATTTGTGCGTCAAGGTCGAAGATTTGATCGCCGAGCAGCGCCGCGCGAAAGAAGCGGGCGACATCGGCGCCATCGAAAAGCACGGCGTTTTCACCGGGCGCTATGCGAAAAATCCGTACAACGGCGAAGCTCTGCCCGTGTGGGTAGCGAACTACATCCTGATGGACTACGGCACAGGCGCGATCATGAGCGTGCCCGCGCACGACGAGCGCGATTATGAGTTCGCTCAGAAATACCGGCTGCCCATCCGTCTTGTGATTTTGCCCGCGAACACCGATCCCGAAGAAACCATGACGGACCCGCTTCTTCCCTTCACCCCAACCGACGGGGTGCTGGTGAACTCGGGCGAGTTCAACGGATTGAGCTGCGAAAACGCGATCCAAAAGATGTCGGCGCGCGCTGAGGAAAAGAAGTTCGGCAAGGCAACCGTCACGTTCCGCTTGAAAGACTGGGGCATCTCGCGGCAGCGATATTGGGGCACGCCGATTCCCATGGTGTACTGCGATCAAGACGGCGTGGTTCCGGTGGCCGAAAAAGACTTGCCCGTGGTTCTTCCGGATCGAGTGAAGGTCACGCTGGCGGGCGGTTCTCCCCTGATGAATGTGCCGGAGTTCCTGAATACCACTTGTCCGAAATGCGGCGGCCCGGCACGGCGCGAGACCGACACCATGGATACCTTCGTCGATTCGTCGTGGTATTTCTACCGCTACGCCGACGCGCGGAACGACAAAGCTCCCTTCGACAGCGCGACCATCGCCTACTGGTTTCCTATCGATCAATACATCGGCGGCGTCGAGCACGCCATTCTCCATCTTATTTATTCGCGCTTTTGGACAAAGTTCATGCGCGATATGGGACTGGTACAGAATGACGAGCCCGTGAGGCGTCTGTTCACCCAGGGCATGGTGATCAAAGACGGCGCCAAAATGTCGAAGAACCTGGGGAACGTTGTCTCTCCGGATGAGATGGTCGAGCGCTACGGTGCGGACGCGACACGGCTGTATAGCTTGTTCGCTGCGCCTCCGGACCGCGATCTCGACTGGCAGGAATCGGGGATCGAGGGCATTCAGCGATTCCTCGGGCGAGTGTATCGCTTCTATGTGCGCAACCCTCCTGTAGAAACGCGGCTGGCCGCGTCTCCCGCGACGGAGAATCCTACGCACGAGTTGTCACCCCAGGCGCGTGCCATTCAGCGCAAGCTGCACCAGACCATCAAGCGCGTGAGCGACGATTTCCAGGGACGCTGGCACTTCAACACCTGCATCGCGGCCATCATGGAACTGGTCAACGAAATTTATGGCGCGGAAGAGGCGATTGCCGCCGGACGAGTTCCCGCTTCGTTGATCGCCGAAGTCCAGCGCAACCTCGCGCTGCTGCTCGCGCCCATGGCTCCATATTTCGCTCACGAATTGTGGGAACTGGCTGGCGAGACGAGCACTCTGCTGAAAGCCCCGTGGCCCAAGTACGACGCTGCGCTGGCAGCCGAGGACGAGATCGAGATCCCCGTGCAGGTCAACGGAAAACTGCGCAGCGTTGTCGTGGTGCCGGCGGCAGCGACCGAAGATCGAATCAAGCAGGCAGCGCTCGCCGACGACAAGGTCCGAGCGGCAATCGCCGGCAAGCAAGTGGCAAAGGTCATTGTCGTGCCCAAGAAGCTGGTAAATATCGTAGTCAAGTAACAAGATTGAATCATTGAGTCATTCAGACATTGATTCAATGAAAACCACCACATCAAGTGGTTTAATGCTTCAATGACTAAATGATTTAGTGACTAAATGATTCCAATCTGAGACACTCATCCGTGGAAACCCAATCCATCGTAGTCCTCGATTTTGGCGCGCAATATTCGCAGCTTATCGCGCGCCGCATCCGTGAACAGAAAGTTTTCTCGGTCGTTCTGCCGTTCAACGCCAGCCTGGAAGAAATCCGCAGCTACTCTCCCGTGGGAATCATTCTTTCGGGCGGGCCGTCCTCGGTTTACGACAAGGACGCGCCGCTGGCCGACAAGGCCGTGTTCGATCTCGGCATTCCCGTGCTCGGCATCTGCTACGGATTGCAGTTCATGGTGTACGCGCTGGGCGGAAAAGTGCGCTCCGCCGCGAAACGTGAGTATGGCCACGCGCAAGTGGAAATCCAGCAATCCGATTCGCAACTTTTTCAGGGATTGCCCAAGCTGCTCGCGGTCTGGATGTCGCACGGCGACGAGGCCGAGGAGTTGCCTCCGGGCTTCCGGCTGACCGCGAAAACTCCCAACGCCGTTGCCGCCATCGAAAACCCCGAACGCAAGATGTGGGCGGTGCAGTTTCATCCCGAGGTGCATCACACGCCTCTCGGCTCGGACATTCTGCGCAACTTTGCGCTCGGCATCTGCGGTGCGAAACCTCTCTGGACGCCGCAACATTTCATTGATGCGACCGTGGCGCAGGTGAAGCGGCAAGTCGGCAACGGGCGCGCCATCTGCGGGCTTTCCGGCGGAGTGGATTCTTCCGTTGCGGCCGTGCTGGTGGACCGCGCCATGCGCGATGCGCCTGCCCTGAGCGGAGCCGAAGGGTCCGGCAAGTCGCGCCTGACCTGCGTGTTCGTCAACAATGGCGTGCTGCGCAAAAACGAGTTCGAGAAAGTCCAACAGAATCTCCGCGACCATCTTGGCCTGCACATTGTTGCCGTCGATGCCACCGAACGCTTCATGCGGAAACTGGCGGGCGTGACCGAACCGGAGAAGAAACGCAAAATCATCGGCAACGAATTCATAGAGGTCTTCGACGCTGAAGCGCGCCGCATCGCCAAAGAAGAAGGCGAAGTCGAGTGGCTGGTGCAGGGCACGCTCTATCCCGACGTCATCGAATCCCGCTCCGTGCGCGGCCCTTCGCAAGTTATTAAGTCGCACCACAACGTCGGCGGACTGCCCGAGAAGATGAAGCTCAAACTCATCGAGCCGCTCAAAGACTTATTCAAGGATGAAGTCCGCCGCATCGGCCGCGATCTCGGCTTGCCCGATGAAATCTTGCAACGCCAGCCATTCCCCGGGCCTGGTCTGGCTGTCCGCATCTTGGGCGAAGTCACCAAAGAGCGCACCGAACTCCTCTGCGAGTGCGACGAAATTGTCGTCGGCGAAATCAAAAAAGCCGGACTTTACCAAAAAATCTGGCAGTCCTTTGCCGTGCTCTTGCCGGTGATGTCGGTCGGAGTGATGGGCGATCAGCGGACTTATGCTTACACTTGCGCCATCCGCGCCGTGCATTCCGAAGACGGCATGACCGCTGACTGGGTTCCACTGCCTTATGAGGTGCTGAAGACGATTTCGAATCGGATCGTGAATGAAGTGCGTGGCGTGAACCGGGTGGTCTACGACATCACGTCGAAGCCTCCGGGGACGATTGAGTGGGAGTAAATTTTACTCGAAAATAAATTTCTCTTGCCCGGTCAAGGCTGCCCGGAAATGCCTCGATGTTCCCCTGGTCAGTGCCGGTACCCCACCCCCCCTACCCCCCACCCCCCTCTTAACGTTATTAGAATCATCGGATTGGCGGGCTAGCTTTGCAAAGTATTCAAGAATAACGACTTACATGGAAAGTATTCCGGAATAAGGACTTACTGGTTTTCGATCTGTTTCCTGTTGTTTTGACCCCGTTTCGTCCCGATCAGTTTGTCAAGCCCCTTGGTCGGGGAATCGAAAATGTCAAAGAGCGTTTGTTTCCGGCACAGATTTTGAAAGGACTGTCCGGAAGCGATTGGCCGCCTCTGGAGGCGGACACAGGCTTCGCTTCCAAGATCTGGGAATGATTCTCGCATGGCGTAGGGATGTTGTCAGTGATCGTGAACACGGCGCGGATGTGATGAAAAAAATGGACGGTCGGGCGAGGGTGGCGGAGGGCCGCGCGCTTGAAATTAGTTGTGTCGGTACTTTTATTATAGAGGGTGTAAGGGATTGGGAGCACGAAAGTACCCACTCAAGCCAAAAAACGGCTTGAGTTGATTGGATAAGAGGGAAGGCTCGATAGAATCCCGGTAGTCTTGAGGTTGAGGACCGAAAGACGCTGGGAAGGTAAGGAGCCTTCACAATGATG
>JBEKQG010000190.1:0-5401 GCA_049519955.1 Terriglobales bacterium
TCGTCAGTCGTTCGCGAGCCGCCGGTTGCCAACGACTAACGACTATCGACCAACGACTTGTTAGCTACTACTTACTATACAGTTCGACAATCAGCTGCTCATTCACCGGCAACTGAATATCTTCGCGCTTCGGCAGCGCAATCACGCGGCCCTTGTAGTTCTCGCGATCGATCTCAAGCCACGCCGGCGCCGGCTGATGGCTGGCAAAGTCCTTCGCGATTTCGAGAATCGGAACCTTCTTGCTGCTCTCGCGAATGGCAATCTCTTCGCCCACTATGACTTCGTACGAAGGGATGTTTACCTTCTTTCCATTCACCTGCACATGCCCGTGACGCACCAACTGGCGCGCCTGGCGGCGGGAAATGCCGAAGCCCAGCCGGAAGACCACGTTGTCCAAACGCCGCTCGAGTTGCTCGAGCAACTTGGCGCCCGTAACGCCCTTGGCCTTGACCGCGTTCTCGAAGTAATTCCGGAACTGGCCTTCCTGGGTGAAGTAGATGCGCTTGGCTTTCTGTTTTTCGCGCAACTGCAGACCGTAGCCTACAACCTTGGTCTTTCTGTCTTTCCCGTGTTGTCCGGGAGCGAAGTTGCGTTTCTCAATGGGACACTTGTCGCTGAAGCACTTCGTGCCTTTAAGGAAGAGCTTGATCCCTTCCCGGCGGCAAAGACGGCATACTGCGTCGGTATAACGAGCCATTGTTCTCCTTTGCGAAATCGGTTTACGGGGTGGCGACCCTTTCGTCCCGATTGAAAAAATTAGTTCTCAGTTCTCGGTTCTCAGTAAAACCCCAGTTCGAGAGTTCTCCGGGTTTTGCTGAGAACTGAGAACTGCTCCTACACTCTTCGCCGTTTCGGCGGCCGGCAACCGTTGTGTGGAATCGGCGTCGTGTCCTTAATGGACCGCACTTCGATTCCCGCCGCGGCCAGCGCGCGCACCGCCGACTCGCGGCCCGATCCCGGACCGCTCACGCGCACGTCCACCGAGCGCACGCCGTGATCGCGCGCCATGCTGGCGGCGTTCGACGCGGCTTGCTGCGCCGCGAACGGCGTGCCTTTTCGCGACCCGCGAAAACCGAGCGAGCCCGAACTCTTCCACGCCAGCACATTGCCGGTCATGTCGGTGATGGTCACAAGTGTGTTGTTGAAAGAGGCCTGCACGTGCACCAGTGCGTGCGGAACGTGCTTGCGCTCCTTCTTCTTGAACGTCTTCTTCTTGCCTTTTTTCTCGGGCGCCGCGGCGCCGCCTGCTGCTGCTGGTTTTGCCATAAATTCAGTTTCCAGTGGCCAGTGGCCAGTTGTCGGTTCATGTCTGCCTGCGCCACAACCGGTCTAACTGGCAACCGGCCACTGGCCACTGGCAACTATGCTTTAGCTGTCTTCTTCTTCTGTGCGACCGTGCCCTTGCGCGGACCCTTGCGGGTGCGGGCATTGGTGTGGGTGCGCTGTCCGCGGACCGGCAGATTGCGGCGATGGCGGAACCCGCGATACGAACCGATTTCGATGAGCCGCTTGATGTTCATCGAAACGTCCTTGCGCAGATCGCCTTCCACCGAACCCTCCGCTTCAATGACCTGGCGGATGCGGTTGACCTCGTCCTCTCCAAGGTCGGAGATCTTCTTCATCGGGTCCACCTTGGCCGTGTCCAAAATCCGGGCCGCGCGCGCCTTGCCGATGCCGTAGATGTAAGTAAGCCCGATATTCGCGCGCTTGTTGCGCGGAAGATCGACGCCTGCAATACGTGCCATAAATTTCCTGACCCTTCCTGCCAGCTTTCGGCTGCTTCGAGCTGCGAGCTACGAGCAACCCGTGTTCGCTCGTAGCTCGCAGCTCATAGCTCGAAGCGACTTTACCCCTGACGCTGCTTGTGTTTGGAATTCTCGCAGATCACCCGCACTACTCCCTTGCGGTGGATGACCTTGCACTTGTCGCAAATCTTCTTGACCGATGCCCTTACTTTCATAAAGCAGTTCTCAGTTCTCAGTTGCCAGTTCTCAGTCAGTGCAACTGCAAATTCATAGATCCTTCGCTTCGCTCAGGATGACAAGCTCAAAAACGATAAATGGAAGATCATTTGTAGCGATACACAATCCGCCCGCGATTCAGGTCGTACGGAGAAAGCTCGACCGCGACTTTGTCTCCCGGCAATATACGGATAAAGTTCTTCCGCATTTTGCCGGAAACATGCGCCAGTACCTGGTGTTTGTTCTCGAGCTCCACCTTGAACATGGCATTGGGCAATGGTTCGATCACCACCGCCATCACTTCAATCGCGTCTTCTTTGCTCATTAGCTCCTAGCTTCTAGCTGCTAGCTCCTAGCTAAAGCTCGATGCTGCTCGAAACGAACCAGCAGCCAGGAGCTAGAAGCTAGTAGCTCTATTGCGTCAAAATCACCGGCCCTTGCCGAGTTACCGCCACGCAATGCTCGAAGTGCGCGCTGTAACTGCCGTCGAGCGTCACGGCCGTCCACTTATCGCTCAAAACCCTGGTCTCGGGACCGCCCGAGTTCACCATCGGCTCAATCGCCAGGACCATGCCTTCGGTCAACTCCGCGCCCTGGCCCTTCTTGCCGAAGTTCGGAATCTGCGGCGCTTCATGCAGCTTGGTCCCGATGCCGTGGCCCACAAACTCCCGCACCACGCTGAACCCATTCGCTTCCACAAGCTTCTGGATCGCCGATCCAACGTGCCCGATCGTGTTGCCGATCTTGGCCTGCTCGATGCCCTTGTACAGCGAAGCCTCGGTCACTTCGAGCAGCTTCTTCAATTCCGGCGTCAGCGTTTCGCCCACCGGCACGGTGATGGCCGCGTCCCCGTAATACCCGTCGTAAACCACTCCGCAGTCGATGGAAACGATGTCTCCCGTTTTCAGCGCCCGCTTTTCCGACGGGATGCCGTGCACGATCTCTTCATTGATCGAGGTGCACAGCACGCAGGGATAACCGTAATATCCCTTGAACGCCGGCGCGGCCCCGAATTCCGCGATCATCTTCTCCGCGGCCTTCTCCAGATCCATGGTTGTAACTCCGGCCGCCACCACGCCTTTCAAGTGGTCCAGGACCTGGCGGACCATCTTGCCGCTGCGCCGCATCTTCTCGATTTCTTCCCGCGACTTGCGGATGATCCGGTCGTCTGCAAAACTCATCGTTCGCTCGAGTTTCAGAAACTTTAACTTCGCGGCCCTCAGGGACTAAAGCCCGCATTCTTCCAGGCCTCGAACGGCACAGCTAAACCCGCGCCCTTCCCAAAACCGATCTATGAGACCATCTCTAGCGTCCAGCCGTGCAATGGCTGTCAATCGCGCCGAAGATCTGCGCCGTAACCTCTGCCACCGGCCGGTCCGCGTTCACTTCCACCAGCCGCTGCCGCGCCCGGTAGTAATCCGCCACCGGCTTGGTCTGCGTCTCATAGGCTGCGAAGCGCTCCGCAATGACTTCTTCGCGATCGTCGCTGCGAATCACCAGCTTCGATCCGTCCACATCGCACAACTCGTTGACGAGAGGTGGCTGGAAGTGAATGTTATAGAGCCGTCCACAGGTGGGACACGAGCGCCTGCCAGTAAGCCGCGGCAATAATTGAGTATAGTCCACGAGCAACTGGATCACAACCGGCGGGCATTTCGCCGATGTCTCCGATTTTTCAAAGACCGCTTTTTGCAGGACAGCATCGAGCCATCCTGCCTGGGCGGCCGTCCTGGGAAAGCCGTCCAGCACAAATCCGCGTTGACAATCGGCGTCCCGCAGCCGTTCGGCCACGATGCCGTAAATCAACTCGTCCGGCGCCAGTTCGCCTCGCGCCATGATTGCCTTGGCTGCAAGGCCCAACTCGGTGCCTCTCGCCACGTGATCCCGCAACAGATCGCCCGTCGAAATCTGGGGCACGCCGTAACGGTCCACAATCCGCTTGGCCTGCGTGCCCTTCCCGGCCCCGGGAGGCCCCAGAAGAATCACGGGGCCAATATTTCGCGCCGTATCGTTAGCCGACTCTTTGGCCATCGAAATGGATTACCAGGTCCTGCGTCCGCGAAGTCGTCCGCTCTTCGGCGTGAATCCATCGTAGTGCCGCATGATGAGTTGCGCTTCAATCTGCGTCACCGTATCCATCGCCACGCCCACCACGATCAGCAGCGACGTTCCGCCAAAATAAAAATTCACGCCCAAGCCGTTCGTGATCCAGGTCGGCAGGTTCTCAAAGACCCGCCCCAGCAGCGGAAGGTGGTTCAGTTTGATACCGGCGATCATCCACTCCGGAATCAGCGAAATCAAAATCAGATAGAGCGCGCCCACCAGCGTGATCCGGGTCAGGACATCGTTGATAAAGTCGGAAGTCCGCTTGCCGGGCCGGATGCCGGGGATGAACCCTCCCCACTTCCGCATGTTGTCCGCGACCTCGTTCGGATTGAACACAATCGAGATATAGAAGTAGGCGAAGAAAACGATGCCCAGGCAATAGAGCAGGGTGTAGAGCGGCTCGCCCCACTTCATCGCGTCGAGAATGGGGCCGACGACCTTGTTGTTGTGAAACGCCGCGCCCAGCATTTGCGGCAACGCTAAAATCGAAGACGCGAAAATCACCGGCATGACTCCGCCGGCATTCACGCGCAGCGGCAGGTGCGTGGATTGCCCGCCCATTACTTTCCGCCCGACCACGCGCTTGGCGTATTGCACCGGAATCCGGCGCTCGCTGCGTTCCACAAATACAATGAACGCCACCACAGAGACCATCAGCACCAGCAGCATCAGAAGGGCCGGGGCGGTGAATGGCCCCCAGGCCGCGGTGTTCGCCTTCTGGTACAGATCGATCACGCCGCGCGGCAGGCCGACCACGATACCCGCGAAAATCAAGAGCGACATGCCATTGCCAATGCCGCGCTCGGTGATCTGCTCGCCCAGCCACATGATGAAGGCGCTGCCCGTGGTCAGCGTCAGCATGGTCATCAGGGTGAAACTCGGCCCGGGAGTGTTGACGAAGTCGCCCGCTTTCTGCAGGCTGAGGGCGATGCCGAACGACTGCACTGCGCTCAAAACCACGGTTAGATACCGCGTCCACTGCGTGATCTTCTTCCGGCCCAGTTCGCCTTCTTTCTGCAGCTTGGCCAGCGGCTCATAGACCACGGTCAGCAACTGCAGAATGATCGACGCCGTGATGTACGGCATGATGCCCAGCGCGAAAATCGTGAGCCGCCGCAGGTTGCCGCCGCTGAACAGATCGACAAAGCCCAGCACCGAGCCCCGGTTCTGCTCGAAGAACTGCGCCAGCCGGTCGCTGTTGATCCCCGGCGTCGGAATGTGGCCGCCGATGCGATACACCGCCAGCAGGCCGAGCGTGAAGAGCACGCGCTTGCGAAGGTCGGGAACCCGGAAGATGTTCGACAGCTTTTCGAGCATTACTGCAAGACCTCAAA
>JBEKQG010000191.1:0-5353 GCA_049519955.1 Terriglobales bacterium
ATTCTGAGCCAGGATCAAACTCTCATTTGAAACCTGAGTCGGTCTGGGTAGACCGACGGCCTCCGTCTGCTGTGACGAAGGTCCTATCTTGTGAGTACGTTCAGACTTGAGCCCGAACATTTGTTTCTCACGACTGGCACGTTCAACCTTTTGTCAAAGACCGATCCGCATTCCCGCCTGAGCGGTGCGCCTTCAGTCCGCCCAAATTCCCGAAGGAACTCGTGCGTCCTCGAAACCTTGCAAACCTATCCCGCCGTCGCGGCCACTGTCAACCCTCTGCAATCACAGGATTTCCACCTGTTTTCAACAGCTAGGGGAGCTTCCATCCAGATTTTTTCAGAACCAATCTGGAGAACTCTTTTGCCAGCGCGCCCGAAAACGCGCTTCCATCTCAGCTCGCCACAAAATCCGGCGCAGGCCGAAGCGGAAGACGACTCAAAAATTAAAGATCGCTTGGAGGCTCTGCTATTCGCGGAAACCCTTCAGGGAACTTTGTCCCCGAATGCGAACCCCGGAAAGGGGCCAGTTGGAGGCTTACTGATTGGATGCCACGAGCGGACGCGACGACTCAGCGCTCAGCTCAGACACTCCTTCACTTGTCCTCGACTCGATCTGTTATACCAAACCGCACGGCATTGTGCAAGGGGGGAAATGAAAATAATTTACGCTCCCGTCACAATGCCAGTTCTTGCTCTGCTGCAATCGCCCTCTTCGCGTCGCGAGGCTTTCCCCCGTGGTCCCCTGTGCCCCCTGTGGTAAAGCCTTTTCTTTGCAACGCATCGTCCTCTTCAACGCCTCCGAAACCGCTTCCAGAGAAATCGCCCGAATGTGTTGCTTCGCCGCCTAGCTGATTCTCCCCGGCATTCTAACTTTCGCGGACAAGAGTGTCCGCGCCACGCGCGCCCTATAATATTCGCAGCGTGATTTCCGTCGTCCAACTCGGCACCCTCCGCTACGCCGAAGGCCTGGTACTCCAGCAAAAGCTGGTCGACCTGCGCAAAGCGGGCGCGATCGGCGATGTGCTGCTGCTCCTCGAACACCGGCCGGTCATCACCCTCGGACGCAACGCCCAAGCCGCCAACGTCCTCGCTTCCACCGAACAACTTGCCGCCCGCGGCGTCGAAGTCTTCGAGTGCGACCGCGGCGGCGACGTCACCTTCCATGGGCCTGGCCAGCTCGTCGGCTATCCCATCTTCGATCTGCGCCAGCACAAGTGTGGCGCGGGCGCCCCCGCCCGCGAAAATCCCGCCCTCAAGAAGACTCTCGGCGTCGTCGATTACGTCCGCCGCCTGGAAGAGGTCCTGATTCGCACCTGCGCCGATTTCGGCATCCCCACCCACCGCATCCCCGGCCTCACCGGCGTGTGGACCGACGCCGACGCAGCGGCAAAGATCGCCGCCATCGGCGTGCACATTTCCCGCTCCGTCACCTCCCATGGCTTCGCCTTGAACGTCAATACCGATCTCACTTACTTCAACCTCATCGTGCCCTGCGGCATCGCGGCGAAGCCGGTAACGTCAATGCAGCGGGAATTGCGCCGCGAAGTCGAGCTCAACGAAGTGGCGCAGTCCGTATCGCGAAACTTCGGCAGCATCTTCCGCAGCCAGATGCTGTGGATCCAGACGATCGATGCGTTGCTGGGCAATGTCGTGGGAATCCCGATGAAAACGCCAGGCCCATTGCGCCGGCTGCACGGCCAATCAACGGGCGATGACGATTTGTTTCTCGCCTGACGCGCCTCCGTGCGCTAGCATGTTTGCGGACCGATCATGTCTAAGAAGAAAGCGAAGAAGAAAAGCGTTCCCACTCCGAGGCCGGACCAGGCACAAACCCGCCCACCCCTCGGAGCCAAGAGCCAACAGCCAAGCGCCAACAGCCAAGCGCCGACCGCCAACCTCCGCACCTACACCATCCTCGATTATCGTCTCGAGAAACCCGATTTCACCCTGCGCCAGATCGTGGAACGAAAGCAAGACGGCACCGGCGACGAATTTCGCTACGAGGTCGCCAGCGGCGATCTCTCCCAGCCCGTGCCGCCCATCCGCGACTCGCAATACCTCACCCCCGCCCAGTCCATCGAAATCTATCGCTGGATGCTCCTCAACCGCCGCATGGAAACCGCCCTCGAAAATCTCTACAAACAAGGCAAGGTCGTCGGCGGCGTTTACTTCGGACTCGGCCAGGAAGCCTGCTCCTGCGCCTCGGCCTACGCGCTCCGCCCAGACGAATGGCTCGGCCCCATGATTCGCAATCAGGGATCTCTCCTCGTCCGCGGTTTCTCGCCCGCCGACATCATGATGCAGTACATGGCCAGGGCCGGATCGCCCACCCGTGGACGCGACGCTTCCTCGCACTTTGGCGATATCGAATCCCGCAACGTCGTCGCGCCCATTTCCACCCTCGGCGATCTGATCCCCGTGCTCGCTGGCGTGGCGCTCGGTGCGCGCCTGCAGGGCAAACACATCGCCGTCATGACCTACATCGGCGACGGAGGCCAATCCACCGGCGTCACCTACGAAGGCCTCAATTTCGCCGCCGTCCAGAATCTCGGCCTCGTCCTCATTGTCGAAAACAATCTCTGGGGATACTCCACGCCCTCCGACATGCAGTTCCGCGTCAAGGACCTCGCCGAGCGCGCCATCGCCTACGGCATCCCCGGAGTCATCGTCGATGGCACCGACGCCTGCCAGGTTTACGACGCCTGCCACGAAGCCTGCGAACGCGCCCGCCGCGGCCAAGGCCCAACCCTGATCGAAGCCAAAATGATGCGCATGAAGGGCCACGCCATCCACGACGCCGCCGAGTATGTCCCCAAGCCGCTCTTCGAGTATTGGAAGCGCCGCGACCCCATCGCGCGCTTCGAAAACTACCTGGTGAACAAGAAGAAGTGGCTGACCCCGGCCGCGAACCAAGAACTAATCGCCAGCGTCGAGCGCCAACTGGAAGCCGACCGCGAACAAGCCGTAAACTCTCCCATGCCCACCCCCGAATCCGCCGCCGGCGGCGTCTATTGCGAAGCAGGATGCCACCACATCAAGCCCAAATACGCCATGCCCAAGTCGAAAGCGATGGCAGAGCGCGAAGGCAAGCCCTCCGCCCCAAAGCCCTCAGAAACAGCCGTGCATTTGAAGTGAATGCCCCTTTGTGTGTGTGTGGAGCGGGCGCCCTCGCCCGCTGCCCTTGGCTCTGCACCCGCGTTTGCAGTTGAACAACCCTATCCAGTCGCCAATATTCGCGACAAGATCACCCGAATGCGTTTGGGGTGCTTCAGTTCGTGCTCCCAAGCTCGGATCACACGAATCCCAGACCGTCTCAGAGCGTGTGTCACCCTTGCATCGCGCTGCTTGTTCCGTTGGATTTTCGTTTTCCAAAACATCGAATTCGTTTTGGGAACATGGCCGCAAGTCGGACACCCATGCCAAAAACATCCGTCCACGAACACCGCAATCCTCTTCCGGGTAAAAAAGAAGTCCGGCTTTCCCAAAACGGAACTGGGATGCAGTCTCCACCCAGCCACACGCGCGCGTACAAATGCCATGCGCAGAACAAGTTCAGTTGTCCTATTGTGTCTTCCTCGAATGGCAGCCATAATGCAAGAACGTTGTTGACTGACGTTCGCGAATCCCCCATGCTTTAGGGTAACGCGCAAGGCCTTCTCCATATGGCAAAGAGGATACCACCGAGATCGCGGCCCAATCTTCGGAGCGACCGTACCTACCTCTCATTTTTTTCGGGGGCGCTAGGACTGGATGTGGGCCTGGAGGCTGCGGGTCTTGAGTGCTTGTCAGTCAACGAAATGGATCCGATTGCGTGCCGGACTATTAGCGAGAACCGCCCGGCGATCAAACTCTTTCCTGAAGACATTCGACTGCTTACTGCCACCCGGCTAAAACGGGAACTCAATATGGGTGAAGGAAGCTTGTTCGCGATCGTTGGCGGACCTCCATGCCAGGCATTCTCAACCGCCGGACACCGGATGGGACTAAATGACGAGCGCGGAAATGTCTTTCTCCATTTCATCGACCTGATCGCCCAGCTCAAGCCGAAGTACGCAATCTTCGAGAACGTCCGGGGGCTGTTGTCCGCTCCGCTCAACCATCGCCCGCACGCAGAGCGAGGCGAGGGCCAGCCACCGCTGCGACCGGATGAATTGCCGGGCGGCGCGCTGCTCCATATCCTCAATCTCCTTGAGGCCCAGGACTATCATGTGACGTTCACCCTTTACAACACTGCCAATTTTGGTGTACCGCAGATCCGAGAGCGCTTGATTTTCTTTGCTTCACGGGAGGGACGGGCTGTTCCTTACATGAGACCCACACATGACCAAAACGGCGACTGCGGTTTGCCGCAATGGAAAACGTTGCGAGAAGCGATCAGTCATCTGCAGGGGAAGCCGTTTCATGCGGCAAAATTTCCAGAGAAGCGCCTGCGATTTTATCGGCTGCTAAAGGCGGGTAACAACTGGCGCGATCTTCCTGAACCATTGCAGAAGGAGGCAATGGGCGGTTCGTATTATGCCGGCGGAGGGAAAACCGGTTTCTATCGGCGGTTGGCTTGGGACAAACCATCACCAACTCTTGTCACGTCGCCTAGCATGCCAGCAACCGACCTTTGCCACCCAGCAGAATTGCGGCCGCTCTCCGTCGAGGAATATTGCGCAATTCAGACGTTTCCACCCGACTACAGCCTCGCGGGCAAAATCGTTGACCAGTACCGCCAGGTGGGAAATGCGGTGCCCTGTCACTTTGGGGAAATCATAGGACGCCACATCCTCGACTTTGACCAGCATCGCATCGAAGAACCGCAAGAGTATGGTCAGTTAAGCCGCTATCGCAGTACTGATCATCGGGCGTGGCGGGAGGCAATCGAGCAACCCGTACAGGAGACCCTGTTTTAATTATTGTTCCCCGGTGTTACCGCTCGACGATACCTTCGCGACCTGCTCTTTGACGTAGGCTTGAAATCCATCTTCGGTCAGACTTCCGTCGTTATCCTCGAGTTCTGCCCAGTTGAATGTGCCGTTTCCGTTCCTTCTGTGCCAGCTTGGCACCCCGCCCTCTACCCGGTACCCAGAACCAGAGCTATTCTCCGAATTGAAACTGTTCTTCACTTGCAAAAGATGGAGGGGTTCGCCAGGCTTCAAAAAATCCACAGTCTTCACCAAGCGTCCAGCACACCACAGCCACCCGCTCTCTTGTAGCACTGGCGCTACATAACGCTCGAGAAGGTCACCTAGCAGGCTGCTGAAAAATTGATGGATACGGTGTTTTTCTTGCCGTTTCTCATCGTGGGTGATGTCGAGCGAGTTGGTTTCCGGGTTTTCCGGGGCCTTTTGCTCTGCTCCATTCGCAAC
>JBEKQG010000192.1:0-5324 GCA_049519955.1 Terriglobales bacterium
GGACAAACCACGCAAGCCATCGAGCGCTTCTGGAGGACGATCCTGGTCAGCGCCTTGAACGAAGATCTGGATCGCGTTTCCGTGCCGTACGCGGCGCTGGTGGTGCGCGAGTCGTTTCTTAAATCGGCGGCGGCGGGGCGCATGGGACTGCCAACCGTCCCGCTCACGGAGCTGTACAGCACGGCTGGAGACTACATTCGCGCCCGGGGTGGGGAGATTCAGTTTCGCGCGGGCGTGGAGTCGTTTCAGACAGTGCCATTCGCCGTCAACGTGACGGCGAATGGCGAGGAACGGAGATTCGACTACCTGGTTCTGGCTGTCCCTTTCGATGCGCTGGGGCGCATATTGCCCGACACTCCGGCGGCTGCGCCTTTGGCCGCGGCGCTCGGCCAGTTCACAACATCGCCGATCACCGGCATCCATCTTTGGTTTGATCGTCAAATCAGCGAACTCGATCACGCCGTCCTGCTCGACCGCACTATTCAGTGGATGTTCCACAAATCGCGGATCATCGCAGCTCGCGCGGATGAAGCTCAGATGAACGCCAACGGCAGCGGCAGCTACATCGAGCTGGTCGTGAGTTGCTCGCGCAGCCTGGTGGATAAGTCGAAGGCGGAGATCGTTGAAATGGCAATGAAGGAAGCGCAAGAGTTCTTCCCCGACGCGCCCGACGCTCAACTGCTGAAATCGGCCGTGATCAAGGAAGTGCGCGCGACGTATTCGCCGTGTCCGGGAATCGAGCGGTACCGGCCAAAGGCCGAAACGGTATGGCCGCGAGTCTATCTGGCAGGCGATTGGACGGCGACCGGCTGGCCCGCCACCATGGAGGGCGCGGTCCGCAGCGGTTACCTGGCGGCGGAAGCGGTGGCGCGGTTCGCCGGCGGCACGCGCGCCAGCTTCCTTGTCCCCGATCTGGCACCGCGTGGATTGATGCGGCTGTTTGGGTAGGACCCATCCCGGCAACTTCAGTTACTTCGGTTTGGCATCGAACGCTACCAAGGTGCAATTCTCAAGGGATGCCGTTCAACGCACGATGTTATATACATGCCTGATCGCACCGAAACCGACGATGATCGTCGGCGCAGTCCGCGGTTTAGTTGCGGCGGGGGCGCGGAGATTACTCACCTTCCGGCCAACGGCATTTTTCGTGGGGCGCTTCGCGACCTGAGCCTGCACGGGTGCTGCGTTGATAGCACGCTGCTGCTCGATTGCGGCGCTCGGGCTGAACTGGTCGTGCGGGTCAACGCCGCCTCGTTCCGGGCCCTGGGTGAGGTAAGGGCAATTCGAGGCCGCTCCGGCGCGGGCATGGAATTCGTTCGTCTGAGCGCTGGCGGAAGAGCCGTGCTGGCGGACCTGATCGCGGAACTGGAGAGATTCCAGGCGGCCATGAAGAAGCTCAAGCCGACGCCCCACGAAATGAATGCGGGGTCGTTCCGGGAACAACTGGAGGAAGGGAGGCGCCGAGCGACGATGTTGCGCCAGCGATTTCCGATTCTGGGGTCAATTCTCAGCGCGGATGGATCGGAAGAGAGTGTGGAAGCGGACGAAGTTGCACGTGCTGGCCAGAGCCGGATTGTGGAAGCGCAGCCGGTGGTGATCCGCGTCGATTTGTTCGGCTAGCTTGATTCGGGGCGCCATCCAGCGCCGGCGCACCACGCGCTCACGCAGGAATATGCGTGTGGCAATCGAAATCCCAATTTAGATAGTTTTCGAAATGTCGCTTGCGGTCAAACTCCGGGCCTAGAACTGGTTTCGTAGATGCTTTTTCAGAACGGGGAGCCAGACCCTCAGGGGCTAAAGCCCGCATTTTTACTGGTCCTGAGCGGTACGGCTGAACAGGCTGCGGAAAAAGTCGTTCCGGGGCAAGATCCGCGACCTCAGCGGCTGAAGCCGCAGTCATAATAATACACTTACCGCAGCGCTGAAGCGCTGCGCCACCCAAAATCAGGGGCGAGAACGACTTTTTCCGCAAGCTGTGAAGCCGTGCCCCACCCAAAACCTAATTATGAAACCAGTTCTAGGCCTTCGCCGGCGCCGGGGCGTGAGGATCTTCCTTGCGTTTTTGCTTGACCCACTTGTGGCGCTCGGAGCGCAGTTTGAGGAAGGCGCGCGCTTCCTTGTACAAGCGCTTGCGTTCGGAGTTGTTGAACATTGCCTTTCTCAGAATGCGGTACGCGGCCTTGGGGCGGAAATAATAGGCATCGTAGAAGCGATGGACGGCCTCCATCAGTTCGGCGGCAGGCAGGCCGGGATACTCGACCTGCACCATCTGATGGCCGCCGTCGTCAACCATTTTCGACTGGCTGGTGATGAAGCCGTTCTTCAGCGCGAATTCGTGCAGTTCGGTTCCGGGGTAAGCGTGCGCCACCGAAACCTGAATCGTTTCCACGTCGAGTTCCTTGGCGAAGTTGATGGTGTTCTTGATGGTGTCGCGGGTTTCGCCCGGCAGGCCGAGAATGAAATCGCCGTGCACCACCAGCCCCAGCTTGTGGCAATCCCTGGTGAACTGGCGGGCGCGCTCAACGGTCGCGCCTTTCTTGACGTTTTTGAGAATCTGCGGGTCGCCCGATTCATAGCCGACAATCAGGAGGCGGCATCCCGCCTCTTTCATGGCCTTGAGGGTTTCGAAGTCGGTGGTGACTCGCGAAGTGCACGACCAGGTCAGGCCCAGCGGTTTCAACTGCGAGCATAATTCGATGGTGCGGGCCTTTTGCAGGTTGAAGGTGTCGTCGTCAAAGAAAAATTCCTTCACGTAGGGCCAGTAATCTTTCGCCTTGGCCATTTCACCCGCCACGTCGGCGGCGGAGCGCTTGCGCCAGGGATGTCCGCTGAGCGTCTGCGGCCACAGGCAGAAGGTGCACTGCGCCGGGCATCCGCGCGATGTGTAAAGCGCCACGAAGGGGTGGCGCAGGAAAGGCACGGTGTAGCGGCGGACATCCAGATCGCGCCGGTAAATGTCGGTGACGTGCGGCAGGGAATCCAGGTCCTGAATGGCCGGACGGTCGGCATTATGCACAACCTGCCCGTTCTTGCGGTAAGAGATGCCAAGAATGTCGTCGATTGGCTTGCCTTGCGCGTATTCCACGATGGAGTAGTCGAATTCCTTGCGGCAGACGAGGTCGATCACCTTATTTTCCAGCAAGGACTTCTCGGGCAGCACGCTGACGTGGGGGCCAACGAAGGCGATTTTGATGTGAGGATTGCTGTCTTTGATGGCCTCGGCGATGCGGATGTCGCCGGCAAACCCCGGGGTGCTGGTGAAGAGCACGAGCAGCTCGTAGTCCTGGCAGGTGCGGATCGTCTCCTCGGCCGTGATGTGGTGAGGGGGAGCGTCCAGCAAGCGCGCGCCTTCGAGCATTCCGGTTGGATAGGCAAGCCAGACCGGATACCAGTACGATTCGATCTCGCGCGTGGCCGGCCAGCGCGAGCCGGCGCCTCCATCGAAATTTTCAAACGAAGGCGGATTCAGAAACAGCGTTTTCATGGGCATATTGGGAACCTCTATTTTAGCATCCTGGGGAGCGCACAAAGCCCGCCCGACGCTACCATCCGGGTACGTATCGCGGTGCGTTGAAAGCGGGGAAACGGTTGTCGAAGTGTGCTTTAAGCGGGGCGCAATCCGCAAAAGAACCGCGCCGAAGGCCGCTTCTGCGCATTGAGGAGCAAGAATCAGGTGTCGGCTGGTGGGCTGATTTGTAATAGTTTGAACTCGACCTTGCGGACGGCGTTGGCTAGGCTCCATCTAAAGGGCAGAGGCAATATTCTGCCCGTTCCCTCAGCGCCTGCGTTTTGTCCGATGCGCCAAGTGACGACGCAACTGGGGGTTTTGAGCGTTATCGCGATGTTACGTCAAGGACCCTCTTGAGGCGCCGCCAATTCCACGGCCTTCATTGATTCACTTGCCCTTGCCTTCCGCGCTACGACTGCAACTCTTTGCAGATTGACAGGGGCAACAACCGCCGAGCATAATGTTTGACACGTTTTGCGCACATCCTTTGTCCGATGCCCAGAACCTCATTTCCCATACCGGCTTTTTGCATAGTATTGGGCACCACCTGGAACTACGATGTGGCCAAGGACTTGGGTTAGGTGCGTGCGAAAAATACCCCGGCCAGAAAACACCAACGTGCAAGACCGTCCGGTGCATCCGAACCCTAATCGGGTGCAACCAGTTCAGGCGCCCGCCCCACTGGTTGGGATTCGCGATGCCGTCCCCTGGATAGCGATCTGGCTGTCCGTTTTTTTGGCCTACTGGCCCGCCCTCCGAGGAGGCCTGGTTTGGGACGACACGTTCCATATCACTGCGCCGCAGCTGCGATCTTTCCACGGTCTGTGGCGCGTCTGGTTTCAGCTGGGCGCCACTCAGCAATACTATCCGCTGCTGCACAGTGCATTTTGGATTGAGCACCGTTTGTGGGCCGACGCCGTAATAGGCTACCATCTTGCGAACGTCACGCAGCACGCCCTGGCAGCCTGTCTCGTCGTGCTGATCGTGCGACGCCTCGGACTGCCGGGCGCGTGGTTAGCGGGCTTGATCTTCGCGTTGCACCCGGTGTGCGTGGAAACAGTAGCTTGGATTTCAGAGCAAAAGAGCACGCTCTCGGCGGTGTTCTACCTAGCGTCGGCGCTGACTTACCTGCGTTTCGATCGGACCCGCCGGAAATCTGACTACCTGTGGGCACTCGGGCTGTTTTTCCTGGCCCTGCTCAGCAAAACCGTGACCGCAACGCTTCCGCCGGTGTTGCTGGTGATTTTCTGGTGGCAGCGGGGCAGGCTTGACTGGCGGCGCGACGTGCGGCCTTTGGTGCCGTGGTTTGTGATCGGCGCGAGCGCGGGCATGTTTACGGCATGGGTGGAAAAGACCTACATCGCCGCCCACGGCGCAATTTATAATCTCACGTTTGGCCAACACCTCCTGCTGACCGGCCGGATAATCTGCTTTTACGCCGGCAAGCTAGCGTGGCCGTCCAACCTGATCTTCACATACCCTCACTGGCAACTGGATCCTACCGCCTGGAGGCAATATCTGTACCCGCTAGCGGTTGCAGTGGTATCCCTTGGCCTCTGGCGGCTCGCGAGGCGATACCGCGGACCTCTCGCGGGGTTTCTGATCTTCTCCGGAACCCTGTTCCCAGTGCTGGGGTTCCTCAATGTTTATCCCTTTCGATTCTCTTACGTCGCCGACCACTTCCAATACCTAGCCTCTCTAGCACGCTGCTGAAAAACTACTCCCAATCCACAGCCGTGTATGTTACGAAGAAGCATGCGAGGAGCAGACGATCAGCAGAACCATATATTCAGTTACTTGTCGCCGGAGGAACGGG
>JBEKQG010000193.1:0-5285 GCA_049519955.1 Terriglobales bacterium
GGCTTGGAGCCGGAGAATGAACCGCGACCGCGTCACCATCGACTGGCGCTTCACTCGCAAACAAGCACGCTTAAAGTTCGGCTACAAAAGAAACCATATTACGCGGTCACGGTACTAGTCGGATAGTATTGCGAAAAAGTCAAGGACCTCAGGCACCTTTGTAATGAATCGGCAGACCAAATGCAAGGCAGCGTTCCGCAGCATCAGGTGATGCTAGACTTCGCGCATGGCATCGAAGACCGAAACGCTGATGAAACTGGAGATACGGGTAGCCGACACCGCGTTCGAACCAATGCGAAGCTTGCGGGTCGAGTTAGAACAGTCTGACACCGAGGCTCGCTGGTATCGCGACTTGTTGCTTTGTTTGGTCAATTCTACCCTCCGTGAACACCTCAACCTGAAGATTGGCTGTCAACGATCCACGGCTTTTCTGTCGTGGGCGTGCAGAAATCTGCTGGAACTTAGCATTCTCGCTAAATACGTCTGCCTGTCAGAGAAACACGCAAAACGATTTGTGGGCGATCGAATTATCGATGGGGTCGATCTGTTTGAGTCATTCGAGGCATGGTATGCCTACCTAGACCCGCAACGGCAGCCGCCAGAATTGGATCAAATACTCGCTAAGCTGAGAGCACAAAAGGCAAAAGCGGGCCTTTCAACGATAAAGTTTCTACGTGCTAATGAGCTTGCGAAAAGTGTAGGGATGGAGGCCGAGTTCAGGCATATGAATAAGGTCTGTTCGAAGTTCATTCATCCGACAGCATGGTCAGTCCTCAACGCCCTCAACGAATGCGAGCTGAGAGGTATGAGGTCGATACTGCTGACCAGTGGCGTTACTTACGGACTGCGGATTTGCACAACCTTCAGGAGTCATATAAATAGTTTCGGGGTAAAGCCTGCGTAAGGAACTCCGGTCCAGACTGCTCCGCTCAATGCTCGGCGGCAAGCCATGCGCGTCCACGCTGCGACACCTGCTGGGCCAGTTCGCGCACGGACTCTTGCGTGATCGCGCTGCCTTCGCCACGGGACAAGGACGCTTCCGCCTCATCGACGGCGACGAGGATTTCCGCACGCGTACGTTCGCGCTCCTCCCACAACGAAAGAGCTTCTATCACCGCGTCTTCTTCGCGTCGAAGACGCCCGCTGGCAATCGCTTGCCGGACAAAGGCCCTTTGGCCGGGGGTGAGTTGCACTTCCATATATGCCGTTAGCGTAGGAGGCGGAAACGCAAGAGTCAAGCGCGGTTTCATAGGATTCGCGCTACCCACGCGGTACACTTCTGCAAGGCATTCCGGACTCCGACTCCGGACTCCAATTCCAATGACCACCCCCTCCCCACGCACCATCTTCCACGTCGATATGGACGCCTTCTTCGTCTCCGTCGAAGAATTGTTTGACCCGTCACTGAAAGGCAAGCCGGTGGTGGTGGGCGGACAGCGCGACGAACGGGGCGTGGTTTCGGCCGCATCCTACGCGGCGCGGAAGTTTGGCGTGCATTCGGCTATGCCGCTGCGGACGGCGGCGAAACTTTGTCCGCAGGCGATTTTTTTGAACGGGCATCCGGAGCGCTATCGCGAATATTCGCACAAGGTGCATGAAGTGCTTGGGCACTTTTCTCCGCTGGTCGAGATGGCTTCGGTGGATGAGGCTTATCTCGACATGACGGGGACGGAGCGGTTGCACGGGCCTCCGCTCGCGAGCGCGCAGCGGCTGCATGAAGCGATGAAGTCGGCGACGGAATTGAATTGCTCGATTGGGATTGGCGCGTCGCGGCTGATCGCGAAAGTCTGCTCCGGCAAAGCCAAGCCGAACGGAGTGCTTTGGGTGCTCGCGGGACAAGAGGCGAAATTTCTGGCGCCGCTTGCGGTCGGCGACATTCCCGGCGTGGGCAAGGTGATGGAGCAGAAGCTGCACGCGATGGGCATTCAGAAAGTGGGCGACCTGGCGCGGCTCGACGACCGCGAGTTGGAACGACGCTTCGGAAAATGGGGACTGGCGCTGGCCGGGAAATCGCGGGGCGAGGATGCGGGGGGATGGTTCGACAACGAAGTCGGCGAAAATGTCGATCCGAAGTCGATCAGCCACGAGCACACGTTCGACGAGGACACGGGCGACGCCGAGCGCTTGCAATCGACGCTGATGCGGCTGAGCGAGATGGTGGGACGGCGGCTGAGGGAAGGCGGATATTTTGCGCGCACGCTGCAGTTGAAATTGCGCTACTCCGATTTCACGACCATCACGCGAGCGCAATCGCTGGGGCAGCCGACGCAGATGGACAACCAGATTTTCGACGAGGCGCGGCGGCTGTTTTTCTCCAACTGGAAGCGGGGCGCGGCGGTGCGGTTGCTGGGAGTGCAAGCGTCGAATTTTGAAGCGGGGCCGGGTCAGATGGATTTGCTGGAGCCGGCGCGGGACGAGCGCTGGCAGAAGGCGCTGGCGGCGGCGGACCATCTGCGCGACAAGTTTGGAGAATCGGCCATTGGCCTCGCCAGGGGCATGAAAGGCGGGTTCCGCGAACGCACGCACGAAAATCCGGCGGCGCTGCCGGGCAAGAGCGGGCAAGAGAAGAAAGCCGGTCGAAAGACGAGCGGCTGAAGATCGCCGTAAGACTTCCGCAGTGTGCCGAGTCCTATGGCGGATCCACAGTCGCTGTGATCGCAGGCAGATGCCGAGCTACGCTCGGCTTGGACGGGCGAGGGCGCCCGTCCCTACACGAGCTGCTACGAAATATATTCGCGAATATAGGCGTCGTGCGAGGTGGCGAGCTGGTGAACGTCGCCATCGAAGATGACCTTGGCGTCGCGCAGGATGAGAAAGCTCATGGGCACTTCGCCGCTTTTCTTACTCAGTAGGCCATCGGGCAGGGGGACCATCTGGTTGGTGGTTCGATCGAAGTGGTGGGTCGCCATGGTGAAGGCATCCTGCAGGCGGTGAGTCACCAGAAGGGCGCTAGTTCCATATACGTCGCGCTGTTTCACGATGAGTTCGATGATGGTGTTCGAGGTCACGGGATCGAGTCCGCCGGTGGGCGAGTCGTAGAGCAGCACTTCGGGCTGGGTGACGATGGCGCGAGCGATGGCGACGCGTCTTTTCATGCCGCCCGAGAGTTCGGACGGACGCATGTCGTAGGTTTGGTCCATCTCGACAAAGCGCAGCACCTCGCGCACCCGGCGCTCGACTTCCTGGGCGGAGATATGTTCTTCAGTGAGGCGGAACGCGACGTTTTCGTAAACCTTGAGCGAATCGAAGAGGGCGCTTTCCTGAAATACGATACCGACGCGGCGGCGCAGGTCGAACAACTCCTGTTCGGTCATGCGCGTGATTTCTTTTCCCAGAACGAAGATGCGGCCGCTATCGGGCCGGATCAGGCCGATGGCGAGCTTGAGCAGCGTGCTCTTGCCCGATCCGGCGACGCCGAACAGCGCCTTGGTTTCGCCGTGCGGCAGATGGAAGGAAACGCGGTCGAGCACGACGTTCTCGTCGAAGGCAATGGAAACGTTGTCGAACTCGAGAGCGACGCCGGATGGAGTCACCGTAGAAGTTGCCGGATTTTCGCTGGGCAGAGTGGGCGCCGGCATGGCTTACCTGTAACCGAAAATCGCGAAGATCAACTTGGTAACGAAGAAATCCACGACCAGAATCAGCACGGAAGAGGCGACGACGGCCTGGGTGGTGGAACGGCCCACTCCCTGCGTGCCGCCGCGCGTGGACATTCCGTAATAGCAGCCCACGGTGGCGATGATGAAGCCGAAGAGCACGGGCTTGATGAGGCCGGTGAAGACGTCGCGGAAGACGAGCGTCTGCCAGACCGAGGTCCAATACTGCTGGGTGTCGACGCCGAAGAGGAGGTGGGCGACGCCGTAGCCGCCGAAGAGGCCAAGCAGGTCGGCGATGATGGTCAAAAAGAAGAGCATGAAGGCGGTGGCGCCGACGCGCGGCGTGACCAGCTTCTTGGTGGGATCGGTGCCGAGGGCGCGCATGGCGTCGATCTGTTCGGTGACGATCATGGAGCCGAGTTCGCTGGCCATGCCGGAGGCGTTGCGTCCGGCCACCATGAGTCCGGTGATGAGCGGGCCGAGTTCGGTGACCATGCCGAGCGAGACGAGTTGGCCGATGAGGGTGACGCCGCCGAAGCGTTGCAGGGTGCTGGCGGAGTTCAGGGCGAGGAGCGCGCCGACGGAGAGTCCGGTAAGGACGACGATGGGCAGGGAGCCGACGCCGATGAGGTCGGCTTGGTGCAGCATGTCGCCCATGTAGAGGGGACGGCGGAAGAAGTTGGCCAGGGATTGGGCGGCGAGCAGGGTGTATTCCTGGACGGCGAGCGCCACATCCTTGGCGATGTCAATGGGCGAAATCAGTTCGAATTCGAGCGCCATGTTGGGTCAGGGAACGTCCGCTCAAGGAACTATAGCAGAGTAGAAAACAGCGTGAAGCGGAATGCACGCGTAGGGACAGCCGCCCTCGGCTGTCCAGGCGAGCGTAGCTCGCCCCACTGCGAGCGGGACGAACGTGTGAATTTATCGAACCCATGAGCAGTGATGGCTGTCACCGCACCCGAGATACGGTCGGAGCACCCTCGATCCCAGCAAGGCTCCGTATGCCGAAAGCGTTCTACCGCCGCAATCTCCCACATCTACAGCGCGACAACAAGCCCCACTTCCTGACGTTCTGCACCCATCTGCGTTGGATCCTTCCCGAGCCCGCTCGCGATGTCGTGCTAGGGTCTTGCCTTCACGACAATGACACAAAAATAGATATTGACGCGATTGTCGTTATGCCTGACCACGTACACATGATCTTTACGCCCCTGGTTAACGACCAAGCCGGTGAGGTCTATTCTCTGGGCGAAATCATGGATGCGATCAAAGGCGCTTCCGCCCACAAGATCAATCGTCAGCTAGGACGCACCGGGAAAGTGTGGCAAACAGAATCGTTCGATCGAGTGCTGCGGTCATCGGAAAAGCTCGATGAGAAGATTCGGTACACTCTGAACAACCCAGTTCGCAAAGGATTGGTGTCAACCTGCGGAGAGTATCGTTGGCTGTGGTATCGGGAACCCAAGAATCCGGATCGACCAAAAGTGCACGCGTAGGGACAGCCGCCCTAGGCTGTCCAGCGAGACACAGCCCCGCAATGCTCTTCGCGTGAAGGATAGAGGAAGGATAGGTGTGTGTCGGGCATAGATTTGTGACGGAGCTTACAGCGTGGGCAGCAGGTTTCATTTTATGTTCGATTCATGGGCGAGAACTTCATTCCTGACACGGTCAACCAGACGCTTCTGTTTC
>JBEKQG010000194.1:0-5262 GCA_049519955.1 Terriglobales bacterium
GACATCAAGACGATCGCGGCCCATGAGTGCTACGGCGTTTCCTGCATCACGGCATTGACCATTCAGGCGACGCAGGGAGTGCGGCGCGTGGTGGGTGTGGACGCGAAGATCGTCGCAGAGACATTGCAGGAACTAGCTGCGGACCTGGCCATCGAAGCCGTCCACATCGGGATGCTTGGAAATGGGCAGGTGGTCGCGGTGGTGGCGGATTTTCTGGGCGGGTTTCCGGGTCAGACTTCTCTGGGGAATGTCAGGCTGCCGCATGTGGTGCTCGATCCGATTCTGAAGTCGAGTTCGGGAGCGGATCTGTTGGATGCGGCGGGGATGAGGCTGTTGATTGAGAGGCTGCTTCCGCTGGCGCAGGTAATTACGCCGAACCTCGATGAAGCCGGCGCCTTGACCGGAATGGCGGTAACGAATCTCGACCAGATGCGCGAGGCGGCGGTGCGGCTGCACGCTCTGGGAGCGGCGAATGTGGTGGTGACGGGCGGGCATCTGGAAAAGGCGACCGATCTGCTGAGTTTTACGACCGCGCGCGGCATCGAAAAGGAAATTTTCAAGGCCGACCGTCAGCGCTCAAACGCGACGCACGGCACGGGATGTGCGTTCTCGACGGCGCTGGCGTGCCACCTGGCGCATGGGCGAGGACTGCCGGAGGCAGTGCTGTTGTCGAAAGCGTATGTTTCGGCGGCGATTGCGAATGCCCATCCACTGGGCCACGGAGCCGGGCCGTTGCATCACCTCTACCGCATAGGCCAGCAACGGAGGCCCAGCGCGGTGATCGCTGAGCGGGAGGCGGTTCGGTCCTAGCGATTGCTCCCTCAGACGCAGTCAGATCTGCCATGTTGATCCCAGGGCCGTTCACCGGGAGGTCAGTTGGGCGGATGGGCCTGACGGCTGGAAGCCAAGAGGCGACAGCTACTTCTTCAGCAAGCATCCCGCCGCGAACGCAGCGACCGAGGCAATCAGCCACTCGATGCGCCACAGTTGGATGGCCTGCCAATCGAGTTGGGTGTGGGCGCTGAAGACCAAGCTGACCGCCAGCGCGGCCGCTATGCAGAGTACCCCCAGCAGAAAAGCGATGATCGCAGGCGTGGTGAGTCCGAGCCGCTCGCCGAGCGAGGCGAGCTCAGCGAGACCAGGGATCGTGGCCGGGCGCTCGGCGTTCAGGTCGGGCCGATGGGTGCCGCAGGCATGACAGTAGAGCGAGCTGACGATGAACTCGGTCCCGCAGCGGCAGGTTGCGCTTCGTTCCGGTCCGGCAACAGCAATAGACGAGGACATGGGTGCCCGCCAAAATTCGTGCTGAGTCTGATCGACTGCCTCTGCCATAAGGAACTCTTCTTCCAGTCCTCTTCGGGTCGCAAACGAATCACCAAAGCAAGCTGCTGCAAACACAGACAGTTACGAGCGGGCCAACGGGGACCGCTGCCGCCTTGGAGGGCAAGAATTACGCGATCCAGCCCTTAATTTCCTCATTGTGCATGACTTGGCCCGGTTGGGGACGTACCAGGTTTGGTTCGTAGGAGCTGTCAGCTTTCAGCCGTTAGCCGTCAGCTTTCAGTAAAACCTCGGGCGCTCCGGCAAATGACACGGCTGATCGCTGAGGGCTGACAGCTAATCCGCCCTGCCCAAGCGAGCCCTCAGGGAAGGCCCCGATCGGTTAAACTGAACAGGCGTGGGCTCTCTATTCTTCTGGCATCGATCCGCTTGGGCTGCCATCATGCTGCTGGTTGTCGCCGGAGTCTGTTTGGCAGCGGAGCCTGCGGCGTCGAACGCGTTTAGTCCCGCCGATTTCCGTCCTGCCGACCCGCTGAACCAGGCTGCGTTCGAGCACTATTACAACCTCGACTACGACGCGGCGATCCAGGATTTCGAGCGCATCCTGGGGCGTCATCCGAACGATCCGTATGCCGTGAATCACGTGCTCTCGGCAATTCAGATGCGGGAACTGTATCGCATGGGCGCGATGAACTCAGGGGATTACTCGAACGACAGTTTTGTAGGGAAAGCGCACCGAGCCGCCGATCCGGCCCAGAAGGAGCGCATCAAGCAACTGGTTGCGCAGGCCGAGAAGCTGGAGAACGCCGAACTGGCGAGGAATCCGAACAATGTGGATATGCTCTATGCCCGCGGCGTTACCCGCGGACAGTTCGCGCTGTACACGGCGCTGATCGAACGCGCCTGGTTTTCGGCTCTGCGCAATGCGGTGGGAGCGCGCCACGATCACGAGCGGGTGCTCGAATTGGACGCGAAGTACACCGACGCCAAGCTGGTCGTGGGAGCGCACAACTACGTGATGGGAAACTTGCCATTGGCGGTAAAGATCGCCGTCGCGCTGGTGGGATTGAGTGGCGATAAAGAAAAGGGACTCCAGTATTTGAACGATGCCTACCACGGCAACGGCGAAACCAGTGTGGACGCCGGGATTGTGCTCATGGTGTTCCTGCGCCGCGAACGCCGCTATGGCGAGGCTTTGCAGATCACGGGCGCGCTCGGTCCGAGGTTTCCGCGCAACTATCTCCTGCCGCTCGAAGAGGGGAACCTGCTGCGGGCGTCGGGCAAGAATGACGACGCCGAGGAACGTTATCGCCGGGTGTGGCAGAGCGGGCGCGAGGGAAAATACGGCAGTCTGCACTACGAAATCGCGGCAATCGCGCTCGGCGACCTGCTGCGAGGCGAGAAGAAATATCAGGCTGCGGCTGCGGCATACGAACTGGTAAGCGAGGTCGCGGGCGCCGATCCGGAATTACTGCAGAAAGCGGACCTCGGAGCCGGCGAAATGTACGACCAGCTCCAGAAGCGCGACTTGGCGGTGAAGAAATACGAGGCCGTGGTGGCCGTGGATTCCGGCAATGCCGAAGCCGACAAGGCGCGGAAGAGAATCAAGGACGCGTACCGGGAGTGAAGGCAGCTGCGAGCTGCGAGCTAAAAGCTAGAAGCTAAGAGCCGCTTCGGGAACCTTTTCCGCGCCTGCGTCGTATTCTAAGTTGAGAGACACTACACCGGGAGACACAATCATGTACTGCAACGCTTGCGGCAAGGTCATCGCTGAGGACGGACGGTTTTGCTCCCACTGCGGCAGCGTGGTGGGAATTCTGCCGGCGCCGAAGAGGCTGATGCGCTCACGAGTGGACAGAAAGGTCGGAGGCGTTTGCGCCGGGTGCGCTCACTATTTCGAACTCGACGTATCGCTGGTGCGCATTCTGTGGTTCTTCGTCGCGTTCTTCTCCGGCGTGTTTCCAGGTTTCATCGCCTATGTGCTCTGTTGGATCATCATTCCCGAGGAGCCGCTCCTGCTGCCAGTTGCAGTGTCGCAACATCCAGTGACAGGCTAGCAGTAGAGACGGGGCTTGCCCCGGCTCCGATAGCCTGAGACCTAACACCTGAGACCTGAGACCTTGCCTTCCCAGCGTAGCGGCGACGCCGAAATCTTCTACGAAATCCGGGGGAGCGGCCCGCCGATTGTTCTTCTTCATCCTTTTCCCTGCGATCACAAATTCTGGCATCCGGTGGCAGTGACGCTCGAATCGCGCTACCGGCTGATTCTTCCCGATCTGCGCGGGCACGGCGATTCCGAGATTGGCGAAGGGCCGGCGTTTATGCAGAAGCACGCTAGCGACATCGCCCGCGTGCTCGATGCCGCCGGCGTTCGGAAGGCCGCGTTTGTGGGTTGCTCCATCGGCGGATACATTCTGTTTGAATTCTGGCGGTGCTTTCGCGCGCGGATGACCGCGCTCGTGCTCTGTGACACGCACCCGCAGGCCGATAACGCCGAGGCCAGGGCGAATCGATTGCAGGCCGCGGACGCCGTTCTGGAGCAGGGAACGGAGCCGTTTATTGAGGCCATGATTCCGAAACTGATGGGGCGGACGACGGTCGGCACTCGCCCGGATCTAGTCGCTGGGGCGCGCGCCATGATGCGCAAAATGTCGGCGGAAGATATCAGCCAAGTGCAGCGCGGCATGGCGGAGCGTTCCGACTCGGTCGCGGATTTGAAGACGATCGACGTGCCCACGCTGATCGTGATCGGAGAAGAAGACGCGCTCTCGACCGTAGCCGACGGCGAACTGATGCGGCAGAGCATTGCAGGGAGCCAGTTGAGGGTGATCCCGAAGGCGGGGCATTATGCGCCTTGGGAGCAGCCGGAGTTAGTCGGCAAGATCCTGCGACAGTTTCTGGATGATGCGGCGGATTCCACCGGATATTGATTCGCGTGAGCTCATTTGACTGACGACGCTCCCCGGTATATCTGTATGGGTTTACGGCTATGTGGAAACGTGTTGTTTTGCTTCTGTCCTTGCTCGCTCCTGTGCCGGCCCCGGCGCGCGACAAGGCGGAGATCTGGCTGGAGGTCCGCAGTCCGCATTTCGCGGTGGTGACGAACGGCAGCGAGAAGGCGGGGCGGCGCATTGCGGACCAGTTCGAGCGCATGCGCCTGGTTTTTCAGGCAGCGTTTCCACACCTGTCCATCGATACCGGCTCGCCCATCTTCGTACTGGCGGTCAAGGACGAGAAGGACTTCCGCGCGCTCGAACCGCAAGCTTCCCTGGCAAAAGGGCAACTCAAATTGGGCGGGCTTTTTCTGCGTACGCCCGACAAGAATTACGTTCTCATGCGGGTGGATGCCGAGGGCGACCACCCGTACGCGGTGGTCTATCACGAGTACACGCACTTGCTTCTCGGCAAGGCCGCGGAATGGTTGCCCCTGTGGTTGAATGAGGGGCTGGCCGAGTTTTATCAGAACACGGACATCCGCGAGAAGGATGTGGCGCTGGGCGAGGTGAGTCCGGAGAACCTGGAGTTTTTGCGCACGAACCGGCTGCTGCCGTTGGCCACCTTGTTCACCGTAGATTCCACTTCGCCGTACTACCACGAGGAAGACAAAGGTTCCATCTTCTATGCGGAGTCATGGGTGCTTACCCACTACCTTTACCTGAAGGACCGCAAGGAAAAGACACACTGCGTGCCCGACTATGAGGAGTTGCTGATGCAGAAGGTGGATCCGGTGACCGCGGCCAGACGGGCGTTCGGCGATCTCAAGCAACTGCAGTCGAATCTGGAGAGCTATATTCATCAGGGAATGTATAGCTACTTCAAGCTGCCGGCTTCGACCGCCGTGGACGACACGGCGTTCCAGGTGTGTGCCGAACATGTTCGACAGCTTGGGGGTGGAAGTCCCCTGCCCAACCTGGTGGAGGTGAAGGGCTAGAGAAGCGCAAGGGCGTCGTCGCGAGGCGGGGTCTGAAAGAAGCGTGGATC
>JBEKQG010000195.1:0-6285 GCA_049519955.1 Terriglobales bacterium
AAGGCGATGAGCGCGCCGAAATTGAGCATCTCGGCGCCGAGACCGTAACTCATCACGAACGCGCCAATCAGCGCGACTGCGCCCACAAACAACACGTTATTCCGCGGCACGCGATGCTTCGCGTCCACCACCCCAAAAAAAGATTTTGGCAGCGCGTTGCTTCGTCCCATGCCGTAAAGCAAGCGGGCAGCGCCGATCTGCGCACCCATGCCCGATCCGAAGTTCGCCACCAGCAGCGTGAATCCGATAATGCCAAACATCGGCATCCAGGCACGGCCGGCGACGTGAACGAAAGCCGTATCGACATCCGGAAAAGGCTGCGATGCGGGCCAGATCAACTGCGCGGCGTAAACTTCAACGGCAGACAAAATGCCGATCACGAAACAGGTCAGTACAGTTGCCAGCAAGATATTGCGGCGTGGATTTTCCGCTTCTTCCGAAAGCGTGGAAATACCGTCGAACCCTATGTAGGTGAGCACCGCGATCGATGTTCCTCCAAGCACAGCTTTGGTGTTCCATAGGCTCGGATCGTAAAAGGGCCGCGTATAAAAGCCTGCGCCGCCGTGCGGATGTCCGAAAACGTAACGCGCCGCGACCACGAAGAAGATTGCAATCACCACGCCCATCCCAGCTGCGAGTGCTGAGTTCACGCGAGCCGACGTTTTCACTCCCTGAATATTAAGAAGCGTAAACACCAGCGCGAAGAACACGGCCCACGCCCAGTACGGTACGCCGGGAGCAAACACGTGCGCCTGCTGGCTGCACCAGATCGTACAGATGATGGGATTGAGCATGTAGTCCATCACCATGCTCCAGCCGGTAACGTAACCAAGAGCGGGATTGATCTCCTGGCCCACATAGGTAAAGGCCGAGCCGGCGCTCGGATATGCGCGCGCCATGCGGCCATAGCTAATGGCGGTGAACAGCATCGCCACCATGGCGATCAGGATGGTCGTAACTACGTGCCCATGTCCGCGGTCGCTGAGCACCCCAAACACCGACATGGGGGCGACCGGTTGAATCACAATGATGCCGTACAGTATCAGGTCCCAAAGCGTGAGTGTGCGTCTCAGGCGCGGCGCGTCAGCGGTCGGGTTGGCAGCCGGAGTCATAATGAAGTAAAACTCGTTTCTCGATCCTAAAACAAATCCCCATCGTTTCTCGATCCTAAAACAAATCCCCATCATCCTGCGGAAATAATGGGGATCGGGGAGGGCTACTGCTGGATCGCGGAATGACAAATGGAAATACCCTGCCGCAGTTCCACAAAATCCTCTCGCATTCTATACCGAAGAAGGATTCTGTCAATGAAAAACGTCTATTAAAACGATTCTTGCCGAGATTTGGTGAAATTCGGGAATTCTGCGGAACTCGGAAAATCTCTCCGGAACATTCGCGAACCGCCCGCATCCTGGGCGAAAGCTCGGACCGGCAAGCTAAGAACGCAAGCGATTCCCGAGCGGGCAAAGCAGTCGGGCCGCGTTGCCGGCTTCCCTGCCACTCTGTTACCGTGAATGGTTTCCCGTTCGCTGTCTTCGAACTTTGTGGGGTGAGACGTAATGGCGGCCATTAAATTTCGCGGTGTGGACTTCATCGAATTCGACACCTTGCTGAACGACGACGAGCGCCTGGTGCGCGACACGGCGCGCCAGTTCATCGAAGACAATCTCGTGCCCATCATCGAGGAATGCAACCGCGCCGGCCGCTTCCCGCGCGAACTGGTAAAGCCGATGGCCGATCTCGGCTTTTTCGGCGCATCGCTCGACGGCTACGGCTGCGCCGGCATGTCGAACGTCGAATACGGCCTGGTCACGCAAGAACTCGAGCGTGGAGATTCCGGCGTGCGCTCCTTCGTCAGTGTGCAGTCGGCGCTGGTCATGTATCCGATCTATACCTTCGGCAGCGACCAGCAGAAAAATACCTGGCTACCCGCGCTGCAAAAGGGCGAAAAGCTCGGCTGCTTCGGATTGACCGAGCCGGATTTCGGATCGAATCCGGGCGGCATGAGAACGCGCGCTCGCAAAGTTGGAAACGAATATGTCCTGAACGGCGAAAAAATGTGGATCACTTCCGGCACCATCGCCGACGTGGCCGTCATCTGGGCCAAGGTCGAAAATGAAGGGGACGCCGGACGGGAAACGATACGCGGCTTTCTGGTGGAAACCGACCGCCCCGGATTCAAGGCCGACGACATTCACGGCAAGTGGTCGCTGCGCGCATCGGTGACCTCCGGCTTGTCGCTGCAGGATGTGCGCGTCCCCGAATCGAACCTGCTGCCGCGATCGAACGGATTGAAGTCTCCGCTGATGTGCTTGAACCAGGCGCGCTACGGCATCGCTTGGGGCGCGGTTGGCGCGGCCATGGCGTGTTACGACTGCGCGTTGCAGTATGCGTTATTGCGGAAACAATTCCGCGACCAGCCCATCGCCTCGCACCAATTAGTCCAGGAGAAACTCGCCTGGATGATCGGCGAGATCACCAAGGCCCAGTTACTCGTGCTGCAAGTCGGCCGCTTGAAAGACTCCGGAAAAGTCGGACACCAGCATATCTCGATGGCGAAAAGAAATAACGTCTGGATGGCTTTAGAGTGCGCGCGCCTTTCGCGAGATATTCTGGGAGCCAACGGCGTGGCCGACGATTACCCCATCATGCGCCATCTTATGAACCTCGAAAGCGTAAAGACCTACGAAGGCACGCACGACATCCACACGCTGATTATCGGGGCCAGCGTGACCGGGATTGACGCGTTTTAGGTGAGTTGTATAGCATCAAGGGCCTGAATCCGGCGCTCTGCCAGTCGCGGAAGGCGAAGAATGAGCGACCTGTTGGCGCGTTGTCTCGATGCACGGAGCGAAAAACTGAGCCATTAATGGGCTATAATGGCCATTGCGAGAGCGTCGTAACGGTTGACGAGGATAAACCGTTTCTGAGCGCACGTGAGCGCCCCGTATGCCGGAACGCAAAGAAACGTCCCAACTGATAGGCGAGTTCTTTCGAGAGTTTGCCGTGCTTCTCGCAGCGCTGCTGCCATTGGAGGAATGGATTCAAAAGGGAACCCTCAAGTGGGACGAGGTCCTGCTTGCAGAGGTGATAGCCTTCATCGTCCTTGGCTGGGGCATTGTCCTAGAAGGGAGGGACGAGCTATGAGCATGGTCCAATCGTGGCTTTTAATACTTGGCGCTTGCTTAGTCCTATTTGCCATCGGGAAATATTTCCAACGCAGTGAGAGGGCGGCCCGGCGGGCAGGAAGGGATATGCTGGCCGTGCGAGGGCAGGCAGAGAGGGACTCGGCTGACGTGATGGTCGTTATCCACTCGCTGCGGGGCGATATACTCGGCGCGATGAACGACCTCGAGAGAAGGTTATCCGACAGAATAGCAGCAGCTGTTCGGTCGACCAACGAAATAGAGTTCCTTCGAACGGAACTACAGAAGCGGGGCGAACGCGGCTGGGAGATAGGGAAAGACGTCAACAAGAAAACACCTACTTTATACTATCCGGAGCAGAAAGTGGAAACACGAACGGAGAAGGAAAGGAAATATGACTGAACGCCGAGAGCGCACAGATCGTGAGGAGATTCTTGAGCGGCTTGCTAACGAATTGGGTCAGAGACCAGCTCGTGTCATCGACGCTAAGAAAAGGGTAGAGCAACTTAGAAATCTATTTGGCTCCTTGAATCGTTCGGTCGATTTCAGGCCCGGCGATATTGTGAAGTGGAAACCTGGCCTCAAGAACAAGACCAGGCCTCAATACGGTGAACCCGTGATCGTGGCCGAGGTTCTTCCGGAGCCACAAATCGACCCAAAGATGGAAGCTAGTACGGCATATTTCAGGGAACCTCTGACGCTTGTCCTGGGCATCATGGACGAGGATGACGATTTCGTGCTATTTCACTACGACGGACGAAGGTTTGAGTTGTACGAGGCTCCGGAAGGTAAGGATCGAGGCTGACTGCGGTCAATAAGTTCGACCACTATCTGATCTGAATATACTGCTCTGTTTCCCATCGCTCTGGCCGCGGCCATTCGCAACGAGGCGTGGAATGAACGATTGACGGCGTCGGGGGTTGTGCGTGTACACCACACTGGTGAACAAGAGTGTCCGTCTCATAACCTCACACGTACAGTTCCGCCAGCAATTCATACGCCCGCCGCATGTGCGGAATCACTATGCTGCCGCCCACAATCAGCGCCACGTTGATCGCTTCTTCCTGCTCGGCGCGAGTTACACCCAGGCGATAGGACTGGATCGCGTGGTAGTAAATGCAGTCGTCGCAACGCAAACAAGCGGAGGCGGCCAGTCCCATCAATTCCTTGTATTTCGCGGGCAGAGCGCCATCAAGGTAAGTGTTGTGGTCCAGGTTGTAGAAACGCTTGACAAGAAAGTTATCGGCCTTGTCGACGTTCGAATTCAGGCGGGTGCGATTGTCCAAGAAACGCCGCGCCAGTTCGCTTTTTTCAGCAACCTGCTTTTCGGAGAAAAGATAGGTTGGTTCCTTGCGGTCTTTCGGCGTTGGTTCAGGGACCTTCAGTTCAGTGTTCATGAGGACAGATTAGCAGACGCTTTTGCCGCTGAGTATGCGGGCGCTGAGATTGCGACGCGGCTCAATCCGCGCCCTTCAAAGCAATTCTAGGACGCATGCACTTCCATCCCGGCCCCGAACAGGATATATTCCAAATCGCGTTTCTATTCAGGAGGCAGTGATGGCAACTCAAACCCGTCCCGAACCGCACGCGAAGAATTTCGGGGAAAATATTGAAAGCGATCTGGCGCTGGAATTTCTGCGCGTCGTGGAGAACGCGGCCATAGAATCGGCGCGCACCATGGGCCAAGGCGACCGCACCTTGAGCGACCAGGTGGCCACGGAGTCCATGCGCAAAACCATGGACACGGTGCCGATGCACGGCACGATTGTGATCGGCGAGGGCGAGCGTGACGACGCGCCCATGCTTTATATCGGCGAGCAGGTCGGCGGCTCGTATCCCGACGGCCGCGAGGTCCCGCACATCGACATCGCCGTCGATCCACTGGAAGGCACGAACCTCTGCGCCACCGGCTCGCCGGGCGCGATCACCGTGCTGGCGGCTTCGGAAAAAGGCGGGCTGCTGCACGCTCCCGACTGCTACATGGAAAAAATCGTGGTCGGGCCATCCTGCAAAAACGCCGTGGAACTGGACGCTCCCGTCGTCGTCAATCTGAAAAATATCGCGCGGCGGCTGCATCGCAGCGTGGAGGACCTGGTGGTCATAGTTCTCGACCGTCCGCGGCACGAGAAGCTGATCGCCGAGATTCGCCAGGCGGGCGCGCGCATCCGGCTGATTGGCGACGGCGATCTCTCGGCGGGCATTGCGGCAGCGGTGATCGGGACCGGAGTGCACGCGGTCATGGGATCGGGCGGCGCGCCCGAAGGCGTGATTACGGCGGCCGCCATCCGCTGCCTCAACGGATACATGCAGGGAAGGCTGGTGATCGACACGCCGGAACTCGAAGAGCGCGTTGCGAAGATGGGGATCAAGGACAAGAACAAAATTTATGAGGCGGAGGATCTGGCTCCGGGGAAACAGATGATCTTCGCGGCGACGGGAGTCACCGAAGGGGCGCTGCTGAAGGGGGTCCGATTCTTCGGCGAGGGGACGCGGACTTCATCGGTAATTCTGACGTTGAATACGGGCCGCGTGCGATTCATCGAGAGCATCCATTTGGAAAAGGGGCCGGATGTAATGGTCCGATTCTCATAGAGCAGGTAATTGTACATACAGTGTTCCACGTGGAACGTGGCAAATTTGTGCGTATAAGAATGTACCTACCCAGAAGCGATTGGGGCGAACGAAAGGCGACAATACGGGGCTGGCGCAGCGTTTTTAGTGACTGGTGGTCAGAAAAATGGCGGGTTTCCCCGCCTAAGTCGTTGATAATGCTAGGGGCTGGGTGTGGTAAAAGAAACACACCCGTGTAAATTTTACCGGGTAATTTTTACACACCTCGATTTTTGGGGGCTGGCGTCACGGTCGAGAATCCGGTTCGAGGAGCAGTGGAATCCCAGGTCTGGAAAAGCGCGAGACGTGGGGCACCCGACGCCTTGGAAAACAAGAAACGTTTTCCACTTTCGAACCGGCCCGGCGGCGGCGGGATGTTCGCATTGAAGAATCATGGTCGATCTTGGGGCCGAATCGATGGTTGGTGGAACGATCTTCCACCGGGAAATGATTCCGCGTGAGATTTCCAGAGCCTTGGTCCTCAACCTCTCTGGCGAAACAAGCGGTGCAAAAACACCGCCCAGGAGAA
>JBEKQG010000196.1:0-5219 GCA_049519955.1 Terriglobales bacterium
TCCGGATCCCGCCACGCTGATCGGCAAGGGCAAGCTGGAGGAAATCGCAGGCGCGGCAGCGTCGGTTTCGGCGGACGTGATTCTGTTCGATCACGACCTCTCGCCTTCGCAACAGCGAAATATAGAGCGCGTGGTCCACACCCGCGTCATCGATCGCACGCAGCTCATTCTCGATATCTTCGCGCGCCACGCCCGCACTCGCGAAGGCCAGTTGCAGGTGGAACTGGCGCAGCTCGAATACATGCTTCCGCGGTTGGCCGGGCATGGCGTGGAAATGTCGCAGCTCGGCGGCGGCATCGGCACGCGCGGCCCCGGCGAAACTCAACTGGAGACCGACCGGCGGAAGATTTCGCGCCGCGTGCGTCACGTCAAGCGGCAAATCGAAAATGTGCGCCGCATACGGGCGCAGCAGCGGCAGCGACGCGAAGCGGTCCCGGTGGCGACGGTGGCGCTGGTGGGCTATACGAACGCGGGAAAGTCCACGCTGTTCAATGCGCTCACCAAGTCCAACGTGGTGGCGTCGTCGCGCATGTTCGCCACGCTCGATCCCACGATCCGGTCCGCCGATCTGCCCTCGAAACGCAAGGTCCTGTTTTCCGATACGGTCGGTTTCATCCGGCATCTTCCGCATACGCTGGTGTCGGCGTTCCGCGCGACGCTCGAAGAAGTGCAACGCGCCACGCTCATCATTCAGGTCTCGGACGCGAGCAGCCCGGTTTCCGCCGAGCAGGACGCGCAAGTGGAAAGCGTGCTCAAGGAACTCGAAGCCGATAAGAAGCCGCGGCTGCGAGTCATGAACAAGATCGACCTGCTGCCGCCCAAGCAGCGCGAGTCGCTGCGCGACAGCGATCCCGGCGATCGCGAGCAAACCATCCATATCTCGGCCGCGAAAGGCGTTGGATTGGGCACGCTGCTTGACCGCGTCGATGCGCTGCTGGAAGAAGACCGGCCCAGCCGCGTTCGTCTGCGCATCCCGCAAAAAGAGGGCAAGATGCTGGCCCAGTTGGAGGCGCGCGCCCGCATCTACTCCCGCCAGTATCAGGACGGCGCGGTTGTGCTCGAAGCGGAAGCGCCCGCGTCGCTGCTGCGCCGCATGAAGGAATTTGTCGTGGAGTGAGTGTTCAGTACCCAGTACTCAGTACCCAGTACCGAGTAAGGCAGTTGGGACTTTGACCGGCTGAATTAGAATTGCACGTTCTGATTTCGAAGGATCCTTGAAGGAGGCGCGATGAGCACTTATCCAGTAGCCGCGGGACGGATGGTCCCGCATAACATGGTGACCACGCAGTTTGAACTCGATGGCTTTCGCGTCGTGCGCACGCTGGGCGTGGTGCGCGGAATCACGGTGCGGTCGCGGTCGATCTTCGGGACCATTGGAGCCGGTTTGCAAACGCTGGTGGGCGGCAACATCACGCTGCTGACCAATCTATGTGAGAAGACGCGAGCCGAAGCCTTCGACCTGATGTTGCAGCATGCGGCCGACATGGGAGGCAACGCCGTCGTCGGCGCACGCTATGATGCCACCGAGGTGATGCAGGGCGTCACGGAAGTTCTGGCCTATGGCACGGCCGTGGTCGTGGAAGCGGCCCCGAAGGCTTAGACGCGAATCTTTGAGTTGCTTTGGCTGCGGGTAGCTGCCGAGCTGTGCTCGGCTTGGACGGGGCGAAGCCCCGTCACCACACAGGCACAGGCAGCACACAGGCACAGGCAGCACACGGGCACCACAGGTTAGAAGGCCATCACCACACCGGCCGCTACCGGGAAACCGGGGAAATGGGGACTTGACAAGACTTGCGGCGGGGTTGCGGCGACGGCGGCACGCCCGGGGGCAGGTTCTGGGTGAGCGTGTGCTGCGGTGCTGGAGTTTGACGTGGTGGGCGAGGCCCACTCATCGCAAGGTGCGCGATGAGTGGGGCACGCGGGCAGATCAATAAGTGAGAATTACCTCCTTCGGCAGTGTTCCGCTATAGCTGCATGATGGACTCAATCCAGTGGCTACGCTTATCTTCCATCCCGGTGCTGCGATCTTGACAAACTTGTCGTTGAAGAGCCCCTCGTTATAGAAATTGATTGCGGGACCGCCGCCGGAGTAATTGTCGGCGGGGCCGTCGGGGTAATCGCCGCACTGGAGGATGTTATAAACCTCTAGGACGCCGCCAAAGGCCCAATTGAAGGTCTGCCCAAAATTTGAGGTGGCGGTCAGCTGAGAGAAGTTTCGATTTGTCAGATCCCAGGTAACGATGTCCCACGAGGTGCAGGTCTTTGTTCCCGCCTTACAATTGTCAAACATATAGCCGAAGATAAGATCTCCGGAACTTACTGACGTCGGCGGGGCCTCTTGGACGGTGCCGCTCACGCAGCAATTCCAACTGGCGATGCCCCACGCTGAGGCATAATCGGAGTTCCACCCCAGGACAGGCTGAATGATCGACACGACATCGTTGATGTCCTCCAGGCCATTGAAGAAGAACAGGGTCTGGCCGTCGTTTTTGGTCGGCGCCGGGGGGACGTTCCAGAAGGCATACATAAAGCCATAGGAGGAAGTCGTGGTGACGGCCGCATCTTCAACCCAGGCATGGGTGATATCGGGCTGCTTAGCTGCCCGCTCATCCCCGGTTACCGCTTCTCCGTCGGCTCTGTAATGTGGATAGGCGCACGCTTGGATTTTGTCGAAGGTTCCATTCGCGTGCTCGATGGTTTTTTCATCTTGATGCAAAACATCCCCCTCAGCCAATTGATTGACGCAGCTGGGATGGAAGTAGCCGAACGGGGTGATGACATAATCTGCCGGAACTGTCGCTGGGCGATGTGATCCAGCGAGGGGCAGAGCCTGGGCTGCGGTCATGAAGCTCACGACGCATACGGCTGTGATCGCTACTAGAACTACTCTTCGCCAATTCTGGTTTTGCATGAAATTTTCTCCCTCCCCTGTTGGGGACTGTTGTTGGGCCTGGACGATGGTTCCCATGAAGAACAGAAGTCGATTCGGTCCACCTCTGTCTAGCGGACGTTCGAAGTATTCCTCCAGGGCGTTTTTTGATCGAGATCTTGAAATTTCAACGACGTTGGTGAACCCTATTCTTCGCCTCAGCGGTGGTGCGTCTCCGGGGGGCGAGACACACGTTCGGGAAGGCGAAATGGTACGCGAGGAGATTATCCTACTTTTCGACTGCGGCGGCGAAGAAAAGTGGCATAGCCAGCTTTATCAATGTGCATAAAGTTGCACATGGGCCAGGCATGGTTGGCGCAATCTCGGCATTGCACTCACTGAGAAACGGGCGAGGGATGAGAAGGAGACGCGGCAAGCCGCGTCTCTACGATGGCGTTTTCCGGTTTGAGAGCGCTTTCCGATTTACTCTTTGTAGAAGAAGCCCGCGACCATGGTAGCCAGTATGGCGCCGATCCACATGTCGAGCATCCATCCCAGCGGCAACATGCGATCGACCGGCGACCAAGCCGCTTGCCCAAAGTTGGTTGGAAAACCCGCGAAGAATCCGACGACCATCCCGATTTTGAGGGCGGTCTTCGGTCCGGAGCCGGCGGTGGCGCGGCTCCACGCATAGAGATACGCCAGAAGAATCGAGAGCACGAAGATCAGCAGAATCCACTGGCCGACAAAAAATGGATAGCGCGATTCCTTGAGGAACAAGCCTTGCTTCTGCATGGCCGCGTAGAATGGGCCCTGTCGCATGGCAATAAAGAAGCTCCACGCATTCCACAGCACTCCGCCGGCAATGCCGCCCAGCCACACCCGCGTCGTATTCAGCTTCATGATGCCCCCGTTTGCGTATGAGTTGGAATTCGGCACCAGTGTACTCCAGCGCGTCAAGAGGGGGAATTGGTTTAGTTCTCAGTTGCCAGTTGTCAGTTCCCAGCTCCCAGTTGTCAGTTTGGGCGCGTGAGTTTTGCACAGGGAACTGAGAACCGAGGACTGAACACGGATATGGGCTACTGGCAAGCGACAACTGAAGTTCCCGAACCATTTCTGTAAACACGATCCCTAGTGGTCATCTTCCTGGTAAACCGCAACACTTAGGGCTTTACACCTTGAGTCCCTCAGCGGCGTCTCAACCTGAAACTTTTTTGTTGACAAGGGACGATTTCGGCGTAGGATGTGGGTAAAAGTGGTTGAAAGTGGAGTGGTTGATAGAGGTTGTGGCCATAAACGGTAAGTTTAGAGGTGCCAGTGGTTTCCGTGACTGACACCGTCAAAAACGAGGCCAAGCAACCCGAATCCACTCCTTCCGTGACCGCTTCTACCTCCCTTGTGGTAGTGGCTGTCATAGCAGCCACCAGTAAACGTAACCCAGTAACGAGTAGCGCCCATGTTTCGCGGAAATCATCCAACTCGCGTCGACGAAAAGGGGCGGTTAAAAGTCCCGGCGGAATTCAAGCGCGTCATCGACGAGAAGTACGCCCAAAAATTTTACATCACAAGCTTCGACGGAAGTGTTGCTCAAGTATATCCCTTCGAGGAGTGGGAGCGGATCGAACAGAAGCTGGCGGCGCTCTCGGTCCTCAATCCGGCCAAAAAGAGGTTGTTGACTCGGGTGAATTATTACGGGCAGGTCGTGGACATGGACGGGCAAGGGCGCCTGCTGATCCCGCAGATCCTGCGTGAGGCGGCGCGGATTCGCGGGGAAGTGGCAGTGCTCGGCAACCTAACCTACCTGGAAGTTCGGAACATGGAAGCGCTGCAAAAGGAGATCGACGAGCAGGCCTTCACGGATGACGACAAAAAGACGCTCGAGGATTTGGGCATCTAGTGGAAACGGATTCGGATTCAATAAACACCCCCGAGCGGGGTGGGCATGGAGCGAGTGGCCATGTTTCAGTTCTTTTACAAGAAGTGATCGATTTTCTGGCCGTAAAGCGTGGCGGAACTTATGTGGATGCCACGGTGGGCTTGGGCGGGCACAGTTACGAAATCGCAAAACGCCTCGGCGCAGCGGGACATTTGATTGGCTTCGATAAGGATGCGGCGGCGCTGGCAAGAGCAGCCTTCAGCCTTCAGCCGTCAGTTGTCAGTGAAACCGCTGCCGAGCGAGGGTCGAGTGACGAACCGCGAGATTGGCCGACGGTATCGCTGATCCACGGATCGTTTGCGGAAGTTGGTGAGCGCGTGGCTCCGGCATCCTTGGACGGCATTCTGGCGGACTTGGGCGTGAGCAGTTTGCAGCTGGGGGACGCGGCGCGCGGATTTAGTTTTCAGGCGGAAG
>JBEKQG010000197.1:0-5113 GCA_049519955.1 Terriglobales bacterium
GACCGTTCGAGGTTTGCGAACGACCAACGACGAGCGACTAATGACCAGGTTACTCACGAAACGGAGTCATTCATGGAAGTCATCCTGAAAGAAGACGTGCCCAAGCTGGGCAACCGCGGTGAAGTGGTGAAAGTCGCCGAGGGATACGGGCGGAATTTTCTACTGCCCAAGAAGCTGGCGATTGAGGCCACCGCCGCCAACAAGGCTGTCATCGAGCAGATGAAGGCCGCTGCCGTGCGCCGCTCCGCTACTGAGAAGACGGAAGCGGAAGCGCTGGCCAAGCAGTTTGACGGGCTCGAAGTGAAGTTCCTGCGCAAGTCGAGTGAAACCGACCAGTTGTTCGGGTCGGTCACGGCGGGCGATATTGCCGAGGCGCTCGAGAAGAAGAGCTTCAACATCGATCGCCGCAAAATCCAGTTGCACGAGCCGCTCAAGAGCATTGGTGAATTCATTGTCCCCATCAAGCTGCACAAGGACGTGACCACGCACCTGAAGGTCGTTGTCGACAAGGAAGCGCCGGTGGCGGAATAGGTCCTTACCGGAACAGCGGGCGCGGGTCTCGACTCTCTGGGTTGTCGGCGGGTGCTGTGAACAGCGGTTTCCCATTCCGTTTCACATTTAGAAACGGATTGTCGGAGACTCCCATCGTTACCGACCCTTTATCTGGATTGTCTTTATTCCAGATTCGAAACAGTGTGCTGCCGTCCGGTTCGGCGAGCAGTAACACTGTTTGAAAGCCCTGGCCATCCAGCGTAAAAATCGCATTCGCGTATCCATCGCCGGTTGCATAACCACCGCGCTCGGTGCCTGTCGCGTCGGAGATGATAATTCCCGACAATACACCGCCCCGGTTGTACCGCTTGCCAGCGATCATTGCGTCCGGAAGTGGGGCTGCGATCAGCACTCGTTCGGTTCCGCGCTCGTCCACGACCGCCAGTTCTCGAACCCTGAGTTTTAGTGGGTTTTGCAGGTTTCTGATTTGTCGCGATTGGAAGACAATCGCCCCGACCAGGACAATCGCCAATAGTCCGGCGACTTGATAGGTCCGCCTTTGGCGCCTTTCCAAAGCCATTATTTTTGCGAGGATATGTTCTTCGTTCATTGCAGCCACCTTCTCAAGTCAGCGTTTATGGGGCAAATCCCAGCCACCTCACGAACTCTTCAATCTCTCAAGCATCCGCTTCGAAAAACCGCTTCACTTTCTTCAGGTCCGTAGTCCTGCTGTAGGGGGGCAGGCTCTCGACAAACACGCGTCCGTACGGTTTTTTTAGAATCCGGTTGTCGAGCAGAGCCAGCAGCCCGCGATCGTGCAGCGATCGAATCAATCTTCCAAACCCCTGCTTCAGAGTAATGACCGCGCTTGGCACCTGATATTCGAAGAAAGCGTTGCCGCCGCCAGCGTCGATGGCCTTCACCCGGGCCGCCACCACCGGATCGCTGGGCACGGCAAAGGGCAAGCGGTCGATAATCACCGAGCTTAGCTGCTCGCCTTGCACGTCCACGCCCTGCCAGAAGGAAGACGTTCCAAACAACACGGCGTGCGGCGTGAGCCGGAACTCCTCCAGCAGCGCCGATTTAGGAGCATCTCCCTGCTTCAGCATGGGATAGTCCAAAATGCCCAGCAGGCGCTCGTAGATTTCGTTCATCTGCTTGTAGCTGGTGAAGAGCACGAAGGCGCGGCCGCGCGTGATTTCGAGCAGACGCCGCACCAGCGAGGCGGCCTCGGCGGTAAACTCCGGCGTGCGCGGATCGGGCAGGTCGGGCGGCACGTAGAGGATCGCCTGGCTTTCGTAGTCGAAGTGCGAGGCGACAATCAATTCGCGCGCGTGGTCGAGTCCAAGCCGCTGTCGTATGTAATCGAAACCGCCGCCCACGGCCAGCGTTGCCGAGGTGAGCACCGACGTTTCCAGCTTCGACCACAGGCACTCGCGCAGAATTTGGCCGACTTCGATCGGAGTCGCTTGCAGAAGAACATGCGTTCGCCCGCCCGCAAATTTTTCTTCCGACGATCTCGACGATTTGCCCCGGGCGTGGGCGCCCGGTGCCGCACGGAATCCCCGGCGCTCGATCCAGAAGACCGTGTTCGGATCTTCACTCTCCATCACGAAGCGAAGCTGCACCTGCAGTTGTTGCGCCCGGCGCACAAGCGTGAAAACTTCTTCCGGCTTTTGCGGCAGTTGTTGCAGTTCCGCGCCCAGCCGCTGCAGCGCTTGATTGAGGGCAAGAAATTCTTCGCCGTTTTCCTCCAGAAATTCGCGGCGAGAGTCGAAGGCAGACCGCCCCTCGCTCGCGGGCAGCAGCGAAAAAAATAGCTGCGACCGCTCCCGCAAGGACTGGATCGCCGCCGACATCTGCGGAGTGTAGAGGCGCTCGCGTTGCAGCAACTGCTCGGTATCGCGCGCCAGTTCGTCCATCCGAAGGTTGCTCACCGAAATTCCAAAGTAGTTGCCGGCGACGTCTTCGAGTTCGTGCGCTTCGTCGAAGATCACGGCGCCGCACTCGGGAAGGACACCGGCGTCGGGCGCGTCTTCGGCTTCGAGCTTGATGGAAAGGTCGGCGAAAAACAGATGATGATTGACAATGACGATGTCGCTCTCGGCCGCGCGCCGCCGCATCTCGGTGATAAAGCAGCGGTCGAATTCGCTGCACTTCTGCCCGGTGCAAGCCTCGGCCCGCGCGTCGAGTTTGTGCCAAACCGCGCTCGCCTCGGGCAGTTCCGCGATTTCCGAGCGGTCGCCGGTCTGGGTGGTCTTCTCCCACGCGGCGATGGCGCGATAATGTTCGATCTCCTCCGGTCCGCTGAGCACGGGCTGGCCGGTGAGGTCGTAGAGTTTCTTGCGGCACAAGTAATTGTTGCGCCCCTTCATGTAGCAGACGCTGAGTTTGCGATCTCCATCGGGAACGCTTCCATTGCCGAACAGAGCCCGCTCGAGGGCGGGGACATCCTTGAAGAAAAGCTGCTCCTGCAAATTCTTCGTGCCGGTTGAGATGATGACGCGCTTGCCCGAGCGAATCACCGGCAAGAGATAAGCCAGCGTCTTGCCGGTGCCCGTGCCGGCTTCGACAATCAGGTGGCGCTTTTCTTCGAGCGCCTCTTCCACCGCTTGCGCCATCTGCAACTGGCCGCGGCGAAACTCGTAGGCGGGATGCGTTTTCGAGAGCAAGCCGCCCGGCGCGAAGAACTGGTAGAGCGAGAATCCCGCGGCGCCAGTCGCGGGATTGGACATGGGATGGGATGACGAGGGCACGGAGTCTCTATAATAGCGTTAGAGCCGCGAGCCGCGAGCTGCGAGCCGCGAGCTATGAGCGAAACCGTTTGCTCGTGGCCCGCAGCTCGGGGCTCGTAGCTCAATCACTTTGAGCAAAAAGCAACCCACTCCACTCGTCGCCATCGTCGGACGCCCGAACGTCGGGAAATCCACGCTCTTTAACCATCTGACCGGATCGCGGCGCGCCATTGTCGGCGACGAGCCCGGCATCACGCGCGACCGCCTCTATGGCGAGGTTGAATGGCGCGGATACGACTTCCGCGTGGTGGATACCGGCGGCATCGTTCCCGAAGACAAGGATTTCATCCCGTCCGAGATTTTCCGCCAGGCCAAGGTGGCATTCGAAGAAGCGGCGGCGATTGTCATGGTCGTCGATGCGCGGACCGAGATTGCCGGACCCGATCGCGAGTTGGCGCGGCTCCTGATGCGCACCGGCAAGCCGCTTTTTCTTGCCGTCAACAAGATGGACTCGGACAAACAGAACGGATTGCTCGACGAGTTTCATGTGCTGGGAATGCGGAATATGTTTCCGGTTTCATCCGAGCATGGACGCGGCGTCGACGATCTGTTGGATGCGATATTGCTGGTGCTGCCTGCAAGACCAAAGGCAACCACAGAGGACGCTGAGGTTACCGGAGAGAGCGCGGAGGAAACCGTGCCCACGCCCGAGGAGCCGCATGAAATCAGGGTGGCCATCATCGGGCATCCCAACGTCGGCAAATCGACGCTGCTCAATCAACTTACGGGAAAAGAGCGCGCCATCGTCTCGCCCGTTGCCGGAACCACGCGCGATTCCATCGACGAAGTCATGCAGTACAAAGGGCGCAAGATTCGCTTCGTCGATACGGCGGGCATTCGCCGCAAAGGCAAGACGCATTTGATGGCCGAGAAGCTTTCGGTGGTCATGGCGCGCAAGAACATCGAAGACGCGGACATTGTGCTCTTCATGGTGGACGCCACCGAGGGCGCCAGCGGTCTTGACGCGAACATTGCGGGTTATGCGCACGAGAGCGGACGCTCGGTGATTATTCTGGTCAACAAATGGGACCTGGTGGCGAGCGGCGAAAAGCGCGCCGTGAGCCAGTCGAAGACCGCCCGCATACAGGACGCCAAGCGCCCGCAGGACCGCGTTCTCTACGAAGAGCGATTGCGGTACGGGCTCAAATTTCTGGCGTATGCGCCGGTGCTATTTCTTTCCGCGCACACCGGCAAGGGAACGGAAAAAATTCTTCCGCTGATCGAGAAAGTCGCCGCCGAGCGCCGCAAGCGCATCACCACCGGCGAGATGAACCGCTTCCTGAGGACGGTTGACTTTGAACGCGCCTCGGTTCCCATGAGCAAGCGCGTGCGAATCCTCTACATGACGCAGGCGGGAGTGGCGCCGCCGACGTTCGTCCTCTTCACCGACCGCGCCGTGAAGCTGCACTTTTCCTACCAGCGCTTTCTGGAAAACCAGATTCGCGCTGCGTTCGGATTTATGGGGTCGCCGATTTGGATCAAGAACCGGGCGCGGGAGTAGAAGGCGTCTCACGAATGCGTTGGATAGTGGTCGGCGGTGAGATCGTGATGCCTTAAATCGCTTTGACTCCCACAAATCTCTGGGAGTACGATTCCTCTTCCCGTGGCATTGGGGTTCGTAGTTGTAGTGCGCCCCAAGTCCAAGCCTTGCCCGGAGTCGATTACCAATTCGTTTTTCCAGAAACGGAGGCTCTATGAACGCTTCAACTAGTACCGTGACCGCGTAATATGGTTTCTTTTGTAGCCGAACTTTAAGCGTGCTTGTTTGCGAGTGAAGCGCCAGTCGATGGTGACGCGGTCGCGGTTCATTCTCCGGCTCCAAGCCC
>JBEKQG010000198.1:0-5029 GCA_049519955.1 Terriglobales bacterium
AAATGATTCCGCGTGAGATTTCCAGAGCCTTGGTCCTCAACCTCTCTGGCGAAACAAGCGGTGCAAAAACACCGCCCAGGAGAAGTTTGCCCTTGACAGAGCCTTCCCTCTTATCGAGGGCCGCCCGTCCGAGCCTCAATCGCCGACCAGCTCGATTTCCGAGGAGTCGAGTTGGTCGAGGGGGCGGCTGCTGAGGCGGGCCAGGCACAGGCTTAGTAAGGAAAAGGCTCCCAAGAGCGCGACGCAGCCGGGCCAGCCTTGCCAGCGCCAGAAGAAGCCGGTCAGCGTGGCGCCGGCGCCGCCTCCCAGATAGTAGAAGGCGGTGTAGAGTCCGGCGGCAGAGGAGCGGGAGCGGCCGGCGATGGCTCCGGTCTGCACAGTGGCAGCGGCTTGCGCCACAAAAACACCGGAGGAAAAAATACCGAAGCCGACGATGATGACGGGCAGCGATTTGACCAAGGTAAGCAGCAATCCAGCGACCATCATGGCGCAATAGAGGAAGGCGGTGTGGCGAAAGCCGAAACGATCGAGGAAGCGGCCGGACTGGGGCGTAACGACGGCTCCGAGGAGATAGACGAAGAAGATGCTGCCGAGTTGCGCCGAGTTGAGGCGAAAGGGCGCGGCGGCGAGGTAGAAGTTGGCATAAGTAAAGCATCCGATCAGCGCGAAGAGGGCGGTCGCGCCCATGCCGAAGTTGGCCAAGAGGCGCGGATTGCGCAGATGTTCCTGGGCATGGTCGAGGACCTGCCGCAGATGTTCGGCGCGCAGAAAATTCTTTGCTGGAGGAAGCCAGGCGCGGACGAGAAACGCGCCGGTCAAGTTGAGGGCGGCGAGCACGAGGAAGGTGGCGCGCCAATGCCAGTGGGTGGCGATGAGGCCGGAGATGAAGCGTCCGAGGAATCCGCCGATCACGGTGCCCGTCACATACGCGGACATGGCGCGGCCCACGCCGCGTCCGGCCCATTCCTCATTGACGTAGGCGAGAATGACGACGACGACGCCGGGCACGAAAAGGCCTTGGGCGAAACGCCAGAAGATGAGTGCGCCGAGGCTGGTGGAAGTCGCCGCCAGGGCGGTGGGAATGGTCAGCAGGAACAGCGAGGGTACGATGACCTTCTTGCGCCCGCGGCGGTCGGCGATCATGCCGATGAGGGGCGCGGTAAGAGCGGTGGCGAGAATGGTCGCGCTTACGGTGAGGCTGACTTGCAGTTCGGAGGCATGAAATATCTGCCGCAAAAGAGGCAGCAGCGGCTGGGTGCAGTAGACGTTGAGAAAAGTGCACAGGCCGGCCAGCATGGTTGCGACGGTCGCCTTGTCGAGTCTTTGCAAGGGAAATGAAGCCCGCTGTTGGTCCTTGATCCGCTTATCGATCTTCTTCCCGATGATATGCGAAGTGCGGCCTGGGATGCGGCCGCGCATTTGCGGGGCAAGAGCTTTTTCGTTGTCATCCCGCAATCGTCAACCGGGAAATCGCTACTCGCGAGGTGCACGTCACAGCCCGTGGCGTGGTCTCTCTGCTAGAATCTTCGCGTCATGATGGAAGCCTTCCTCGTTCCTGAAAAAACGGTTGCCAATGCCAAAGGAGACGGTTCCACGGTCGACGTGAGCCACTCTGGAGGCCGGATTTTTCTGCTGACGCTCGCGATCGCCAAGGTGATCGAACAGGAATCGCTCGATGTCGCTATCTTCGGATCGGCGGACGGCGCGGCGTGGGATGCGAAGCCGGTCGCGGCTTTTCCGCAGAAGTTTTATCGCGAGGAAGTTCCGCTGCTGCTCGATCTGACGGCGCGGCCAGAGATCAAGTTTATCCGCGCACATTGGGAAGTAGCCCGGTGGGGGCGCGGGCGGGAAACGCCCATGTTCGAATTCTCGGTCACGCTGCGGGAAGTCCCGCGGGAGATCATCGCCGAAGCTGCCGGGCGCGTGCGCGCGCAGTAGGCACGGGTTGCAGTAGCGAACTCAGCGTCGCTGTGACCAAAGGCGGCTGCCGAACTGCGTTCGGCTTGGACGGGCGAGGGCGCCCGTCCCCACAAGAGCGGGCTGCAGCAACGCTGAATCCCCGCTCGCGCCAGCATTCTCCGTTTATATTAAGTTCATGCCTTGCGATTCGAGACCTGACGGTTCGAATGTTATCGTCCGTCCTGCGCGCGCTGTGCGGGGGATCGTTCGCATTCCAGGGGACAAATCCATCTCGCATCGCTACGCCATGCTTGCGGCGATTGCGGAGGGGACGAGCCGGTTCCATCATTTTTCCCCGGCGCGCGATTGCCAGAGCACACTGGACTGCGTGGCGAAGCTTGGCGGCGAGTGGAAGCGCTTGCAAGACGAAGGCGGAGCGATTGAAGTCCGTGGCATGGGGCCGCGGCTGAAGGCTCCGGCGAAAATGCTGGACTGCGGAAACTCCGGCTCGACCATGCGCATGTTGAGCGGAATTCTGGCCGGCCAGCCATTCACCAGCGAGTTGTGCGGAGATGAGTCGCTCTCTCGCCGCCCGATGGCACGCATTATAACGCCGCTTTCCGAGATGGGCGCGAGGATTTCGTCAAGCGAGGGCGGGCGGCCTCCACTCAGAATTCACGGCGGACCGCTCAAGGCAATTCACTACAAACCGGAAGCGGCGAGCGCGCAGGTGAAATCGGGTGTGCTGTTTGCCGGACTTTTTGCTGTCGGCGAGACGGTGGTCGAGGAGCCGGTTCGCACGCGCGATCATGGCGAAATCGCGCTGCGGGCGTTTGGAGCGGAGGTCGAGCGGAAGGGCAATGCGTCGCGGATTATCGGCGGACAACGGCTGCACGCGATTGAGGCGCATGTGCCCGGAGATCTTTCGAGTGGCGCGTTTTTTCTTTGCGCGGCGGCGCTGTTTCCGGGATCGCAGATCGCGTTGCCGGGAATTCTGATGAATCCGACGAGGGCGCGGCTGCTCGATATTCTGGTGCAGATGGGGTTGAAGATTTCGGTGACGCACCTTGAAGAGCATCACGGTGAATTGGTGGGAACGATTGAGGCGAGAGGAGCGGCGTGGGAGGGAGCCGTAATTGCCGGCGGCGATACTGCTGCGCTGATTGACGAAATTCCGGTGCTGGCGGCGGTTGCGCCGTACATGGATGGCGGCCTCGAAGTGCGCGACGCCAAAGAACTGCGCGTGAAGGAGTCGGACCGAATTGCCGCCGTCGCCAGCAATTTGCGGAAGATGGGCGCGGAAGTGGAAGAGCGTCCCGATGGAATGCGAATTCCGGGCGGGCAGCATCTGCATGGCGCGGAACTCGATTCGTTCAGCGATCATCGTATCGCCATGGCGTTCGCGGTGGCGGCGCTGCGGGCCGAAGGCGAGACGACGATTTGTGGGGCGGATGCGGCGGGGGTGTCGTATCCGGCGTTCTTTGAAGAATTGGAAACAGTCGCTGGTCGATAGTCGTTGGTCGTTAGCGTCTTTTTCCCAACGACTTACGACTAGCGACCAACGACTCTCTTGGAGGAATCCTGTGTTGAATGACAAACCACAATCTCCCGACGAGCGACTGCAACACGAATTTAACCGCTGGGCCGATGATGGCAGGGGCGCGGAGATGGAGAACCATCACCGCGACATCACCGAGAAAGCGATGCGCCGCATGGATCTGCGCCCCGGCGAGCGCGTTCTCGATCTCGGCTGCGGATCGGGTTGGGCGACGCGATTGCTGGCGCGCATGGTGGGCGAAGGGCCGCAGGGTTTTGGGCAGGTGGTCGGGGTCGATATTGCCGACGAGATGGTGCGGCAGGCACGCGCGGCGTCGAAGGAATTCGATAACGTAATGTTCGTCGTGGGATCGGCGGCGCAGATTCCGTGGGAAGAAAATTTTTTCGATAAGGTGCTTTCGGTCGAATCGTTTTATTATTATCCCGATCAGGAACGCGCGCTGGCCGAGCTGTTTCGCGTCATGGCACCGCATGGACGGCTGTTCATTCTGATCAATCTCTATAAGGACAATCCATATTCGCTGGAATGGGTGCCGAAGTTGAAAGTGCCCGTGCAGGTTCGTTCGGCGGCGGAGTACGTCGACCTGCTCAAGAAGCACGCGTTCGAAAACGTGGAGTATGCGCTGGTTCCGGACGACACGCCCACGCCCGACAACCACCAGACCACGTGGTTTCAGTCGCTCGACGATGTGAGAGCATTCAAGCGGATTGGCGCGCTGCTGCTGATGGCGACGAAGCCCGAGGTGCGGAATCCGGCGCCGGGGTACACGATTTATTGAGCTACGAGCTACGAGCTGCTAGCGAGCAAAAGCAAAACCATCGTATGCACTGGACTGATTGCTCGTAGCTCGAAGCTCGCGGCCCGGGGCTAAGGTGTGACGCCCATCACGGCCCGGCGTATGATCGTTGGGTTATCCTATATCGTAAGAGGATCCATGAGCTGGCTGCAGAACAAATTCGAAAAAAATTTCATGATCTCGACGGTGGACTACGTCTTCAACTGGGCGCGGAAGTCGGCGCTCTGGCCGATGACGTTTGGGCTGGCGTGCTGCGCCATCGAGATGATCGCGTCGTCGACATCGCGCTTCGATATCGCGCGTTTTGGGTCGGAGGTGTTTCGCCCCAGCCCGCGGCAGTCGGACCTGATGATCGTCTCGGGTACGGTCACGCTGAAGATGGCGCCGGTGTTGAAGAGAATCTACGACCAGATGCCCGAGCCGAAGTGGGTGATTTCGATGGGCGCGTGTTCGTCGGTCGGCGGCCCGTTCAATACGTATGCCGTGCTGCAGGGTGTGGACCGCATCGTGCCGGTTGATGTGTATGTGATTGGCTGCCCGCCGCGTCCGGAGAATTTGTTTTACGCGCTGCTGAAGCTTCAGGACAAGATCGACACCATGACGCTCGCCAAGCGCCCCACCGAAGTGCGACTCGATGAGCACATGATGGAAAATTTCAAGCGCCAGGTGATGATCGCGCAGACGATGCAGCCGAAATAGAGCAGTTCTCAGTTGTCAGTTCTCAGTAGAACCGATCCGATATACTCTTGTCATCCTGACCCTAAGCTTGCCGAAGG
>JBEKQG010000199.1:0-4895 GCA_049519955.1 Terriglobales bacterium
TCGTGACCGCATTCGCGGAGGGCTTTCCGAGCTACCGGCACATGTCCGGTTTTGTTCTCGCGGGAATCGGGGTCTGGCTGATCTCACGCAGCGAAGCGGGGGTCGGCCGTCCTGAAGGACTGGGTTTAGCCGTGCTGGCCGGAATCGGCTTCGCCGGTTTTTATCTCTGCATACACCAGGCTGGAAACGCCTCGGCGTTGTGGGTCGCGGGCTGCTCGCGATCGGCGTCCTTGCTGGTCACGGCCGCTATCGTTCTGTTCGGAAGACGACTGCGCGCGGTGCCCACGCCGGTGCTGGGGATTGCCGTGTTTGCCGGGGTCCTCGACATCGGCGCCAGCACCGCCTTTATTCGAGCGGCTCAAATTGGACGCCTGGACGCAGCGGTCGTGCTCAGCTCACTCTATCCCGCCGTCACCGTGCTGCTGGCTCGCATTTTTCTGCGCGAACACTTCAGCCGCGCCCGCACCATTGGCATGATTGCCGCGCTGGTGGCGGTGCCGATGATTGCGGGATGAAGAACGGGTTGGGTCTATGGCGGGTCCAACGAAAGTGTAGTCCGGGGCGCCTCAGAGGGATGCGGTGCCAGGGAAAAGCCTGAACCACAGAGGACACAGATGAACACGGGGGAAGGCCTAGCGATCAAAAGCGTTGCTTGTTGAATCGCCAGTCTCTTCTTCTTAAGGATGCCAGTCCGCGATCCCTGTGAAACGGGCGCCGTCTTTAGTCCTTGCGGTGTTTCTTGTTCGAGGTTTCGGTCTTGGGCTTGTCGGCCTTCTTTGTGTCTATCAGGAGGCCGTCGCCTTCGGATGAGGAAGACGACGCGGAAGCAGCACCTTTCTTCGGGTAGTCCGTCGCATACCAGCCCGAGCCTTTGAACTGCACGGCTGGAGCCGAAATCACTTGCTCGAGGACGCCTCCGCATTCGGGGCACTTGCGTAGATGCTTGTCGGAGAACTTGCGGATTTCTTCAAAGCGGTGTCCGCACTTCTGGCACAGGTATTCGTAATTGGGCATGGATGAAGTGATTTTAGAGGCCGGGATTCACCGGCGTCAATTTGAGCTCGCGCCACATTCAACTTACCGTTTCAACAAATCCAACGGTTCGCGCACGTCGTGCACGCGGAAATATTTTGCCAGCGCAGGATACCTTGCGGCGACGGCTTCATACATGGCATAGGCCACGTTGCGATAGGAGGCGTGTCCGGCGGGCGTGGTGCGCAACTCGGAGATGTAGACGGCCTCGGCGAAGTCCATCTTAAACAGCGCGCGCTTGCGGAAAGCGAAGGGGATCGCATACTGCGCATTTTGCGCCGCCTCTTTGCCGCCAGTCGCGGAAAGCTCGCGCACGGCGGTTTCGGCGCGCTGCATCGCGGATTCGTAATCGGAGTGGACGCCGGCGGCTTCGACTTCGGGCGGCGTGTCGAAGCCGTGGAGCGTGGTGAAATCCTGCATGATCTGGACGCAGCGGCGATGGCGGTGCATGTCGCGGAAGCTGCCGATATCCATAAGAATGTCGAAGCGGAACTGTTGGCCGGCGGAGAACTCACGCAACAGTTCATCGTGCGGGCCGCGATGGCGCAGGCCGAGATCGACGATTTCGCGGCGGCGCGCTTCGCCGGCGGCTTTGATTGCCTGGCGAAGCTGGCGGTAGGAATAATGGCAGTGGCCGTAAACGAGCGTGGTGGCAAGCTCGATCTCGAAGGCGGCATCTTCGCGCAGATTGTTGCTCAGAAGATCGTTGTCCAGAAGATCGACCAGCGGCGCGGGTTCAATGGCCGCGCCTTGCATCAGTGCAGCTGCTGCTTGCTGGAGTTCACGGCGCGTTTCGATTTCGTAAGGATTCGGATCGGCATACTTGACGAGGGTGGGCGCAACGCGGACTTCGCGCAAGAGTTCGCGTTCGGCGCGCTCGGCCAGTTCGGGCGACACGGCGCGGATTTCGGCGACCAATGTGCGCAGCGATTCTTCGTTCGCGTTGTAGGCCGGAGAAATGGCGGCCTGTTTGAGCAACAATCCGAGATCGCGGACTTCTTTGTGCGGCTGCGAGAGCAGGTGGGCAACCTGATTTTCCAGGGTGCGGGCGTTGACGATTTCGCCGAGTGAAGTGTTGGTGGCGAGCGGCAGCAGATAGCGAGAGATGTCGAAGGCGCGGGCGCCCAGGGTGCGGTCGTAGGCGTCCAGCTTCATTTCGGCGGGACGCGGCGCGATGCTGGCGAGATAGTCGAAAGTTCTTTGGGAAACTTTCTCGTAGGTTGCGAAGAGAGACTCGATGGTCTCGCGATAGAGAATCTCGGCGGACGAAGCCTCCCGCCCTGCATTTTCACTCTGAAAACTGGGCGTGTAGTAGCCGCTCTTCCTGAAATCCTGATAGCGAGTCGAGCGCTCCTGGCCATCCCATCGCTGCTCGTCGGCAACGACGATGGCGGCGAGGATGGAGAGGCGCTCGATGGCGAGCGCGATGTGGGCGAGGTCGGCGATGGAGCGGTGCCCGTACTGAAAGTAGAAAGTGTTGAGGAATTTTTCCGCCTTCTGGAGGGTGATTTCCTTCAGCGACTCTTTCATCGAAAGGGAGGATCGCGAATACTTGGCCATGGCGTAGGCCTGGATCTCGGGTTCGACGCCGTAAACCGCGAATACCTCGACGGAAGTTGTTGGGGAAACGGGATGCGAAGGCGTGGGCTCGGGTGAAATCGCTTCAGACATGGGAGTGAGGGAATCTTACTTCCGCGGGGGAGTTGGGCGCAAACGATTCCGGGTTCGGTATTGGGCTACTTTGATTGTGAACCCCAAATCTTGAACGCTATTACGAGGTACACATTCAAAACTACGAACTCAATGACAGTTGATTCGATGACGATGTGGAGAGGAAATATCTTGAAGAAGTAAAAGTAGGCCCCCACAATGGGCAATCCAACGTTTGTAAATAGAAGGGCAGTCCCCAATGTGGTCTGTTTCATGCTTCAAGTATGCCACGTTCGCCAGTCGTCTCAAAATCAAAGTAGCCCACTATCCGCGGTTCTCATCGAACGTGCAGTCTAGGTGAAATTACTGTTGCAGATGGCCGTTTGTAGCCCTCACGGCCGTGGGCTTGGGTGGGGCAGCGGACGACGGCTGCGCTGTCTTCATTTCCGCGGGAGTTGCCGGAGAAATCGTGGCTAAAGTCTGGGCTTGGGTCGCGGCCTGGCCGGGCGTAGCCTCCGCCGCGGCGTGGCCGAGGACGATGATATCGACGCGGCGGTTCATGCCGCGACCGTCCGAGGTGAGATTGGTTGCGACGGGGTGGAACTCAGCGAAACCGGCGGCGCTCAGGCGATCGGGAGTGAAACCATCTCTGACGATGAGGAGGCGCACAATTTCGGTGGCGCGGGATATGGAGAGCTCCCAGTTGGAAGGAAAGCGGGAGTTGTGAATGGGAGCGTTATCGGTGTGGCCCTCGATGCGCAGGCGATAGTCGCGCTCGCGGAGGATGTTGGCAATGCGGTCGAAGGCGGCCTGCGACTCGGTCTTCATTTGGGCCGATCCACTCTCAAAGAAACCGACCTCGCGCAAACTGATCACGAGGCCGTCGGGATCGCTGCGCATGGCGATTTCCTGGCGCTTGATTTCCATAGCGAGCGTGGTTTCCAGTTCGGCGCGCAATTGGACCAGGTCGCCGTTCTCCACGGCTGTGCCCGGCGCGCCGGTGGGCGAAGATACGATCCGCCCGAGATTTGCGGTGCGTTCCGAGTTTTCGATGGCTTGCGCGATGGCGAACGGCATGGGCTTGGAAGCATCGATCGGAACTTCTGTCGTGGAAGCCTGAAAGACACCCATCTCCTGAAAAGCGACCTGAATGGCCAAAGCCAGTTTGCCGACTTTTCTCTTGTCGACTTGGGAGGAGGCGTAGAGCACGACAAAAAAGGCAAACAAGAGAGTGATGAAGTCGGCGTAGGAAACCAGCCAGCGGTCGCGATTGGCGCGGGCGGGGCGGCGCTTGCGCCGGCTCATGGGATGAACTCCTCGGGAACGGCGGTGGGTTCGTTGGCCTTCGAGAGGAAGCCGAGCAGCTTCGCCTCCAACATGCGAGGGTTCATGCCTTCGAGGATGGAAATCACGCCCTCGAGTGTCATTTCGCGGATGATCTGTTCGTCGCGGATGCGAAGTTTCAATTTTCCCGCGCAAGGCAGCAGAATGAGGTTGGCGGTGCCGACGCCGTAGAGGGTCGCGACAAAAGCGACGGCAATGCCTTTTCCGACTTCATCGATTCTGTCCAGGTGTTGCATGACCTGGATCAAGCCGAGCACGGCGCCGATGATGCCGATGGTGGGAGAGAAGCCGGCGGTGTTCAGGTTGGCGAGATTGTGGCCCAACACTTCGAGCGCCTCGCTCTGCGCCCGCAATCCCGCACACGATGCATAGAATCCGCTGTCCACATTGGCTCCTTGTGGCTAGACAAGGAGCAAGCCAAGCGCCATGACGGAAAAATAAACGTTTTCACAAATGACTGTGTTCTGAACCGCTTAGAAGTAGAGGCAGGAGAAGGAACATTGGAAGCGGCTTAGAGTTGGCGGGCAGGGAAAACTCTGCCGGGCGCAACCCGGCAAAAAGAACAGGTCTCGGAATCCGGTGGCAGGCCTCAGGTGTCAGGAAGATCGCGCCCACGCTTTTCCTGAGAGCTGACGCCTGACACCCGAGACCTGGTTCGGGTTTTGCTGCGGCGGGAACCGGCTTGGCATGGAGCGCGCCCCACACGCGCTCCGGCCGGCTCCCGCTTCAGCGATTCGTCACCCCACGTCGCTACTTGCCCGTTCCGCTGAGTTGCACGGTCTGCGTGACGGCGTCGTCTTCAGTTAATAGTGAACGTTTGTGGCGCGCTCGTGCCTCCTCCGGGCGTCGGGTTCACGACGGTGACGGCC
>JBEKQG010000200.1:0-4875 GCA_049519955.1 Terriglobales bacterium
GCGGCGGAGCGCACGCGAAGTTCGCGCTGATCGAGGTCGAGTTCGTGGTTCAGTGCAGCGATCTTCTCTTTCTGCTGGGCGAGCTTGTCCTTCAACTCATCCGCTGCCTTTTGTCGGTCGCCGGCGGGTGCGGCTTGATCGGCGGCGGGCGGCTTCGCGGAGTTGTCATCCGCGGTGCTGGCGGCGGCTGCCGGCGGAGGCCCAACCACGCTCAGAGGTGCTCCGGTAGGAAGATTGTCGTTGTCGTAGTGGTGCGCCGCGGAATTGGGCTCGACTTTGTTCTTGCGTAAGGCCCGCGCGTAATCCCCGAGTGACTGGGCGGCCGCGCTCCCGGCACTCAACAGGAGCAGAGCCAATAGCAGCGCCATGATTGGCATGAGTTTCACGTGCTTCATGTGATCGTCCTTTCCCCAAGCCGCGATTTTGATGGCGGCCTGCAATCGCGAATTCGTACCCAGTGCTTACTATCCAATCTCCATGGACCGGAGACTGCCAACTGCGTGCTGGCAACGAACAACTCACAACTCAAGGACTTGTCGTGGCAGCCCGGGCGTTTCCCAGGAAACCACCGATGGTCCGGTCCAGTTGCGCCGCTTCTTGGGCGATGGCGTCGGCCAATTCGCGCGTCAGTTCGGCGTCGCGGCTACAGGCCAGTTGCCGCGCACATCCCGCGATCGTCGTGAGGGAATTGCGCAGGCCCAAGGCGAGGTCCGACGAAATTTCCCGTTGCACTTCCTGATCGCGCCGGATGCGCGTAATGTCGGTCTTGTCGGTCAGTACCAGCGTGGTGCCCATGAGACTCGCATCGTCGGCGAGGACCGGAGAGGCGGTCACTTCGAGCACCGAGCTTTGTCCATCGCGGTTGAGGTAATTCACCAACAGGCCGCGGACCGCGGACTTCCCCGCCAGAGCGGGAGCCAGAGCTTCTGCCACGCTCCCATCCGAATCCGGCGCTTCCAAATGCGGACGGGAAGTGGGACCGTTATTGGCCGGGCGTAGTGTGGCCGTGCGGAAAAGATCGGCCGCGCGCAAGCCCACCGGGGAGTCGAATCCCAACAGTTTGCGGGCCGCCGAGTTCGCCTGCCGCACCAGGCCGCTGCTATTGAGAAACAGGACGCCGCAGGAAAGGTCCGCGAGAATGGTCGAGCTCAGCGCGTCGGAGGCCTTGGCCTTTCTGCGGTCCGAAAGTTGCTGGGCGGCGAGCTCGGACTTTTGCTGCTTGAGTTGTTGAATGACGGCGTGATAGGCGTGCACGGGCAATCCGTCGTCCGCCAGGGGAATGTAATTGTGGGAATCGGGTTCAGGGACGAGGTTCTTGCGCAGGCGCCGGATCGTAAATAACCCCAGCCCGAAGGCTGCGATGGCAACGAACAGGAGCATGCCCAGCCGCAGCACCATGGGATTCATCAGCAGCTTCACAACGTCCTCCAATACCAGTGCAGGACGCGGTTGCCGAAGAGGAATGACAATAGGCCCATGACTCCGAGAAAGACGCCAAAGGGCATCTCATAATAGCGAAGCGCCAGGCGCGCCGATTGCCAGGCGCGGCGGCGGGCTTGCGCCGGGAAAGCGCCGCGGGCCTCGATACGGCGAAGGCGTTTGATCCAGACGGCGGCGACGGTGCTCAATCCGAAAAGCGAACCGGCCAGCGACGCGGCAAAAATGGTCAACACTGTGAGCTTGGTTCCGAGGAACGCGCCGACGAAGGCCATGAGCTTGACATCGCCGAATCCCATGCCTTCGACACCGCGGGCCCTCAGGTAAATGGCTGCCGCGCCGTAGAGAAACGAGGCGCCGACGGCGGCCCCGAGCAACGAGTCCGACAGCGACCATATTTGCCACGAAATCTGGCCGCGCATCGCCTGCGATACCAGGCCGGGCATGATTCGCGAGGCGAGATCATCGACGGGAACGAGGAGGCTGAAGACAATTCCGAGCGCGAGCCCAGGCAGAGTCAGGGCATCGGGAAGCAGCTTGGTTTCGGCGTCGGTGAAGATGAGGCCAAGCAGCAGGTAGCCCAGCACGGCGCACTTCAGCGCCAGGAACGTTAAGCCGAAGTGTGAATAACAGCCCAGAAAGAGCAAGCCCGTGAGCGCTTCGATTACGAGATAACGAGGCGAAATCGGCTGCTTGCAGGAGCGGCATTTCCCGCGCAGAATCAGCCAGCTCAGAACGGGAAGGTTGTGGTAGAGCGGGATCGGACCTCCGCATTGTGGGCAGGCCGAGCGCGGCGCGACCACCGACTTGCCGCGCGGCAAGCGGTAGATGCAGACGTTCAGGAAGCTGCCAAAGCACAGCCCCAAGGCGAAGATCGCGACTTGAAAAAGAGGTTCCACGTCGGCTAAGTGCTCAGTCTGATTGGGCTTAAATGATTATAAGCCGCCGCAGCGGGGCTTTTGAGCACGAAGGTGAATGTACCTCTGTGGGCTGGCAAGTCGTTGTGGGTCTGCGGGGAACGGCGGGTCATGGGGCGTGGATCGAACTCCAGGCGCAGTTCCGGCACGCGAAAAAAAAGCCCGTGCGGGCCCCCGCCAGCGATGGCTACTGGTTTACTTGACCTCCCATGTACTGAGGTGGGCACTCGCCAGCTTGCTCTTGCCCTCTTCCTCGCTCATAACCCCCAGTTTATTGCGCGCTTTCATGATTCCCGTTTGTACATACTGGAGGAGGTAGTAGGTCTCACCCGCGGCCATATCCAGTGCCAGTTCGCTCTGATTCTCCGCCATTGAACAGAAATAGTGCTCGCCCGGGGCGAGGGTAAAGTAGAAGTAATTGTTGCCCCGGTTTGTTCCCTTCCAGTCGCCATCAACCGCCAGCCTACTTTGGACCGTATTGCCCATTGATGAAGCGCTAACCACATAGATGAGCGCCTTGTCGGCCGGTGGTGCCGGGGTTGGATGCTGGCTCTTGTCCGTGCTGGCCTTGTAGCTCACCTCCTTGTCTTTCGGGCCGCAGGCTTTCGCTTGCATGTCCTTTGCTGTTAGGAATGAGCGCGGCGGAGCCGGTGCTGGCGCTGAAGCTGTCGTTGAACCATTTGCAGGTGCTGGCGCTGTGACCGTCGATTGAGCCGGAATATGGGCGCAAATGTCTTCGATCGACTTCTCGACCGTCGTCTGCTTGGTGGCGTATACCATATCGCCGTTGTTCTCGAAAAGTGACGCGCCATTAACTTTCATACCCGCCGCGATGGCTAACCCCGACAATCCTCCAAAAGCATACATCGAGCTGCGCGAACCTCCGCGACGACGGAAAACAAGTATGTAATCCGCCCGATTCGGATTATTGGAAACGACGATGTTCGCAGGGCATGATTCAACAATGTCCGCTTCTACCTCGACCGTTCTAGGGTCGTCCCCCGCTTGTGTATGATCCACACCGGCCGCCGCACCGCCATATCTGTCTCCCGCTGCCCGCATGATCGCAGTAGATTCGAAAATTGGGCGGTCAGTGACATAGAGGCGAATCTTCCCGTCGGTGGAATGGAAAAGCGGTGGTGGAGGCTCGTCAGGTGCGGGAGCTTGCGCAATTGCGGATGGTGGTGGTGTCGTTGCCGGAGTGGACGGCGCGGGTGCGTTGGCTTTCAACACAATCGCCGCAACCACTGTGTCGCTGACGCCGGCGGCCTTCAAGGCGATCAGTCCATCCACAGACGCGTCAAAGTTTCCAGGCGATGCGTTGATGGTGGAGACAATCAGATCATCTGACAGGCCGGCCTTAACCAACTTGACGACGGCGTCGCTATCGAGTGCCTGCTGGGCAGAGAGCACGGGGCAGATGGCGAGGAATATAAATGCAATAATTTTGCGCACCGATTCCCTAACTTAGCCGGAATTTCGTTCTTAACTTCAAAAACGAGGCTAGTATACGCCCGCCGCGCCCCTTCGCGGGACGGGCGTTTTCGGGCTGGGCGTTCTTAAGTCGGTGGGCAGGTCAGTCGTGGTGGAGAAACTTGTAGTCGAGGATGGAGGCGGCCAGGCCGAAAGCGTCTTCGATATTGTCCACAGCATCCTTGACGCGGATCAGCCTTCCCTGGCAAAGCACGTTGCTGTTCTTTTGTCCGGAGATTTCTTCGGGCATCTCGAAGATCAATTCCAGCAGAGCATTGGGCGGCAGTTGCTGCGGACCGTGAAACAGCACGCCGGAGTGGCTGATGTTCTGTATGACGCCTTCGTACCAGGTATGAAGGTTCTTGCCGCGGTAGCGAACCGGAATGTTGGTGCGCAGGCGCCGCGCCCGCGGCATCCACGTCGGTTGCTTTTGACCGGAGCGGCGCCGGACGGCCGTGGTCTCGGCCGGCGATTCCTCCACCGGGTTGCCGCGACGCATGGTCTTCCAGTCGTACTGGTAAGCGGTGGCGCACAGCAGGCAGACTTGGTAGTACTCGCCGTTCGGCTTGCGGCGCGGCCAGGAAAACTCGTGCGAACAGCGTCCCAGCATCAAAACGTCGATGAGTCTTTGCGGCATGATGGCGAGCAGCGCTCCCCTAGCAATCGGACATATCCATCTTCCGCCGGATGGGCTGTTCTGAATAGGTTACTTCCGTGCATTGGGGCCTGTGACTTATGCTTTTCCATAGGGCAGCGGCGGGGGTGGTTGTTCCTGCGCTTCCGCTTGAGCCACGAGGCATCTCGTGCGATGCTGATAGCCATGGGTGCTGCCAACACACTATCTCCCTACATCGAATTTAAGGACGTCTGCAAGGCGTTTGCAGGCCGGGTCGTTCTCGAGAACGTCAACTTCGACGTGCTGCCAGGGGAGATGGTCTGCATTCTCGGACGCAGCGGCGTCGGAAAATCGGTGGCGTTGCACAACATCATGGGCTTTCTGAAGCCAGATTCCGGCCGCGTCATTGTCGCCGGCGAGGACATCACCGAT
>JBEKQG010000201.1:0-4861 GCA_049519955.1 Terriglobales bacterium
CTAGTCCCCTGTTCCCGTTTCTCAGTATCAAGGACGCAGCGCTCGTTCTGAGTACTGAGCACCGGGAACTGAGAACTGCGCCGCTATTTCCAGAGATAGTAAAAGCCGACTTGCTGCTCCAACAGCTTCTCGCGCGTAGGCAAATAATCGGAAACATCGCCAAACAGCAGATCGAGGCCCGAGCGCTTCTCCTTCGGCGGATAGACCAGCGTCGGCTCGCCCGAGATATTCACCGCCCGGGCCGTGTCCTTTACCGCTCCTTCGAAATCCGCGATCTGGTCCACCAGCTTCAGCTCCGCGGCCTGCTCGCCGGTCCACGCTTTTCCGTTGGCGATGGCGCGGATGTCTTCTTCCTTCGCGTGTCTGCCGTCGGCCACCGCCTGGATGAACTGCGTACACATGTTGTCGATCAAGCCCTGCATGTACTCGCGTTCGGCGGGCGTCATCTCGCGCGTCGGGGTGCCCGTGTCCTTGAATTCTCCCGTCTTCATCGTGATCGGGTTCAGCTTCGCCCAGCGCAGGAGTTCGCCGTAGTTCACCCACTCGACAATCACGCCGATCGATCCCACCACGCTGCCCTTGTCGGCATAAATCTTGTTGGTGGCCGAGGCCACGTAATAGGCGCCACTCGCGCCCACCGTCTCGATCGATGCCACAATGCGTTTTTTCTTTTCGTCGCGGATCCGCTTGACCTCGCGGTAAATTTCCTCCGACGCGGCCACGCCGCCTCCGGGCGAATTCACATGAAGGACGATGGCCTTGACGGAATCGTCATCGGCAAACTTCTTGAGCTGCGTGACGACCTGCTTGGGAGAGAAAATTACGCCATCCAGCTCGACGACTGCGATCTTGGGCCCGAAGCCGGAAAACGACTCTTCATCCTCGCCGCCAAGACTCAGGTACACCAGCGTGAACACGCCCACCACGAACAGCGCAAACAACCCGCCGCCCACCAGCAGCCAAATCCATATCCGCGAACGCCCTTCGGCCATAATTAGACGAGTGTAGCACCAGGAGATTGCAGAAGTCAGAAGTCAAATTGAAGAAGTAGAAAGCAATCCACCACACCGTCCAAGGGGTACTTCTGCAATTTGACTTCTTACTTCTGACTTCTTCACGGCTGGCGTACACTCGTTACCGACATGCGCGATCCCGTCGAACTCGAGGTCTTCAAGAACCTCTACCACTCCATCGCCGAAGAAATGGGAGCAGCGCTGCGCCGCACTTCCTTCTCTCCCAATATTAAGGAGCGGCGCGACTACTCCTGCGCCGTTTTCGATGCCGCGGGACAAGTCGTCGCCATGGGCGATCACATGCCGGTGCATTTGGGCTCGATGCCCATGTCGGTGGCCGCAGTGGTGGAACAGGGCAAGCTCGAACCCGGCGATGTCGTCATGCTCAACGATCCTTTCCGCGGCGGCACGCACCTTCCCGATATCACGCTGGTGATGCCGGTGTATCTGTGTGGGGATGGGGCTCGGCCCCGTCCCGGCGGGGCGAAGCCCCGCCACCACAGAACCACTCCCGACTTCTACGTCGCTTCCCGCGCTCATCACGCCGATGTCGGCGGAACCTACCCCGGCTCGATGGGGCCGTGCCGCGAAATCTACCAGGAAGGCTTCCGCATCCCGCCGGTCAAAATCATGCGCGGCGGAAAGCTGGTCGCCGATGTGCTGGCGCTGCTGCTCAACAATGTGCGCACGCCCGAAGAACGCGAAGGCGACCTCGGTGCGCAGATCGCCGCTTGCCAGACCGGAGCGCGGCGCCTGCGCGAAATCTGCGCCCCTTACGGAATCGCCCGCGCCAAACAGGCCGCCGCGGACTTGCTCGTCTATTCCGAAGAAATGATGCGCGCCTTTCTCGCGACCATTCCGCCGGGCCGCTATCAGGCCGAGGACTTTCTCGATGACGATGGCGTGGAAGCCAAACCCGTCCGCATCGCAGTAACCATAGAAGTCAAAGGTCCAGCCAGGAAGAAATCCGCTGCTGAGACGCGGCTTGCCGCGTTTCACGCCGCGACCGGCGGCAAGCGGTCTCGCGCCCAAGTCACCATCGACTTCACCGGGAGCGACCCGCAAGTGCAAGGCGCGATCAACGCCGTCGAGGCCATCGCCTACTCCGCGTGCTTCTACGTTTTTCGTTGCCTGCTGCGCGAAGACGTGCCCGCCACTTCCGGCCTCATGCGCCCCATCCGTGTCATCGCTCCATCGGGAACCGTGGTCAACGCGAAGCCTCCCGCCGCCGTCGCTGGAGGCAATGTCGAAACCTCGCAGCGCATTGTGGACGTGATTCTGAAGGCGCTGGCGCAGGCGATTCCCGAGCGCATTCCGGCCGCCGCTTCGGGCACGATGAACAACCTCACGATCGGCGGCATCGATCCGCGCGACGCTGAGCCCTTCGCGTATTACGAGACCATCGCCGGCGGCATGGGCGCGCGGCCGACGAAAGACGGAGTCTCGGGCGTCCATACTCACATGACCAACTCGCTCAACACGCCCGCCGAGGCCCTGGAATACGCTTACCCGATTCGGCTGCGGCAGTATTCGCTGCGCTCGAAAAGTGGGGGCGCGGGCCTGCACACGGGCGGAGACGGAATCGTGCGCGAAATCGAAGTCTTGACCGATGCCCAGGTTACGATGCTTGCCGACCGCCGTTCTCGCGGACCCTATGGCTTGGCTGGCGGAGCCGACGGCGCGCCTGGCCGGACTGTGATCGTCCGGCGCGATGGGTCGGAAGAAGAAATTCCCGGCAAGACCAGCGTTCGCCTGCGTTCCGGAGAGAGGATCCGCATAGAATCCCCAGGCGGCGGCTGGGGTAAAGCAACCTTCTAGCCGCAGCGAACGCGGAGGACGCAAAGTAAGCAGAGAAGACCCTTACCACAGGGAACACAGAGGAACACAGGGGACGGCGGATTAAAAAGCCCCGTGCAAGCTGCGATCTCTGCGGCAAGACGCACTTTTCGCTAAAATTCAAGTTGCAGGCTTTCAGGAAGCAACAAGGATTAACCACGATGAGATTTTTGCGCCCATTCTTTTTCGCGATTGTTCTGGCATCGGCGTTCTTCTACTTCACGACGTATCGCAACGGGCATTTGCATCCTCTCAGCTGGATTGGACGTCCGCAGCACGTGGAAATCACGGAAGCGGCGGGCAGCGAATCGCTCGACGCCGAAGAGCAGAACAACATCAACGTCTATCGCAAGAACATCGCGTCTGTCGTCAACATCACGTCGCGCGTCATGACGTTCGATTTCTTCTATGGCCTGGTGCCGCAGGAAGGCCAGGGATCGGGCTTTGTCATCGACAAAGAAGGACACATCCTCACCAACTATCACGTCATCGCCGAGGCACGGAAGGTGGAAGTCACGCTGCACAATCACAAGAAATATCCAGCCACCATCGTCGGCACCGACAAGTCGCACGACCTGGCCATCGTCCAGATCAAAGCTCCCGACTTGCAGCCGATGATTCTGGGCGACTCCGCCAATCTGCAAGTCGGCCAGAAGGTTTATGCCATTGGCAATCCGTTCGGACTCGCGGGCACGTTGACGCGGGGTATCGTCAGTTCGATCCGCGAGGTGCAGGAGCCCGACGGGTTGGTCATCGAAGAAGCCATTCAGACCGACGCGGCCATCAATCCCGGCAACTCCGGCGGGCCGCTGCTCAACTGGCACGGTGAAGTGATCGGCATCAATACAATGATCGCGTCGAGCGTGGGACAGAGCGCGGGCATCGGCTTCGCGATTCCGATCAATACGGCGAAGGCTGTGGTCAACGATCTGGTCACGCTCGGGCGCGTGCGCCGTCCTGCGCTCGGCGTGCGCACAATTCCCATCGATTCGGAAATCGCCGACGAGCTTGGCCTGGCCGCCGACTACGGACTGCTTATCGTGCAAGCCGTTCCCGGAGGCTCCGCCGACCGCGCCGGATTGCGCGGCGGCACCGAGCGCGCCTATTTAGGCAACATTCCCATCATGATCGGAGGCGATTTAATCGTCGCCATCGACGGAGAAAAAATCGAGAGTCAGCAAATTCTCGCGCAGATTATGAACAAACACCGCGCCGGCGACACCGTGAAGGTGACGATTTTCCGCGGGAAGAAACAGCTAGAAGTATCGGTGGCGCTCGGAGAGGCTAGAGATCAGGTGTAGCGCCTAGCTCCCGATCCGCAGCAATTGGCTAGTAGAAACGCGGCTTGCCGCGTCTCTTGCCTCCCGCTTCCGCGCTATGCTCTCTCACATGCCCGACGCCGACTGGCTCCGCGAACTCTGCCTCTCCCTCCCGGACACGACCGAGAAGCTGCAATGGGGCGAAAACCTTTGCTTCAAGGTGCGCGGCAAGATATTCGCGATCGTCGATCTTTCCGCCGGCAACCTCACTCCCATCACCTTGAAGTGCGCTCCGGAACAATTCCACGAACTCCTCGAAATCGAAGGCATCTCCCAAGCCCAGTATGTGGGGCGCTACAAATGGATCCTGCTTGAAAGCTCCAACGTCCTGCCCTTTACAGAGATCGAAGCCCTCATTCGGCAATCGTATGACCTAGTCGCAGCTAAAGCGCCAAAGAAGAGAGCCGTGCGCAAGACGACGCCACGCAAACGCAATAAGAAGTAAGCGGGCTCCCAGTGCGTTCCTCTGTGTTCCCTGTGGTTAAGCCTTTCTCGGCATCCTCCGCGTCTCGGCGGTGAACCAGCGGTGAAACGATCGGATTCTCGTCCTAGAATGCCTCGCTCCCGCTACAATAAAGAGTCTCGGTTCCGGCGGGCGCAACCACCAGACGCGACAACCGGACGTAGCAACGGAAGGCGGTGAGCGACTGATGTTGAGGGCTGTATCGACGTACGTGTATGTGAAGGAAAGGC
>JBEKQG010000202.1:0-5183 GCA_049519955.1 Terriglobales bacterium
ACTTGCTTGCGATTGTCCTGCTTGTTTCGAAAAAGAGCGCCCTGCGATGGCTGATTCATCTTGGCGGCCCGGGCCTCATTTTGCTGGGGCTCGCCGACAACTCGGTCGTCCCTCTGCCGGGCAGCACGGACATCGTCACCATTCTGCTGGCCGCCCACCATAGCGTCATGTGGGTCTACTATGCGGTCATGGCAACGGTGGGAGCCATTCTCGGGGGCTATCTTACTTACCGCATGGCTCGCAAAGGTGGCAAAGAAACTCTGGAAAAGAGGTTCTCGAAGAAAACGACCGACAGAGTCTACGCGATTTTCTCGCGCTGGGGCTTCGCGGCGGTTGCGGTCCCCGCTCTGCTGCCGCCGCCGTTTCCCATAGTGCCCATGCTTTTGGCAGCCGGCGCCATGCAGTATCCCACCAAAAAGTTTCTGACCGCCCTGGCCGTGGGGCGCGGCATCCGGTTCACGATCCTGGCTTATCTCGGGGTCCACTATGGGCGGCACATTGTGAGGCTTTTTGCCCAGTACTATTGGCCAATACTTTTCGTTCTGATCGCGTTCTCAGTGCTGGGCGGGCTGTACGGGCTGTTCGAGTACAAGCGCGGACAGAAATCCAGTGGCCCCGAAAGTCCGCGCCCAGGATCCCAAGCTCGTCGCCGGACCGCCTGATCTCCTTGACCAAGGAAATGGTTTGCGAGAGGCTTCAGCGCTTCGCGCAGCAGACTTTTCTCTGGTACCCTGCATACACCTATGCGCCTTCACCAAAGCCTGCTTTTCTTAGTCGCCATGGCCGGTTGTGTCTTCGCCCAGAGCATCAAGCCAGTTGCGGAGCGCGTCTCGGCCCAAAACGCACTTTTCGAAGAGCAGTACGAGTCGGACCTCCGCAACTTTCCTGAGCGTGCAACCGCCTTCGGCGACTACCGCTACAACGACAAGCTGACCGAGCACTCGCTCGAAGCTATCGTTCAACGACACAAGACCGACTTGGCCTTTCTTGGCCGCCTGGAAGCCATTTCGAGTGCGGGATTCTCGGATCAGGACCAGATCTCCCACGACCTCATGGTTCGTGTCCTCGAGCAACGCATCGCCGACTTCGACCTCAAAGAGTACGAGATGCCGATCAATCAGCAGAATGGCATCCACACCGGACTCGCCGATCTGCCGCTGTCCGTCCCCCTCGATTCCGTCAAGCACTACGAGGATTACATCGCCCGTCTTCACCAGATTCCGCGGGCCCTCAGCCAGACCACGAAAGTTCTCCGCGCCGGCATGAAGGACAAACTCATGCCCGTCCGATTTCTGCTGGAGAAGCTCCCGGTTCAATGTGAAGGCATCATCGAAGCCGACCCTTTTCTGCAGCCGACAAAGAAATATCCAACGGGCATCTCGCCCGAAGATCAGAAACGCTTGACGCAGCAGATTACCGACGCCATCAACAGCGACGTTATCCCTGCGTACAAGACTTTCGCGAACTTCCTCCGCACGGAATACGCCCCCGCAGGCCGCACCACGCTCTCTGTCACATCTCTGCCAGACGGCCAGAAGCGCTACCAAAACGACATCTACGCCCGGACGACGACGCACATGACGCCGGACGAGATCCATCAACTCGGGCTCCGCGAAATTGACCGCATCCAGGCCGAGATGACGGCTGTCGCCAAGCAGGCGGGCTTCGCCGACCGCGCCTCATTCCGGGCCTCGCTGAAAACCAATCCCAAATACGTCCCGACTTCCTCGGAGCAGATACTCGAAGACTTTCGCCGCTACATCGCCCAGATGGAGCCGAAGCTGCCGCAGCTATTCACGCTCCTTCCTAAGTCGCCGGTCACCGTCGAAGCGATACCCGCATTTCAGTCCGCTGCGGCGACCCACTACGTCACCGGCACTCCGGATGGCAAGCGACCTGGCCGCGTCGTCGTCGCCACCTCCGACTTCGCGCAGCGCTCGCTCATCGACGACGAGGCAACCGCCTATCACGAGGCCATTCCCGGACATCACATGCAGCTATCGGTACAGCAGCAGCTCACCGGCTTGCCCAAGTTCCGCCTGCATGGTCTCGGCTTCAACGCGTATATCGAAGGCTGGGCGCTGTACGCAGAGCAACTCGGCAAGGAGGTTGGCTTCTACCAGGACCCGGTCTCGGACTACGGCCGCCTTTCCTCCGAGCTGTTTCGCGCCGTGCGATTGGTCGTTGATACCGGGATCCACTCCAAAGGATGGACACGCGATCAAGTTGTGGACTTCTTCCGCAAGTCCGGCGCGGTCGACGAGCCGACCATTCAGGCCGAGACCGACCGCTACATAGCGTGGCCCGCGCAAGCCCTCAGCTATAAACTCGGCCAGCTCAAGATCCGGGAACTTCGCCCGCGCGCGCAGAAAGAATTGGGCCCGAAGTTCGACATCCGCAGCTTCCACGACGAGATGCTCGACGGCGGGACCCTCCCCCTCGATCTCCTCGAAGCCCGCACGGACAAATGGATCGCTCAACAACAATTAAAGTGACGGACGTGCTTCAGATCGTGCCGTTTTTGTGCCCTGACTTTGAGGGATTAACGGCGAGAGCTTCCCAAGCGGTATCTCGAATCAATTGAGTTACTTTGATCAATGCTGACAGTGGGACCGAATCCCCCCTCTCCGCCAGTTTTGTCGTGGCGGATGGTTGGCCAGCCGGAGGTCCGGGCTTGGGCAAAATTCAGGGTCGTTTCGTGTCGGGCGCGGCACTTACAACCGAAGCCTATCCTCAGACCGCCTGTCCGGCGCAGAAGCCGGAGGCCCAGGCCCACTGGAAATTGAAGCCGCCGAGTTGGCCGGTGACGTCGACGACTTCTCCGATGAAAAAAAGGCCAGGCACTTTGCGCGCTTCCATGGTCTGGGCGGAAAATTCGCCGGTAGCGACGCCGCCCGCGGTGACTTCAGCCTTCCCATAACCCTCGGTGCGTTCGGGCTTGACTTCCCACGAGTGCAGTTGGCGTTCGGCGTCGGCGAAGACGCGATCGGAGTTGCCCGCTAGAGGATAAATATCGAGCCAGCGGTCGGCGAACCGGCGCGGCAGAACTTCTCGCAGCAGGGATTTCCAACTCGCCTGGTCGCGGCGGCCGCGCGTTCGCAGCTCGGCGGTAAGATTGCGGTCCGGCACAAGGTCGAGAGCAATCGGACGCTTGCCGTCCCAGTAAGAAGAGATCTGGAGAATCGCGGGCCCGCTGATGCCGTGATGGGTGAAAAGCATGTTTTCGCGGAACGCCTGTTTCAGGTTGCGGTTCATGCCGGAATTCGTGCCGCGAATGGAAGCAATTACTTCGGTAGAGACTCCGGCAAGATCGCGCCAGCGCTTGCGGTCGGGTTCGCCGAATACGAGAGCAACCAGGGCGGCGCGCGTGGGCACGATCTTGAGTCCGAATTGCCGCGCCAGATCGTAACCAAACGAAGTAGCGCCGATTTTTGCAATCGACAAACCTCCAGTCGCGATTACCAGGCGAGGCGCGCCGAAGCTGGCGTCCTCGGCTTGCACGGTGAACTGGCCGTTGTGCGGCGGCTTGTCCTCGCGCACCTCTTTTACTTTGGCGTTACACCGGATTTCCACTCCAGCGTCGCGGCATTCCCGCTCCAGCATCGACATGTTGTCGCTCGCCGCCCGATCGCACAATAGCTGGCCGAGCTGTGTCTCGTGGGAGGGGGTTTGGTGCTTTTCGACGAGGCGCACGAAGTCGGCCGGACGGTAGCGGGCAAGCGCCGACTTGACGAAGTGTGGGTTGGCCGAAAGAAAATTCTCCGGGCCGGTGTGCAGGTTGGTGAAATTGCAGCGTCCGCCGCCGGAGATGAGGATTTTCTTGCCGATTCGATCGGCGCGTTCGAGCAGCAGGACACGCCGGCCCCGCTTGCCCGCTTCCATGGCACACATCAGGCCGGCAGCGCCAGCTCCGAGAATGATGACGTCGTATTTCCGGTCCACGCAGAAATCAGCTTATCAGGATGGGCGGCGCGGCTGCGATCTCCGCGAACCGAGGAGGATTGGGAGCGATCAAATTGGCGTGGAGACGCTCCGGGCAATGAACCCGCTTAGGGAATTTCCGCGCCGGCCTGCATGAAGGGCATGAGGGCGAGAATTTCCGCGGCCTGCTCCAGTTGCTTGAGGTCCTCGCCGGTGAAGTCCGTGCCAGCGAGCGAAGCATCGAAGCCCTTGCGCGAAACCTGCACCACTCCCAGCACGTTTCTTTCGGAGTTCACTACGGGAACGGACATGATTTTCTGAATCGGCATTTGGTCCCGGCTTCGGTCCTCTTCCTCGGTTCCGACGCCGAGTTTGACCGCTTCAAACAGGCTGACATGTTTTACGCGCGCGAATGTATTCGACAGAAGTGGAGTGCGGGTTGCCGCAGTCCGCGCCGCAACCGCCGATCCGGTGAGCGGCAATACGCCTGCCGAGCGCAGCTCGGACGGAAAAATAAATCGCAGGCTGCCTTTTTCCAGGCGGAGCAGCGCCACTTCGTTGCGGCACACATGCAGCGCCTGGGCGAGCTTGAGACAGACCCTGTCCGGACTGGGAGATTCCGGAAGCATTCTCTCCAATTCGCTGACGCCGGCCTTAGCGGTTTTGGCTGCGGAACCGCGCTGGGCGGTCGATGACATGATTGTGGCCATAATCCTTACCCATCCATCATGCGTGCGCCAGCGACTTCTCGACAAGTTACGAGAGTGCGCCCCGATTTGGTCGCATGTGCTTCACTCCGCACAACCTAGCGAAAACACATTCCGCAGATTACGCAGGGTGCGCCCAAGCCGGGTCCCTAGGTAGGCGGACAGGATACGTTTCACGAATTGACGCTGCTGCGCAGGATCCGTTCGTGGCAAACGAGAGGCTGCCGGCACGCCCCCACAAGGCCGATTCCGCCGAGCTAAAGTCTCTGCCGACGACACCCTTGGTTGCTCCGGGTAACCTCGGTAACCTAGTGCCGTTTCGCAAACGGAACTAATCTGTAGTCAATGGAATCGGGAGTGCAGCGATACAAGCGCACTAAGATGGTGCTGCCGTTGCGAATCTGGCCTGACGACGAGAATGGTCAGAACGCGGAGCCTCAACTCGCTCATACGGTGGACATCAGCCCCATCGGGGGACGGTTGGGGGGATTACGGAATCCGCTGCAGGCCGGTCAAACCATCACGCTACAGCGGGGCCAAAACAAGTTTCAGTTC
>JBEKQG010000203.1:0-4350 GCA_049519955.1 Terriglobales bacterium
GGCGCTTGAGTCCCTTCCCCCAGCAGCCCTGTAGAAGATTTCTCGTCATTTCTGGCAAAGAATCTCACTGTTGCACTGCTTGCTGCTTCGACGCGATCACACTGCTGCTCGAACTCCTCCGGCGAGCAGTAGCCCAGTGCCGAGTGCAGCCGCTTTTGGTTGTAATAGCGCTCGATGAACTCCTCGATGTGCTCGCGCAGATCATCGAGATCGGCGTACTCAGTCGCATAAATCTCTTCGCGCTTCAGCGTCTTGAAGAAACTCTCGCAACTCGCATTATCGTACGGATTCGCTGGCCGGCTCATGCTCGGAACCATCCCATGCTGCGTTAGGATCGCAACGTATTCCGCCGACGCATACTGCACGCCTCGGTCGGAATGGTGCACGAGCCCGGGTAGCGGCCGACGAACCCCAATCGCCTGTTCCAGTGCCTCCGTCGCAAGCCACGCGGCCAACGTGCGGTCCAGCTTCCAGCCCACCACCTTGCGTGAGAACCCGTCCAGAATCACAGCCAGATACACGAACTCGGCACGCAGCCGAATGTACGTGATGTCGGCCACCCAGAGCTGATCGATACCGGTCAACGTCATCCGGCCGCGCCAAGTTCAGATAGATCTCCAGTGCGTGATTCGAATCGGTCGTCGTTACGAACGCCCTGGGCTGCACCGCGAGCAGGTTGTCATCCCGCATCATGCGCCAGACGCGCTTATGGTTGACCAGCACCCCGCGGCGGCGCAGCTCAGCCGTCACCCGACGATAGCCGTAGCGCCGCCGGTGCTCCAACGCAATCTGCTGAATCGCGGACCTCACTTCGACCTCCTCCTCTCCCGGAGCACCCTCCTGCAGCAATCGGTAGATCCCCGCGCGACTGACCCGCGCCAGTTCACACATCCGCTCGACACTCAGGCCGCCTTGCATCGGCATCATTTCCCGTATCTGTTCGTAGATGCCGTCCCGCCAGAGTCGCTGTTGCCCTGGCGCCGAGCTTCGATTCTTTGCAAGGCACCTTTGAAAAAATCCACCTCCAGAGTCTTCTCCGCCAGCACGCGCTTCAAATCGCGCACCTGCTTACGCAGTTCTCGTATCGGAGAGTCGGCGGCTCCGCCTTCAATCGCCTTCAGGTGGTTCTTCCAGTGGTAAAGTACGCTGCGATCAATCCCCAGTTCTTTCGCCAACGCAGAGACGTTCTCGCAATGTTTCATCCGCTCCAGTGCCATTAACTGGAACGCTCTTGGGTACTTGTTGACCCGCTTCTTCACTCCCACTCGCAGCCTCTTTCTCGGCTGGGTGTAGTTATCGCAAATGTCTCATTTTAGGGGTTCAGTCCACACTGAGGCGAATAGAAATCGAAACTCCGCCGAGCATAACGAGCCTATGTGAAGGCTGAAAGGGGAATCCCCCCCAACTTCTTGTGGGTCCAGTGCCATTTTTTGTAGGCAAGCTCCATGCATTTCTCAAAAGCTTGTCCCACTGCAGCGAGATTGGGACACTATTGGGAGGGTGCCTTTTTCCCTAGCTCTTCCAGGCTTGCCTGGACTCTTGCAATATCGTGCGCATATCTGCCCGAGTTCCCGTGGGCAAGTTCTCGGTAGATGGTCATGGCCTCGGTATAGTGGGCGCGGGATTCTTCGTCCCGGTTCTGGATTCTGTCCAGGAATCCCAGGTTGTTCAGCGTTCCAGCCATATCCGGCAGGAAGGGGTTCGGGCTCTGCTGCTCCAGTTGACGGTGAATCTTCAACGCCTCCTCATAGTGCTCGCGGGCTTCTTCCAACCGCTTCTGGAGTAGCTCCAGGTTCCCCATGTTGTTCAACGTCGTGGCCACCTCCGACAGGTACGCCTCCGGATTCTGCTCCGCAAGTTGACGCTGAATCTTCAATGCCTCTTCATGGTACTGACTGGCTTCGTCCAGCCGCTTCTGGAGTCTTTCCAAGAGCGCCAGATTGTTCAGCGTCATGGCCATGTCCGGCAGGTACGGGTCCGGCGACTGTTGCGCCAATTGACGATGAATTCTCAAGGCTTCCTCACAGTGCTGGCGGGCTTCGTCCATCCGGTTCTGGAGTCGATCCAGATACCCCAAATTGTTCAACATCGCGGCCACGTCCGGCAAGGATGCGGCTGGGTTTTGCTGCGCCAGTTGACGGTAAATCTTCAAGGCCTCCTCATAATGCTGGCGGGCTTCGTCCATCCGGTTCTGGAGTCGATCCAGGCTCCCCAAGTTGCTCAACGTCGTGGCCATGTCCGGCAGATATGCGGCTGGGTTTTGCTGCATCAGTTGGCGGCGCAGTTCCACAGCCCGCTCGAAGTGCCAGCGGGCTTCGTCCATCCGCTTCTGTTCCGTATCCAAGTTCCCCCAGCGGTTCAGTGCTGCGGCCAGACTGGGTTCCAGGAGAGCTGAACCCATAGCATCATGCGCAAAGGGATTTCGCTCGTTAACCACCAGCGCGTGCGACCACAGGTCGTAATCGTTATCCCAATAGTTCAACTGGCGGGAGGTGGCGAAACCGAGCGCCGTCAACGCGCACAATGCCGGGATTACCAGCCAAAACGTGCGGACTTTCTTTGCCTCCGCTAAGTCGTCAAGGCCCCAGGCAATCATCACGAAGATTCCGATCAGCGGCACGTACGCATAGCGATCCGCCAGGGCGGCATCTCCCACCTGCACCAGGCCGATGACCGGAACTAAAGTACCCAGAAACCAGAACCATCCAACCGGCAGGTAGCGCTTGCGGCGAAGAACTACTACCAGCACTGTGACCCCGACCAAAATTAGCGAGGACAACGTGACCTGCCACACCCGCAGCGTGGCGGAATGTGGATAGAGGGGAGCAAGCCGCGCGGGCCAGACCATTTTCCACAGGTACAGCCCATAGGCCACAATGGCATTCTCGATTCGTATGGCGAGCGGGAACTGTTGTAAGGTACGCATTGCATGTCCAGTTCGCTGCACCCTTAGGGTGATGCATGCGCTTGCCGCCGAGAGAACGAGCAACGGAATTTTCTCCAACAGCAGTCTCGAGATTGCCAATTGCGGTGCGGGGATAACGGAAGATGGGCTGCCTACAGTTCTACCAAGCGGCCAATAATCCAGCAACAACAGGACAAAGGGTAGGGTAATGACCATCGGCTTGGCCATTAGTCCCGCGGCGAACAGCGCCGCCACCAGCAGATATCGCCGCCAATCGGGCTTTTTCGCATACCACGCATAAGCAGCGATCGCCAGCAAAAAGAAAAGGGTGCTCAGCACATTCTTGCGTTCCGCCACCCAGGCCACCGACTCGACATTAAAGGGGTGGAACGCGAACAGCGCCGCCACCAGTAGGCTCGGCCCCACGCGCTTAGTAACCCACGCGAACAGCAGAAATAACGCCACCGCATTGACGGTGTGGATCAGCACGCTGTCCAAATGATGGCCCGCAGGGTTCAGCCCAAAGAGTTGGTAGTCGAGAGCATGGGAAAGCCAGGTCAGAGGATGCCAATTCGCAGACTCGGTTGATGTAAATGCCCACTTGATGGTGCTCCAGGCCAGGCCACCATGGATGTGGGGGTTCCCGGTGACGTAATCACGATCGTCGAAGACGAAAAAGGCATGGCGGCCCACAGGGATGTAGAGCGCGATTGTCGCCACCGCGAGCGGAACGCAGAGAATGGCATTCAGCGTTTTGCCTGTGGCTAAGGCGCGTGTCCTCGAAGGTGCTTTTGAGGTTGCCCTCTTGCGGACGTGGGCAGGTGTTGTCGGGAGAGTTTTGCTGCGGCTCATTTCGTCACCCCGATTGTACACAGCCGACAAAATGCCAGCGCGGCACAAGGCTGACACGGCTCAACGGGAAAACCCTTATATTCTACTCGGTTCAACTTCTGAATTGTTCTTGGCTGCGAGTGGTGCGAACAATCAAATCATGTCACGTCCCAAAGGCCTCCCGAAGACCGGAGATCGAGTGCGCGGTGCGCCGAACAAAGCAACCGACGCCCTGGTAGTGGGTGATCTGTGAATGCGCCGGCTCTGTCAAGAGCTTCTCTGGCCAAAGTGCCGAATGTATTCGGAGAAGAGCGCCATTTCGCACGAGTTAGAAAAATGCTTTTGATCGCCGACCATTGCTCGCGGCCGATCTTTCCGGGTTGAAACTGAGACTCTACTCATTTATGGCATACTGACGTTCTGAGGTGCACAATTGCGTCCCCGCGATCCACGAGTGACCATTGCCCCGATCCCCATTATTTCCGCAGGATAATGGGGATTTGTTTTAGGATCGAGAAACGAGTTTTACTTCATTATGACTCCGGCTGCCAACCCGACCGCTGACGCGCCGCGCCTGAGACGCACACTCACGCTTTGGGACCTGATACTGTACG
>JBEKQG010000204.1:0-4338 GCA_049519955.1 Terriglobales bacterium
CCGACCGCGCCGTGTCTTCGACCGCCTGCAGCGCGGCCTTCCAGGTCGCGACGTTGCGCTTGGCGCGCACCGCCCGCAAGCGTTCCACCTGCTTCGGCTCCAGCGCCGGATCGATGCGCTGCAGCGGCACCGCTTTTTCTTGTTCGATCTGGAAGCGGTTCACGCCGACCACCACCGCCTCCGTTCGATCCACCGCCTGCTGATATTCGTACGCCGCGTTCTGGATCTCCTGCTGCACGTATCCGCGCTCGATGGCCTTCAACATGCCGCCCATGGCTTCAATTTTTTCCAGATAATCGACGGCCCGCTTCTCGATCTCACTGGTCAGCGCTTCAACGTAATACGACCCGGCGAGCGGATCGACCGTCTGCGGCGCGCCCGATTCAAACGCAATCACCTGCTGCGTGCGCAGCGCGATCCGCACCGACGCCTCGGTCGGCAAGGCCAGCGCCTCGTCGAACGAATTCGTGTGCAGAGACTGCGTGCCGCCGAGCACGGCCGCCAGCGCCTGGATCGCCGTCCGCACAATGTTGACCTCCGGTTGCTGCGCCGTCAGCGTCGAACCGGCAGTCTGCGTGTGGAAGCGCAGCATCCACGACTTTGGGCTCTTCGCCTTGAACTTGTCGCGCATGATCTTCGCCCACATGCGGCGCGCGGCGCGGAACTTCGCGACCTCCTCCAAAAAATTGCTGTGCGCGTTAAAGAAGAACGAAAGCCGCGGCGCGAATTTATCCACATCCAAGCCCGCCCGGATCGCCGCTTCCACATAGGCAATCCCGTTGCCCAGCGTGAAGGCGACTTCCTGCACCGCCGTCGATCCCGCCTCGCGCATGTGGTAGCCCGAAATCGAAATCGTGTTCCACTCCGGCACGTTCTCGTTCGACCAGGCAAAAATGTCGGTGATGATACGCATCGCCTGCTGCGGCGGATAAATATAGGTGCCGCGCGCGATGTACTCCTTGAGCACGTCGTTCTGCACCGTGCCCGAGAGCTTGCGAATGTCCCGGCCCTGCCGCCGCGCCACCGCCACGTACAACGCGAGCAGAATCGCAGCCGAGGCATTGATGGTCATCGAGGTTGAGACCTTGGTCATGTCGATGCCATCGAACAGCCGCTGCATGTCTTCGATGGAGTCGATCGCCACCCCGACTTTGCCCACTTCTCCCGCAGCCAGCGGATTGTCGGAATCGAGCCCAATCTGTGTCGGCAGATCGAACGCCACCGACAGCCCCGTCGTGCCGTTGGCGAGCAGATACTTGTAGCGCTTGTTCGACTCCTCGGCGTCGCCCATGCCGGCATACTGGCGCATCGTCCACAGGCGGCCGCGATACATCGTGGCCTGCACGCCGCGCGTGTAGGGAAATTGCCCCGGAAACCCCGTATCGCGGTCGTAGTCCCACCCCGCCAGATCGGCGGGCGTGTAGAGGGGTTTCACTTCGATATGAGAAGAGGTCTCTTGTTTTGCGAGGGGAGCTGCTTTTTTCGTTGCGGGATCGGCTGGCTTGATTTCCGTCATGTTCCTGCCTTCCTTCTTTCTGAACTTCTGGCGCTCGAGGCGTCTCTGCTGTTGCAGGTTTAGCTCTTGGCTTTTAGCCTTTGATTTCTTCTCTTTACGCGCCAGAATGAGCTCAGTCCAAACCATGTGAACGAAGTCGTGAAGCAGATCGCGAGCAGCAACCGCCCCGGCCCTGCCGCATGGCCACCCTGGTACTTACCGTACTCGCGCAGGCCCGCCATCGCCCCGACGGCAGCCATCGCCAAAAACGTGAATCCGGTCACTTCCAGCCAGAGTTGGTGCAGCACGCGCCCCACGGAACGCGCGGTCGCGCGCACGCCCGCCAGCACCGCCCCGCCCATCCGGCTGCGCTCCACCAGATTGGCAGCCGCGCGGAAAATCAGCTTGATTTTTCGCATCGTCTGGCCGTCGATCATGTCTCGGTCACCTACGTCGATTTTAGCAGTGCCCGGGCGTACAATGACGATGGGCGGCATCACAGTTATTTGTGATGTTTTCCATCAACGGCGTCCAATTCGAGGGGAAGTCGTGGATCAGCAACTCAAGCAGCTCATGAAAGAACTCGGAGAAGCGATCAACGAATCTCTGTCCGATTCCGAATTGATCGCCGAAGTGATTGCCCGCATCAAGGAAGGCGGCTACGACATTTTCCTGGTCCTCGAAGCCACCATCGGCGTCAGCAAGCAGGGCGAACACACCACCGACAAGACTTCCCTGGTCTCCACCCTCAGCACCAATGCCGAACTCAAGATCAGCGATCAGGACCTGAAATTTCTGAAATCGCTGCGCATCAAGATCGACGAAGAACAGGAGTAGCAACCCTCTGGCGCGATGCGGCTCGCCTTGCTATTCGGCCCCCGGCGAACCACTGCTCGGCGGCCGCGGCACGATTCCAAAGTGCTTCAGCTTCGATTGCAGCGTCGTCCGCTTCAATCCCAGCCGCATGGCCGCGCCTTTCATCCCGCCAATCTGCCCGTGACTCTCCCGCAAGGCGCGTAGAATGTGCTCCCTTTCCGCCACCTCCAGAGTTTCATCCCGGTCTTTCTCCTCCGCGGCTGTGCCCATCGGCTTCAGTTCGTTTAGCGGAGACACCAGCACCGAACCTTGCGTTAGAATCACCGACCGCTCGATAAGGTTCTCCAACTCCCGCACATTCCCCGGCCACTCCCACTCCACCAGCGCGTCCATGGTCGCTTTCGGAATGCTCGTGATCGTCTTGGTCATCCGCCGGGCGAACTTCTGCACAAAATGTTCCACCAGCAAGCGGATGTCATCGCGCCGCTCGCGCAGCGGTGGCACGCGGATGGGAAACACGTTGAGCCGGTAATATAAATCGCTGCGGAACTCCTTTTCCCGCACCCGGTCCGCGATATCGCGGTTGGTGGCGGCAATCAAGCGAAAATCCACCTTCAAGGTTTGTGTTCCGCCCAGCCGTTCGAACTCCTGGTCCTGCAAAACCCGCAGCAGCTTCGGCTGCAACTCCAGCGAAATCTCCCCGATCTCGTCCAGAAACAGCGTGCCCTTGTCCGCCAGTTCGATGCGGCCAATTTTCCTGCTCACCGCGCCCGTGAAGGCGCCCTTCTCATTCCCGAACAACTCGCTTTCCAGCAGCCCCGTGGGAATCGCCGCGCAATTCATCTTGATGAAACTGCTCTTGGAACGCTGGCTCAAGCGGTGGATGGCCCGCGCCACCAACTCCTTGCCGGTCCCGGTTTCGCCCAGCAGCAGCACGGGGGCATCGCTGGAGGCCACTCTGCCCACCTGCTCCATAACGTCCTGCAAGGCCTTACTCTGCCCGATGATTTCCCCGAATCCCAGTGCTGTATTCATTTCCTGCTCGAGATAGAGCTTCTCTTCCGTAAGCTTCTTCTTGGCTTCGCGTAAGGCTTCGGTTGTTTCCCGGAGTTCGGTGACGTCCATGCTGGCGCCCGTGATTCCAATCACCGCGCCCGCCGCGTCCAAAACCGGTTCAATCGTCGTATCGAGGTAGCGCTTCCCGCCGCCGAAACTGATCTGCATTTCATGACGCGATCCCACCCCGGTTTCCAGCACCCGCCGCCGGACTTCCGTCATGCGCGCTGCCTCCTCCGGATCGAAGAGTTCGTCCAGGGTCTTTCCCATCTCTTCGCTCGTCGGCTGCGGAAGCCGCGAATTGTAGACCCAGGTGAGGCGCAAATCCCGGTCCTGGTTGAACACCGTTATCGGAGAATTCTTCAGTGCCACACGGAACCGTTCCTCGCTTTGCCGCAAGGCCTCTTCGGTCCGCTTGCGCTCGATCTCTGATGCCGTCCGTGTCGAAAACAGTTGCAGAATCGCTTCGGCGAATTTCGCATTCGCCAGCGGCCGCGTGTAGAGCGCCGCCATCACGCCAATCACACGCCCTTGCGAATCGCGCAATGGCGTCCCGGCATAACCCTCCACATTCATCTGCTTGAGCCATAGGTCTTTCGGAAAAACCTCGGCGATACCGGCAGCATAAGAGCACGTACCGTGCTCCATGACTGCTCCGGAGGGTGCAGTGGCCAGATCGTAAGTAAAGTTGTTCGCGATCGCGCCCTGGCCGCAGACGCCAATCGTTTTCACCTTACATTCCTCGCCTTCGAGGAGTTCTCCGATGATCGTATAGTCCGCCTCCAGGCACTTGGCGAGTTGAATGGCCATCGAGTTAAAAAAGTTCTCGCTGCTGTCAGCCCGCACCTGCACCAGCGTGGCGACCGCCTCCTCCGCCCGCTTCTCCTCGGTGATGTCCTTCGCCAGAACCATGTGCCATCGGCGCGTCTCTCCGTCGCCCCACATCGGCACAATCAGGACTTTCGCCCGGC
>JBEKQG010000205.1:0-4322 GCA_049519955.1 Terriglobales bacterium
GCGCAGGCAATGGCCGATCGGTATGCCTACATCTCGTTTATTGGGTTGTTTGTGATGGTCGTCTGGCTGATTGCCGACGAGGCGCAAGCGCGCCGAATTAGCGCCCGATGGCTTGCCGTGCCAGCGGTTTTTTGCCTGCTGGCGATGGGTATCCTCACTTACCGCCAAGTGGGCTACTGGCACGATACGGAGGCATTCTGGCAGCGCACGTTGGCGCTGACCGAGGACAACTACATCGCACATTCGGGATTGGCTGGATATCTTCACAAGCAGGGCAAGGCCGAAGAGGCAGCCGCGCACCTTCGCGCCGTGATTGCCATCCGTCCCGACGATTGGCCCGCCCACCTGCTGCTCGGTGACCATGAGGTCGTCAGCGGCAATTTGGAAGCGGCCGCCGAGCAGTTTCAAATGGTAGCTCTTCGCGAATCCAATGTGGCCCTGCGCGCTAAGGCCTATGCCGATCTGGGAATGGTCTATCGGAAAATGGGGCAGCCGCTGCAGGCGAAGCAGAATCTCGAAACGTCGCTACAGCTTGTGCCCAGCCAACCCACGATCATGGTTACACTCGGATTGATCGCCCAAAAAGATGGCGACCTGCACACGGCCGTACGCCTGTACACGACCGCCATGGAGAAGCAACCCACCGACGTTGGTTACTTGCTGCTGGCGCGGGCGTTGCAGGAGGAGGGACACGCCGACGAGGCCAATGCGATTCTGCAGCGCGTGGCCCGCATCTCGGCAAATCTTCCGCAAGCGCGGAAGCAAGCCGAGGCGCTGCTCGCCGCGAAGTGAAGTTCGCTTCGCAAAGGGGCGGAGAGCGGCACGCCGGATGCGACGATCATGGCGATTGCCGGTCAGGTGGGCCGTCAAATGCTGGAGCAGTACAGTCGCGGCGGCATGGAAGCGAAGCACAACGCGATGGAGGCCCTTGCGGCGAGCACGACAAAGGCGGGGCATGGCACAAACCATGACAGCTACACGGTCGCTGTATCCGTTCCTGCCGTCGAAGTTGTTGGGAGATTTGGTGGACCTGGTCGGGATCGAACCGACGACCTCTTCCATGCCATGGAAGCGCGCTCCCAGCTGCGCCACAGGCCCACTTGCCACTGCAGGGCAATTGCCGTTCTTCAATTCTCGCCCAGCTTTGTCTCGGCGTCAAACTCGACTCGGGCAGGCGGCCTCAAATAGGATATGGGTGGCAAGAAAACTGGACACAATCGGAGCCCCATGTTGAACTCGCGGAACATTTTTTTTCGGTCGCTTCCCGGTCTCATTTCCATGGTTGCAATTGCGTTCGCGCCGGCCACGGCAGGCGCGCAAGACGCGGCGAGCGCGCCGCCGAGGGAGCAGGCGCCGGTCGCTTATGCTTCGGTCGGCGAATTGAACCGTATTTTGACCCAGTTACAGAAGACGGCGCAAGACATTCAATCCGATTTGGCCAAGATGCGCATGGACAGATGGAAGACCGACGCCGCGACCAAGCGGCAGACGCTGGCCAACGAGGAGTCCATTCAGCGCAACTTGCAGTCGGCGCTGCCGGAAATTGTCGCGCAGCTCAACAACTCGCCGGAAGATCTAGGAGCGAGTTTCAAACTCTACCGCAACCTGGATGCGCTGTACGACGTTTTCGGTTCGGTGGTGGAATCGGCGGGAGCGTTCGGATCCAAAGACGAATTTCAGGACCTGGGCAACGACATGAACGGACTCGAGAGAGCGCGGCGCGCGTTTGGCGAGCGTTTGCAGAAGCTCGCGGCCAGCAAGGAAGATGAGCTGACGCGTTTGCGCGCGCAGGTAAAGACGCTGACCGCGGCGCCTCCGCCTCCGCCGCCGACAAAAATCGTGGTGGACGACACCGAGCCTCCGAAGAAGCCGGTGAAAAAGAAGGTGGCGAAGCCGAACCCGGCAACCGCAAAGACGCCCGCTCCGCCGGCAAAATAGAAGTCGAAAGGCGGGGACGTCTGTCGGTCCCGCCCCGAAACCCCTAGCAAAACCGAAGGGTGCAACTGGGTGTGAGCGCCCGGTTCTCCACCGGCAATCTTGATGCATTTCAGCGCGGCCAAGGCTGGACGCCGGGTTTGCATTTCCATGGTGCGACAGAAACGATATCCTGCTAGACTTTCCGCCAGAGTCCGGGGATGAGTCCTTGACTCGGACAATTCAAGCAAAGAGCGTCGTGGGGCGAGGCGCAGCTTCGAGTATCTTCTCGAAGGGCCTCGCATGGTAAAAAATGGGACGGCCGCTGGAATCAATCTGGCCAAGCATGCACTGATACGATTCCGAGCGGTGCAGTTGGGGGTGAGCCATGGCATTGCGCCCTGAAGAACGGAAGCGCCAATTGCCGGAGGAAGCGCCTGCCGCGGTGGAGCCGATCCGGTGGCCCGTGGAAGAGAACAAGGACTGGTATAGCGACCTGGTCGAGCACAGCCAGGATTTGCTGTGCGTCCACGACCTTGAAGGCCGAATCCTGTCGGTCAATACCGGTCCAGCACGTCTGCTGGGTTACAGCATGGAAGAAGTGTTGAGCAAGCGGTTGCAGGACATTGTCGATCCGCAATGCCGCGACCAGTGCGATGCCTATCTGAGCGAGATCGCGCGCACGGGGGAATGCCGCGGCTTGGCGGTGGTGATGACGCGAACGGGAGAGCGGCGGATCTGGGAATATCACAACACGTTGCGGAGCGACGGAGTTGCGGCGCCGGTTGTGCGGGCGATCGCGCACGATGTGACGGAACGGGTGCAGGCGGAGAAGGCATTGCGCGAGAGCAATGAAAAATTGCTGAACACGGCGCGCGAACAGGAGCGGACGGTGCGCGAGCTGACTCTTTTCCGGACGCTGCTGGACCAATCGAACGATGCCATTGAGATACTGGAGCCAAAAACCCTGCGTTTCCTCGATGTAAATGAGAGGGCATGCGCAGATCTGGGATACAGCCGGGAAAAGCTTTTGTCGATGACGGTTTTCGACATCACACCGGGCCTCGACACGAATGAGCGGGCGCGGGTCGAACAGCAGTTACGGGAGTCGGGTTTCGTAATCATGGAAAAGACGCGCCGCCGGAAGGATGGCACGATATTTCCCGTGGAAGTAAATTTGCGAGCGGTGCAAGTGGACCGGAAATATGCCATAGCCGTAGTGCGAGACATCACGGCGAGGAAGCGGGCGGAGCGCCAACTGCGGGAATTCGAAAGAGTCGTGGAGAACCTGGAAGAGATGGTCGCGGTGGTGGACCGGGATTACCGGTTCGTGATCGCAAACCAGGCGTTCCTGAGGCATTGGGGAATGACGAAGGAACAGGTCATCGGACATTTTGCAGAGGAGGTGACGAACCCGGAGTTTTTTGAATCCGTGATCAAGAAAAGATTGGATGAGTGCTTCCGGGGGAAGGTCGTCAAATACGAGCGCAGGAACAATTTCCCGGGGATGGGGGAGCGGGACCTGGCGGTCACGTACTTGCCGGTGGAGGGTCCGGCGGGAATCGATCGCGCGGCGTGCATTTTCCACGACATCACGGAACAGAAACGGGCGGAGGCGGCATCGCGGGAGAGTGAAGAGCGGGAGCGGGCAAGAGCGAAGGAGTTGGAGACGATACTGGAGGTGGTGCCGGTACCGGTCATGATCGTGCATGACTCCGCGTGCCGGCGGATGACAGGCAACCGGGCGGCCCACGAACAGAGGCGTGTGCCAGTGGGCAAGAACCTGTCGAAGAGTGCACCTCCTGACGAGCGGCCCGCGTACCGGATGATGGAAAACGGGGCGGAGGTTCCGGCGGATTTACTGCCAATGCAACAGGCAGCGGCCACGGGAAAGCCGGTGTATGGGCGGGCGCTGAAGATAGTATTTGAGGACGGCAGCGAGCGGGAAACGGTGGTGGATGCGGTTCCGTTGCTGGATGAGAGAGGCATGGTTCGGGGAGCAGTGGGGTCATCGATCGACCTGACAGAACAGAAGCAGACGGAGAGAGCGTTGCGGGAAAGCGAACTGCGATTCCGTACGGTGTATGAGAAGTCTCCGGTGGGCATTGCTCTGGTGGAATCGCGCAGCGGGAGATACTTGCAAGCGAATCCGAAGTTTTGCGAAATCACCGGGCGCACGGAAGAAGAACTGCTGCGCAGCGACATGGCGAGCATTACCCACCCCGATGATGTTGAGGCGTGCTTGAAACGCATGCACAAGCTGGCCGAGGACGAGGGAAGGTCGACCAGCTACGAAGTGGAGAAGAGGTATCTTCGCCCGGACGGATCGGTGTGCCGGGCGAAAGTCCTGATTGTGCCGATGTGGGGCGACGGAGAGACGCGCCGATGGCACATGGTTCTGGCGAAGG
>JBEKQG010000206.1:0-4293 GCA_049519955.1 Terriglobales bacterium
CGCCATCCGCGGCAAAGTTCTTAATCACAGGGAGCACAGAGGTACACAGGGAGACCCTAAGTTTCCCCCTGTGTACCTCTGTGCTCCCTGTGATTAGCTTTTTGCCTTTCGGCGATCTTAATCAAGATGGTGACCGCTTCCCCGTGCTACTCTTCCCTCAACGTGTCTCCCAAGCTCACCGAAATTTTTCACGAAGCCTATAGCGAACTCCGTCCGCGCACGCCCGCGCCGCCCATGCACGTTCGTTTCTATCCGTTCGTCTCCATCAACAACACCATCCGATTGCGCCAGGGAGAACTCTACATTCGCCTCTCCGACCTGCTCGAAGGCGCGCCCGACACTGTGCTCCACGCGATCGCGCACATCCTGCTCGCCAAGCTCTATCGCAAGCCGGTCGATCGCGCCCAGAGCGCCCGTTATCGCCGCCATGTCGCTGGCCACGACGTCGCCGCCAAGGCCCGCCTCGTCCGCCAGATGCGCGGACGCAAGCACATCCACTCCGCCCGCGGCCACCATTACCATCTCGAAGAAATCTTCGACGACCTCAACCGCCGCTTCTTCAACGGACTCATGGGCCGCCCGCAACTCACCTGGAGCCAGAGCCACGCCCGCCGCAGCCTCGGCCACTACGACCCCGCCCACAACGCCATCGTCATCAGCCGCGTCTTCGACCATCCCGGCGCGCCGCGTTACGCCGTCGAATACATCTTGTTCCACGAAATGCTGCACCTAAAACACCCGGTCAAACTGCGCAGCAGCCGGAGATGCGTGCATTCGCGGGAATTCTTGGCGGAAGAAAAGAGCTTCCCCGAACTGGCCGATGCTAAGAAGTTTTTGAGGGTCATCTGAAAGCGCAAAAAACTCTGGCTCTCACTGAGTGAAATAGGGATATATCGACAGGAATCACGCTTACTGCACCACCCAAACCGAAGAATGCTTGTACGGGGCGCCCGCGCGGACTAGTGAATGAAGGCGTCCCGACGGCCTAGAGCACACCGCCGAGGCGAGCCCTTGAAGCATATTCGGTCAGATGAGGTCTGAGGTCTTTGTGCCGCGTGAGAAACGCATCCACGATCTGCTCGACCTGCTCCGGGTGGTGGGCATGCCAATGCCCGAGGCCATGAAGGGCGCTGAACTGGCAAGTTTCGGAGGGTAAATCGAGGACCTCTGACATTACTCTCAAGGTTGCTTGATGGATCTCGGGCTCAATCTCAAGTTCCAGCACATTCGAGAGATCGATCCCAAGCTGCTTGAACCTTTCCCGCATGGATAGCAGCTCGGCGGGTTCAGGTACGTGACTGCGCATGTAAAAGTGCATGGGAAAAATATCCCACCACATGTAGGCTGCGCCGGTCACTCCTATTGTGGGTGCTTTAGGGTCAAAGTGGCCGGGAGTTGCAGCGAGAATGAAGTTGCGGAAAAAGCTGGACATTGCGTGGATGCAGGCGACACGGTCGGAGAGCGCGACTTCGCGCCTGATCAAAGTTTCGCTTTGCTTGCCCGGAGTCGATTCGTTGAGCAGAAACCACAGGCCCTGCTCAACTTGGTCAAGCGAATAGGGCCTTAGAAATCCCGGCTCCAGAAAAAGCCGCGTCATGTATTGGACGATGAGTGCATCGGTGAGTTCGAGCGCCTCCCATCGGGAGTCGAAGTCCTCATCCCAATACCACTTGCGCTTGCGAACGGGGTTGTTGAAGACGAATTCAAGCCACTGCTCGAAGGTCGCACTCATAGTGTCCATTGTACCGGGGCTAGGTTTCGCAGTTAATCACGTACGCTCAAGTTGTTGGCGAGAACAGGCAGTTACACCAACTATGGCAATTCATGTCGGTTGCCCACGCCTCACACTCCTTACGATATATGGGTTCACTCTCCACAAAGGCTGCCGCCAGGTTCAATGCCACAATTTCCCGCACCGTCGCTAAAAAAGAAAAACCCGAACCGCGCGGGTCCGGGTCTCGGGGACTGCATAACCTGTCCAGTTACAAGATGATTATCGCCAGCCCCGCACGCGAAGTCAACGTTACCGAAGGAGACTCCCTGTCCTGAGTCCCCAGATCAGTCCCCCTACCCAACCTGGGAGACTGTGGACCCGACGGGATTCGAACCCGCACCTTATAACTGGACAGGTTAACGTGCTCCCATTACACCACGGGCCCTGCGCCCAGTGTCGTGGTTCTTCACGCTTGCCGGCAAGTCCATGCATCACACGAAAATTGTGACAAATACATGGCGTTCCCATTAAACGCCGTCCCAATGCCCCATTTCCCCGTGTGACGCAAATCACAACGATAGGTGATTCACTCCGTTGACCGGCCCCGCTCGAAACCGTATCCTAGAGATATTGAAAATGAATTTCATTATCACCTAGAAAGCGGCCCCTTGTTTCCATGCTCCAGGCGTTGATCATGACTCTCCGCGAAGACGTCGATATCCCGCTCGTCGATCTCCAACTCGGGGAAGCAGGCACCATCGACCATATCTCCCTGCCTCCAGCCGACCAGCAGTTCCTCATGCGCGTCGGCTTTGTTCCGGGTGTGCAGGTCAAGTTCTCCCGCCGCGCGCCCATGGGAGATCCCAGTGTGTATTCCGTGGACGGAACCGAGATTGCCTTGCGAGCCGAGACCGCAAGCCGCATCATGGTCCGGCGCGGATGGATTTCACCAGTGGGTGACTTGCCGTGAACTGTCATTCGCCCGAATCCGCGATCACCACCCTTGAGGAAGTCGCAGATAACCCGAACCATGAAATCCGCACGGTGGCCCTTATCGGCCCGCCAAATTCGGGAAAGTCGACCCTCTTCAATCGTCTGACCCGCCTTCGTCAAAAGGTCGGCAATTATCCGGGCGTGACGGTCGAGCAACGCGTGGGTGTGCTGGCTGGCCGGGGACACGAAATCAGGATCGTCGATCTGCCCGGCGTCTACAGTCTGACGCCTTATTCCGAAGATGAACGCGTTGCCGTAAACGTCCTTACCGGCAAAATGGACGGCATGCCTCGCCCGGATGCGATCCTGCTGGTGCTGGATGTAACCCACCTCTCGCGTCACCTCGTATTGGCAGCGCCCGTGATCGCTTTAGGCCTGCCTACACTCGTGCTCCTGAATATGGCGGATGTTTTTGCCAACGGAGGCGGCTCCCTCGACGTTCTCAAACTCGCCGCCGAGTTGGGTGCGCCCGTTGCCATGGTGAGCGCAACGCTGGGGACGGGCTTGGACACCGTCGAGCGCTTCCTGCGACAGGAACACGATCAGCGTCCGGACGCATTGCTCCCTGTTCTTCACGACCTCCCGCAGTGCCGGAAGTGGGCGAGCCAGGTTGGACGCCGAATCGACTACCAGCAGCATCTTCCCAGCCTATGGAGCCGCCGGCTCGACAACGTATTTCTGCACAAGCTGTGGGGGCCGCTCATCTTTGTGATCGTCGTAGGCGCCGTTTTCCAAACCGTGTTCGGGCTGGGCCAGCCCATGAGCACCGCTTTTCAGGACCTGCTCACAAAGCTGGGGCAGCAAGCCGCGCCCTTGCTTCCCGACGGTCTCGTCCGATCGCTGCTTCTCGATGGCCTCTGGAAGGGCGTGAGTTCCGTGCTCGTGTTCCTGCCCCAAATCCTTCTACTCTTCTTATTTATAGGACTGCTGGAAGATTCCGGATACCTGGCGCGCGCGGCGCTGATTGCCGACCGCACCATGCGCAGCGTGGGATTGAATGGGAAGGCGTTCATTCCTCTTCTATCGGCCTATGCCTGCGCAGTACCGGCCATCATGGCGACGCGCACCATCGAAAACAAGCGCGACCGCATCGCCACGATTCTCGTCGCCCCTTTCATGACTTGTTCCGCCCGGCTGCCGATTTATACATTGCTCATCGCCGCATTTATTCCCAATCGCCCGGTCGTCGGCGTACTGCTCAACGCCCGCGCTTGTGCCATGCTTTCGCTGTACGTGCTGGGATTTCTTGCCGCCATCGTGACGGCGAAGCTCCTCAAATCGTCGGTGCTCAAGTCGGCTGCCGCTCCATTCGTGCTGGAGCTTCCCGAATACCGGTGGCCGACCTGGCAATCGATTGGCCTGCGCTTGTTTGACCGCGCGCGGGTTTTCCTGCGCCAGGCGGGCACCTACATTTTGGCGGTCTCTCTGCTGGTTTGGGTCCTGACTCATCTTCCGCTGCACGCTGGCCGCCCTCCACAGTTGGAGCGGAGCGCAATCGCTTATCTCGGACATGGCATTGAACCGCTGATCCGGCCGCTCGGCTTCAATTGGAAAATCGGGATCGGCCTGCTGACCTCCGTAATCGC
>JBEKQG010000207.1:0-4181 GCA_049519955.1 Terriglobales bacterium
GATTCCGCGTGAGATTTCCAGAGCCTTGGTCCTCAACCTCTCTGGCGAAACAAGCGGTGCAAAAACACCGCCCAGGAGAAGTTTGCCCTTGACAGAGCCTTCCCTCTTATCGAGGGGCACCCGGACTTTATTTTTTTGTGGGGCCGTGTTTTTTGCGCCAGTCGGCGCCGTCGCGTCCGCCGTGGAGCGCGATTTGCGTGAGGAGCAGTTCGGCGGTAAGCCGGCGCTTGGCGAGGTGAGCGGCAACTCTCTGTTTCGCCGTTTTCGGTGAAACTTTCGGGTCGAGGAAGACCAGCACCGACGGGCCAGCTCCGCTGAGGGCGGCGCCGAGAATGCCGGAATCTCCGGTGAGTTCCTTGAGCGCGGGGAGCAGCGGACAGAGCGGGGCGCGATACGGCTGGTGGATGCGGTCTTCGAGCGCGGAGGGAAGCAGGTCGCGACGTTCTTGCGTAAAGGCCGCGAGCAGCAGCATCGAGTTCTGAATGTTGCTGACGGCGTCGGCGCGCGAGTATTGGAAGGGCAGCACGCGGCGGGCCTGCTCGGTCGAGAGCGGGGCGTCGGGAACCACCAGCAACAGCGGCCACTTCCCTTTCGGCTTCACTTCGACCACTTGCGCTTGCACCTGATTGGCCATGCGGGCCACGGTGAGCGCGCCCATCCAGCAGGCGGAGGCATTGTCGGGATGGTGCTCGCGCATGGAGGCTTCGCCGACGATGCGGTCGTTTTTCCAGCGCAGATGTCCGAAATGCACGGCCAGCGCGATGCCGGCAAGGCGGGCGGCGGCGGACGATCCGCAACCTCGGCCAATGGGAATTTCATTTTCGATGTGGATGCGCAAGGGGGCGATCTTGCGGTTCTCCGATTCGAGCACCTCGCAATAGGTGGTGACGATGAGGTGGTTCTCCATGCGGCTGCAGATGTGCGCGTCGCGGCCTTCGGCGGTCACGAAGAAGTCAGGGGCGCGCTCGGCGCGCAAGCGAAGGTAGAAATCCAGGGCCAGAGCGCCGGCGTCAAAAGCGGGGCCCAGATTGGCCGAGGTCGCCGGCAGAGCCAGGCGCAACGAGCGATCTAAAGATGTGGGACGTGAGGGCATAGATTAAAAACAGTTGTCAGTTGCCGGTTGTCAGTTCTCAGTAACCCCATTCCTGGCGGAGACTGAGACTCTTCTTGGCGGCAGGAAACCGGCCAGAAACCGATAGAAATAAAAGGCCTTAGCCAGGTTGTGGCTGACCGGAGTCCCCCAGCAGTCGGCGCAGACCATCGAACTGCGTTTTATACACGAATTTGGGACGAAATGCTACGAATTTCTCTCTGCCCGGTCGAGGGCGGCAAGGACTGCCTCCAAATTGGCATCGAGCACAATCGGGGGACGCTGTAGATGTTTCGCTTGCGCGGCCTCGGTGTCGCCGGACGTTTCCGCAACGGACGTTGCGGAAAAAAGCTCGCCGCGATGGAACTTGATGGTGAAGTCGGGGTCTTTGAGCACATGGCCGGTCAATACGAGGACGACGGACTCGCCCGGCTTGACGAATCCGCGACGGCGCAGCTTCTTGAGTCCAGCCAGCGTGACGGCGGAGGCAGGTTCGCAGCCGATGCCATCGGCGCCGATCTCGGCTTTGGCAGCGGCGATTTCGACTTCCGAGACTTCTTCGACCTCGCCGCCGGTCGCCTGAAGCACGCGCAGCGCTTTCTTCCACGACGCGGGGTTGCCAATGCGTATGGCGGTCGCGAGCGTGTCGGCCGTCATGGGTTCGAGCTTCTTGCCGCCGAACTCGCGCACGCTGCGATAGAACGGATTCGCGCCGTGCGCCTGAATGATGGAAAGCTTGGGCAGGCGCGAGATCAGCTTCAGCGCAAGCATTTCGACGAGCGCCTTGCCGATGGCGGAACTGTTCCCGAGATTGCCACCGGGAACGACGATGTGGTCGGGAGGCTCCCAGGCGAGCTGCTCCATGAGTTCGATGGCGGCGGTTTTCTGGCCTTCAATGCGATACGGATTGACCGAATTGAGCAGATACACCGGCTTCTGGCGGACGAGGTCGTTGAGGATGCGAACGCAGCCGTCGAAATCGGTGCGGAGCTGGCAGGTGAGGGCTCCGTAATCGAGCGACTGCGAAAGCTTGCCCCAGGAAATTTTGCCTTCCGGAATCAGCACCAGGCTGTGCATGTTGCCGCGCGCGGCGTAGGCGGACATGGAGGCGGACGTGTTGCCGGTGGAGGCGCAGGCAACCCATTTGAATCCGCCCTGGTGCGCGGACGAGGCGGCGAACGTCATGCCCGTGTCTTTGAACGATGCGGTCGGATTCATGCCTTGATGCTTGGCGAGGAGATGCTCGACGCCGGCCGCGCGCGCGCAGCGAGGCAGGCTGTAAAGCGGCGTGTTGCCTTCGCCGAGCGTGATGACATGTTCGGCGGGAATGTGCGGCAGAAGTTCGCGGAAGCGCCAGACGCCGCTCCGGTCAAGCGCATCGTGTGAGGCGCGGCGGTTGAGCCAGAGAGACTTCAGCGCGGCCGGGTCGGGCGATTCGGAGGCCCATCCGGGGAAAAAGAATTCGAGCAGATCGCCGCAATCCGCGCAGCGGCAATCCTGGGCGGCGGAATCGGGCATAGCGCCGCAAGCGATGCAGCGCAGTTTCGCAGCGGTTCCCGTGTTTTGAGCGGCCGGCACTTCGTTTTATCTCCAGACCAGCGCAGAGAGATCAATCCATCATACGGCCTGAGCGCGGAGATCGCGGAGCGCGCAGACGTTTTTGGGGTTGCTGCCCTTTGAATTTCTCCCGGATCTCTTCGTACTGTGCGGTTGGACGTTTTCCCGCCGCAAGCCAGCGCGCGGCCCCTCAGAGCGGATCGCGGACTCGGATCTCGGAGGGATCGCCGAGATCCATGAAACGCGCATCGCGCGCCTCGTTGCGCACCGAACTCAGCGCCACGGTAACTTCGCGGATGTAATACAAGGTCCCCGCCAGCAGGAAGATCAGCGCAAGAACGAAAACCACGACGGCCGCGACCGCGGCATCTTTCCAGTAGAGGCCGAGCCCCAGCAGCAGGCACGATGAAATTGTCCCCACAAGAGAAATCAGGACCAGCAGGAAGCAGCGCCGGATCAATTCCGCGCGCTGCTCGATGGCCTGGATCTGCGCCGTGTAGGCCTCGGCTTCCTGCACACGGTCGTTCTTGGCGGCGTCATGCTTTCTGTGTACGTACTGGCGCAATCGGGTGACAATACCCATCAGGCGGACGTTGATTGAGAGGACCAGCAGGGCGGTCGCGGAAACAAAAATGGCGGGAGCAAGAAACGCCTGAAACAGGCGGGCGATGTCGCTCATGGCGGAGCCTCCCAAAACAGGATCTCGTTCTCCTGTGGCGATTCTAGTCCAATGAAGGTGGCGGCAGACTGCGAGCATCATTCAGCGGGGACCGGGGAGCCGCGCACATTTCCCATGTTAGAATCCTCTTTCGCCGCTGGGAGTGGACCCACACAATGACCGTTCGCCAATCGAAGCGCCGATTGACTTCGCTGGCCATGGCCGTCATGGCCGTGTTGGCCGCACTTGCCGCCTGCGGCGTTCCCGAAGCGAAGGCCCCCGCGATTGTAGTGACGTTCTTGTCTCCGCCGCCCACTTCGATCATCGCGGACTCCACCTCGGGGATCACAGCCGTGGTTGCCAACGATACTACCGGCAGCGACATGGTGAACTGGAGTTGCGCCCCCGCCGGGGATTGTGGCTCGTTTAATCCAGCCCAGATCGCCAGCAATGTTCCGACCTGCTATGAGGCCCCGGCCACGGTTCCGTCCGGCGGCAGTGTGACGGTAACCGCAACCTCGGTGACCGATCCCACCAAGTCCATCACGTCGTCCCCGATCGAAATACTCAGCGGAACGCCTTCGCAACCGTGCGAGCCCTAGCCGTTCTGGCCGGCTACAGAGCGGCGGGTGCCAGGCTTTTTCTGAGAATTGCAAGCTGGCAGTGGCCAGCCGTCATTTGACTTCCCGCCAGTTCCTCCGCAGAATAGAAGCAGTTCTTTAGATGGCCATCCCACCAGTGGGGGCGTCACGGATTCGACGGAGATGCTTGCGGCCAGGAGGCATGCCGGGGTGCACACACCCGTAATCGCGTGCAAAATGATAATTGCCAATCAACAGATGGCATACGCAGCCTAATTCGTTAGGCCGCCGTTCT
>JBEKQG010000208.1:0-4159 GCA_049519955.1 Terriglobales bacterium
CTGCGCCGCGTGGAAGGCGCGTTTTCGCTGGTCATGATCAGTCGCGACCGTATCTTCGCCGCCCGCGACCCGCGCGGCTTCCGGCCGCTGGCCATGGGCCGCATCCCGGCAGCAACCAGCGACAAAAAAGACACCATCGTTTTTGCCTCGGAGACCTGCGCTTTCGATCTGCTCGGCGCCATTTACGAACGCGACGTTAAGCCCGGCGAACTGGTCATCGTTGGGCCGGAAGGCGTCAGCTCGCGTTTTTATTCGCCCTCTTCTGCGCAGTCGAGCTGCATTTTTGAGCATGTGTATTTTTCGCGCCCCGACAGCTTGGTGTTTGGCCGCTCGGTCGATCTAAGTCGCGACGCCATGGGCCGCCAGCTCGCGCGCGAAGCCGCGGTGGACGCCGATATCGTCGTGCCCGTCCCCGATTCCGGCAGCAGCGCAGCCATCGGATACGCCGCCGAAAGCGGCATCCCGTTTCGCCTTGCCCTCATCCGCAACCACTACGTCGGGCGCACTTTTATCGAGCCGAAACAGTCGGTCCGGGATTTCGGCGTGAAGCTGAAGCTGAACGCCGTACGCAGCCTGATCGAAGGCAAACGAGTGGTCCTGATCGACGACTCTATTGTGCGCGGCACTACCAGCAAGAAGATCGTCCGCATGATTCGTAACGCGGGCGCGAAGGAAGTCCACATGCGGATTTCCTGCCCGCCGACCATCTCGCCCTGCTTCTACGGAGTAGATACGCCTTCCAAGAAGGAACTTATCGCCGCCAATAAGTCGGTCGAGTCGATCCGCGACTTCATCGTCGCCGACTCGCTTGCGTATCTATCGCTGGAAGGTCTAGAGAAAGCGTGCGCGGACGGCGATAAGATCACTTACTGCTCCGCCTGTTACACGGGGAATTACCCAACCAAGGTAGATGTGGAAGAGATACTGCCGGCGGACGTAGCGCGATAGATGATCCCGTGTGGAGGCGGGGCTGCGCCCCGCTTGGACGGGGCAGATTCCCGTCCCCACACGCCGGTTGCCCTACGGATACAATGGTCGGTGGATTCTTTGTACTCCATCTTCGGGCCTTTCGAAATGCGCAGATCGAGTTCGCCGGTTCGCGCTGTTCATTCCCGGCTGATCTTCCTGTTGATGTTCGTCTTCGTTCCCGCGCTCTTGCGCGCGCAGAATCCGAACGGCGCGCTTCGCGGTGAGGTGCAGGACGCGAGCGCGGCGCGAGTGGCAAACGCGCGGGTCGTCGTGAAGTCAACTGGATCTTCCATTACTCGCGAGGCTGCGGCCAACGATCGCGGAGAATTCCGCATTGAGGGCCTGCCGCCCGGTCCCTATCGCGTCACCGTCACGGCCAAGGGTTTTGCCGAAGCCACGGCCGAAATCGATGTGGCCGTCAGCCTGGTGCGCGATATCGCGGTCACGCTCAAACCGGAAAGCGGCCGCGAGACTGTCGATGTGCTGGGAAACGCTTCCTCGATTACGGCCCAGTCGATTGACACGGCGAGTGCCGTGCATCAGGGCGTGGTCGGCGGCCGCGACCTGGAAACGCTTCCGCTGGCGGCGCGCAGCTTCGCCAACATCGCTTACCTTGTGCCCGGAACCGAGCCGGTCGAGCCTTCCGATCCGACCAAAGCGCGCATCACCGCCGTTTCCACCGGCGGAAGCTCGGGCTTGAACAACGAGCTGTCCGTCGATGGCGGCGACAATTCCGACGACTATATCGGCGGCTTCCTGCAAAACTTTTCGCCCGACGGCATTCAGGAATTTGCCGTGCGCACGTCAAATGAAGACGCCGACACCGGCGGGACCACTGCCGGGTCCGTCGTGATCACCACCAGGCACGGCAGCAACGAATGGTACGGCGACGCGGCGTTTTACGGGCGCGCGGCAGCGCTCAACGCCCGCTTCCCGATTGAGAATCCGGCGCCCAATCCCAAGCAGCCGTTTTCCCGGCAGAATTACGTTGGCACTCTCGGCGGGCCGCTCGCAAAAAATAAAGTCTGGATGTTCGCCTCATTCGAGCATGTGCATGAGAATGCCAGCATTGCCTACAGCCCGGCCAGCGCCGCACAATTCGACGCGTTGGCGCAGTTGGCCGCGGATGGCCTGATTCCGGGCGTTGCTTCCATCGCCGTCCCGCAAAACGTTCCCATCCCTTTCCGCGATTACATCGGATCGTTGCGCTTTGACTGGGCCGAGTCTTCGAAGTCGCAGTGGTTTCTGCGTACGTCCGGGGACAATTACCTCACGCACAACGCGCTGGTGCAGCAGGCGACATTGCCATCCACCGGACTTACTACGCACAATAACTACTGGAACACCGTGATTGGCAATACTTATGCTTTCAGTCCGGCATGGCTCGGCAATCTGGTGCTCGACGCCAGCCTGCTGCACCTTACTCAGGTGCGTAACTCGGACTTGGGTTTTGCGCTGGCGTTTCCATTTAGCTCGACGGCCTTGACCGTCTCCGGTTACGAGACCTTCGGCGACAATCAGTTCGCCACGCCTATTACTCTCTTTCCCGACCTGCGCAATCAGGAAAAGTATCAACTGCGCTACGACCTGAGCCACGTTGCGGGGAGCCACGCTCTTAAGTTCGGAGTCAACTTCATTCACGAGCCGGTACTCGGCGGCGCGTTCGCGGCAACCCAGGAGGTGCTATACACGCTCCCCAGCGATCCCACGGTCTGGATCCAGAGCCAAAGAAAAATGGCGGCGTTTGCCGCAATCGTTGCATGCAATCCAGCGCTCCCCGAAAACCAACCGCCCAACCCGCCATGCCCGTACACCGAGTACAGTCCGGCTGGCGACGGCAGTTTTTCGCAAAACGTGCAAAGACTCGGGCTCTACGCGCAGGATTCCTGGCGCGTTTCGTCGCACTTCACTGTTAACTACGGGCTGCGTTACCAGACGACCTTTGGGCTCTTCGACGCCTCGGGACACAGCCAGACTGCGAACCCAGTCTTTTCCACGCTGCCGTTGAACGGAGTCCCGGCTGCGGTTCCTCACGATTACCGCAAGCAAATAGCGCCACGCCTTGGCCTGACTTATTCGCCGGGCGGTAGCGAGAAGACGGTGTTCCGCGCCGGCCTCGGAATGTTTTACAACGATCTGGCGCAGAACGGATGGGCCACTGCGTTTCAAGCCGTCAACGGAGGCGCCAATAGCAGTCCTCCGGCGTACATCGACCCACGCTATAAGACGCCATACGCGATTCATATTACAGGCGGAGCGCAACATGCGTTCAACCTGCATTGGACCGTCAGCGCGGATTACACGCACGAGCAAGGCAACCACGGGTATCGCGCCTACGCTTTCCAGGAATTCAATCTTTATAAGTCCGACAACCGGTCGAGTTACAACGCACTTATGTTGCATCTGCAAGGCAATGTCGCGCGCCGCTTCAGTCTGGTCGCGAATTACACGCTCTCCAAGGCTCAGACCTGGGGATGCGTGCTTGGAGAACTGTTCGACTATGTGAATGGCGTTTGCAATCCGCTGAATCCTTTCGGCCCCGGCGACTACGGCCCGTCCGGCGAAGACGTTCGCCACCGCTTTGTGCTTGCCGGTACGGTGCGCATCCCCGGCGGCTTCGAGCTGAGCACGATCGCGCAGGCCGAAAGCGCCCGCCCCATTACCATTACCACTGCGGACAACAGCGGGCGCATTTCCGTGAACGGAGTGCCGACCAGCCTCGACGAGTTCCGAGGGACGCCATACATTCAGATGGACTTGCGTGTCACGCGCCCCGTCAAGATCGGCGAACGCTGGCACGTTGACCCATTCGCCGAGTTCTTCAACGTTTTCAATCGCAACAACCCCGGCGCGAATTACGTCCCTAACATCGCCAACCTTCCTGTCCCCGCCAGTAATATCGCTAGCGGAAACGTTACCAGTATCTGCACCGTTTCAGACTGCTCCATAACTGTGCCTGTAACCAGACTGAAGCAGCTGGAAATACCAGCGGGCGGGTTGGGAGATTTCTTCGGCCCCGGTACGACGGTAGGGATTCCATTCGCGGCGCAGTTGGGTGTGCGCGTGACGTTCTAGTACCGTGACCGCGTAATATGGTTTCTTTTGTAGCCGAACTTTAAGCGTGCTTGTTTGCGAGTGAAGCGCCAGTCGATGGTGACGCGGTCGCGGTTCATTCTCCGGCTCCAAGCCC
>JBEKQG010000209.1:0-4120 GCA_049519955.1 Terriglobales bacterium
CACCATCTGGTTTCATGAACTGCGTTATGAGGGAACTCCCGGCCTGTGGCACACCATCCTGTGGGTGGCGCAGCACGTGTTCCATGCGGGATATGGCGCGATCGGCTACATCGGCCTGGCGGGCGCAACCGCCGGAGCCGCACTGCTGATTTTCAAGGCGCCCTTCCCACGCTATATCCGCTGGCCGCTCGCCTTCACTTACTTCATGGTGTACCAGTACGCGGTGATTGCGCGGCCTTACACGCTGCTGCCGCTGCTGGCATTCGCCGCTGCCCTGCTTTTCAAAGATGTCCGGCATCCCGAGCGCATGACCGTGGTCCTGGTGTTGCTGGCGAACCTGAGTCTGCACGGAACCATCATCGCCGCCTGTCTCGGGCTGGCGTATTTGATCGAAGCCGTCCAATCCTGGCACACTCTGGAATCGGGAGTGCGGGCGCGCTACCAGATTTGCGTCGCTGCGATGGCACTGGTCTTTCTGTTCCTCTTCATCATCTTGAAGCCGACCCCGGACATTGAGGAATTCGTGATGAAGAAAAGATTCGAGAAGATGCCGCTGGCCGTACAGGCGCAATATCCCACGCCGCTGCGAAAGGTGACCGAAGCGCTTTCCGGCGCCTTCTTCGATTACTCTGCGCCTTCCATTTTGTTCGTCGTGCTAGCCGGGGCGTGGTGCTTCATGCGCCGCAAGTTCCTGGCCTTCACGCTGCCGGTCGGAGCCCTGATTGGCTTGTATGCCGTCGTGCATGGAGCCGCTCACCATCAAGGAGCGGTATTCGTCGCAGCCATTGCCGCATTGTGGATCGCCTGGCCTACCGCGGAAGAGCAGCGCGCCTTCAGCGGGCGCGCACGTTGGGCGACGCATGTCATGGTTGCGGCGTTGCTGTGCCTCTGCGCCGTCAACATCTGGGACTCAGAGGTGGTGATTAAGCGCGAGTATCTCTATCCCTACTCTGGCGCGGAAGACGCGGCAAACTATCTGAGGTCGGTCGGAGCCGACAAGAAACCCCTTTTCGGCTTTCTCTATGGCATGGTCGGCGTGCAGGCTTATTTCGACCACAACATCCTCGCGAATGTCCCGACCGCGTATTTTCATCACGGCTTGCCTCTCACCGGAACCAGTCTCGACGTGGACGAACTGAACCGTGTCAATCCCGAATATGTAATTGCCTATTCCCAGGACCCCGAGCTGATGCTTCGAGTCAACATTCCGTGGTTCACCACGCGAGGATACGAGATGGTGCACTTTTCGGATGGGTACTATTTTTACAAGCGCGCTGTTTTCGAAAGAGAGGTCTACTTCATCCTCCGCCACACCCACGCTGGCGCTTCACAAATGACGCCACAATTTGATCCCGGTAAGTGATCTAGAATCGCAGGCCGGAGACAGACTGAAACGCCTCGTGAACGCGCTCCGCCGACGTCGGTTCCTAGGATGCCGCCGGGGGTGTCGAATGACTCTTGTCGTCGACAGTCTCAGCTGCGGCCTCCGGCTTCCGCGCCGTGGCGAGAGCAGTCAAGCCGAACGGCAGGTTCGACCAACGCAAGTAGAACCGTTCGAGGTCGAGCAACCGGATCAGCAAGGAATTCAATAACTTCGGCAAAATGACGTGCGATGTCTTCGCCTCGAGCGATCTCTTCGTAAGGTTCTGCCAGATCCTTATCAAGAATATCGGGAAGAACAACAGGGTGATGAAGTACGTCGAGCGCTGCACTTCGAATCCGGCATTCGTCATCTTGTTCCGAAGTTCATGTGCGGTGTAGCGCCGCCGGTGATGCAGCGCCTCGTCGTGTTCGCTCCATAAAAACCCATACGCCGGGACGGTGACGACTAGCATTCCGCCGGGCTTCATGACGCGCCACATCTCCCTCAATGCCGTGAGATCATTGTCCGTGTGCTCGAGAACGTCCAGAGCAGTCACCACATCGAACATTTCGTTCGGGAATTGCAGATCCTCGGCCTTCGAGAGCACAAGATTTTCTACTCGGCGCGAGCGGCCGAAGAGTAACGCCTGTGGTGACGAATCGGCGCCGAACACTTTCCCGAATTTCGAGAGCACGGAATAATTCAGTCCCGTACCGCAGCCAACATCCAACAGCGCAGTTCGATCCGGGCTCTTGCCCAGACCTGAGACGACCTCCGAAAGCAGTTTGCGTCGTGCGACAAACCACCAGTAGAACGTTTCGAGTTCGAACATCGTCTTGTATTCGGCGTGGTTCATAACTTGTCTGCTTCCCTCGGATTCATTGTCCGACATCAACCGGTTCGGGCTCCAGCACGGCGACCTTTGCCTGAGAGCGTAAGGACCACCAGCCGATTGCCAGGGCAAAAAAGAGCGCGGCGCCTGCCAACGCGAATCCGTACCCCCATGGCGGGCGGAAGGTCACCCGAACCTCTTTCGTGCCAGTCGGTACCGCCAGCGCGATGCGACCCCAGTCGTCCGCAGTGGCTGAAAGCTCGGAACCATTTGCTTGGGATTGAATTTCTTGCCGCCACAGCATGTTTAGGACAACTCGCCCCCCTTGCGGCATCCCGGAGGTGGTGATCGTTGCACCTCCGCCGTCGAACTTCACCGGCAATGGGACTTCAGGTTGGTCTTTCAAGAACGCCATAGGCCGCGCTGCAGGAAGTTCGCTCAAAAAAACAGTCCCGCTTTGATAGACGAGTGTGGCGTCCGGCCACCTCGACATCACTCCTGGGCGGCTCCGTCCCGGGTCTGGGGGGTCGTATTGCAGGATGTACGTCACGCCGTACTCAAATAGAGCTCGCTCAGTGTCTGTACTAATGTGTTGAACCATCCCCCGCACCGCTGGCGACTCGGAAACCAGCGGGTCATATCCAGATAGACTAAAGGCTCCTTGTACCGTTGCCCACTGGTTCATAAACGAATCCACAAAGTGAGGATCGTGGCTGCGAACTCCCCCGTAGGGAAATGCCTCTATGAATTGTCCATCCACTAACCGGATGGGCAGCACCTTGGGGTAGTAAAGATCGGTTTCCGGTACCAATCTGCGGGTAATATTTGAGTCGGGCCGGGGAAACGGGCGAAAGTAGTAGATAGAAAACGCCGCGGTGCAAAGCGTGCAGTGATAAGCCAATACCGCCCAAGTAAGTACAACGAGCGGAACTTCGACTCGCTCCGACCACCGCCTCTTTCGCATGAGGCGTTCGAGTGCGACCGCGCCCCCAATCACCGAAAACAAAACAACGTACCCGAGAAACTTGAATGGGAATCGGAATCGATTAAACCCCGGCAGATAGGTCATTCCGGTCCAAAGCAGTCCGCGATTTCCCAGTGCAAGGACAAACGCCAATAGCGCGCACAGGAACCATGCATTTCTTCCCGCCGTGCGCTTCCCCCAGCGCGTTGTCAGTAGGGAAAGCAGCAGTACAGCAGCTACAACCATGAACAGGGTTCCGGAGTAGTACATTTCGCCGATATGGTAACCTTCCCCCCACCCGACCGGATGAGGGGAGGGGCTCAACGAGTCAGGAATGAACAAACCTTTGAGACCGCTCACAATTCCTGTAGATTCCCGATAGCGCGTTAAGTTGTAAGTTGCCATGACCTGAGGAACCAGTAGCGGAGCAGCAATCGCCAACCCGGCAAAATGCGCGGCAAGACATGCCGTCAGAATTTGCGCCCGGACAATGCCCGTTACTACCAACAAAGCGATTACCAGATCGATCAGCATCACGCTGTATACCCACATCTGAGTGTGCCCAACGTGAAACAACATCCCAATCGTTGCGCCGAAGGCAGCGATCCATTTCCAACCAGCGTTGCCGCGAACCAGTTCTTGTACGCACACGACCATCAGCGGCGTCCAGAGAAAAATCGGGCTGAATTGAAACCACGAGCGCGAGAAGATGAGCGCAAATCCCGAAACATTGCAGCAGCTTGAAGCCAGCATCGCGATGGAAGGCCGGCACCCCTCACGCCGGACAGCCCAATACAGCGCACAATATCCAAGCAGCAGGTGAATAAATGCGAACACCTCTAGTGTCCTGAGTCATTAATTCGTTTACAGAATCTGGCGACTGAGTCAAGGATCTGGTCAGCGGTTTTGTGCCAGACGAAGGGCTTTGGATCGCGGTTGTGATGTTGGATAAAGTCGTTGA
>JBEKQG010000210.1:0-4076 GCA_049519955.1 Terriglobales bacterium
GAAATCCCGCAAAGTGCGCGGGATTCCCACTTTCCCACCGCCTCGGCGGCTACGGGAGATTAACGAAACCGGACATTTCACTTGCTACAAAAAGCGGACATTTTAACTTGCTAACAACAGGGCGAATCTTGTGCCTGTAGATACTTAAAGATAGGGTCGTCCTTTCGCTAAAACGGGACTTTGTCGCGCGGCTGATGTCGTGTCCCATTAATTCGCGACATAAGCTTAGGCGATCGTCCGGGGGATGAGGAGGATCACCGGCAGGGCGAATCCAAATACAGAGGTCCTTCGCTTCGCTCAGGATGACAAGTTGGATGGAGTGGGCTGACGGAGCGGACGGGGCAGGCTCTGTCGCAGAAGACGCGACAGGGACGGGGCAACCTCGGGAGTTGAGATGAGGGATGGGGTGGGCCAGGCCTGCGATCACGCGGGACTCAAAAAGGAAATGTCGTCCCGGAATTTGAACCGAGGCTCCAAAAAGCTCGCTCTAGCCGGTTCTTGCAGGCTCTTCATCATTTCCTGATAGATGGGTGTCGACCAGTTGTGTTTTCCCACTTGCGCAGTAAACTTCTTGCCAGTCCAGATGAGGACCCGCGTCTGCTCGCCCCGCGCTTCAAGCCTGGCGGTTACCTTCTCACCGCCAGAGTAGTCAGACCGCTCGGAGCTCCCGCGGCCACGCTTGCACGCTATGCGGGTGGCCTTCGCATTCATCACCTTGCAACCCATGTTCTCCATGGCGGGCTTTAGGGCAGCCGCGACCCTGTCGATCCCGAACGGAATCACCTCGTCCATATCTTTGCTCTCCGCATTTTGGTTGGGCAGTCTGCTCTTGGTGTCCAAGACCGCGATGTGTTTGCCCGTCTTGGTTTCCAAGGTCGCTATAACTCCCTTGTATTCGGACTTATCAAGGTGGAGTACTGGTGATTGGTTGGAGTCGCCCTCGTGGTACTCAATCGTCAGCCAGTAGCTCTTAGTCTTGGTGCCCATCAGAATCGCACCCGCACCCAGAGAGATCCCCGCCGCCACTGCTGCGCCTTCCGATACGCGATGACGGCTGGCCAGTTCATAGGACATGGAGTCGATAGAGGAATACGGGATCTCCAGGTCAATCATTGGCACATTCTTGCTCACCTTCTTGCTCTTGATCAAGATCTTCGAGTCCGTAATCAAGAGGTTGACCTCGACTTCTGTGGGCTGCTTCACCGATGAATACATGGTTTTTTTGAAGGTGACGTCTTGAGCCACGCCCGCCACGACAAGGATCAGAATCAGCGTTAGAGATAGTATTGCGCTTTTCATTTAGGCTTCCTCGAGGTTGAACGGGAATCTCATTTTTGGTTCAAGAGCGACCCAATTGTACGCCCATGTCGGCGGGTGACCCGGGCCATCGCAATCGTGTGCACTCATGAGGGGCACCCTCGTGAGTCCGTCAGATTTCGGCGGGCAGGCCACCCGTCCCTAGGCATCGTTTACAATCAAGGATTCTCTCTTCTAGTTGAAATACGATTGGAAAACATCAAAATGCATCGTTGGTCTGAACTGTTTATTCCCACACTTCGCGAGGCTCCGGCGGACGCCGAAGTCGCCAGTCACAAGCTGCTGGTGCGCGCCGGATACATTCGTCAACTGGGCGCTGGCATCTACTCGTTTCTTTTCCTCGGCAACCGGACCACGCAGAAGATCATGGGCATTGTGCGCGAGGAGATGGACAAGATTGGGCAGGAGTTTTATCTGCCGGCGCTGAATCCGCGCGAGGTGTGGGAAGAGAGCGGGCGCTGGACGGCGATGGGCGAGAACATGTTCCGGCTCAAGGACCGCAAGGGGGCGGACCTTTGTCTGGGGATGACGCACGAAGAAATCATGACCGACATTGCGCGCAAGGAACTGCGGAGCTACAAGCAACTGCCGCAGATCTGGTATCAGATCCAGACGAAGTTTCGCGACGAGCCGCGGCCGAAGTCGGGCCTCTTGCGGGTGCGGCAGTTCATCATGAAAGACGCGTACTCGTTCGACATTGACGCCGCGGGGCTCGACGTTTCCTATCTGAAGCACTACGACACGTACTGCCGGATCTTCGACCGGTGCGGGCTGAAGACGATGGTGATCGAGGCGCACTCGGGCGCGATGGGGGGATCGCAGTCGCAGGAGTTCATGGTGCGGACTCCGGCGGGCGAGGACCAGGTGGTGAGCTGCGAGAAATGCAGCTACGCGGCGAACATGGAGAAGGCGACGTCGAAACTCGATTCCATAGAGGACCTGGAGGCCGAAGGCGACGGCAGGCCGCTGCTGGTGCACACTCCGGGCAAGGGCGCGATTGCCGATGTGGCGGAGTTTCTGGGGATTTCGGCCACGCAGGACATCAAGACCGTGGCCTACATGGCGCAGAAGGCAGGCTCCGGGGGCAAGACGATGCAGCAGCCGGTGGTGGTGTTTCTGCGCGGCGACCACACGGTGAACGAGACGAAGCTGCTCACATTGGTGAAGGGCGCGGAGCTGCGTCCGATGCAAACGGAAGAGCTGGAAAGATATTTCCAAGGCCCGGCGGGTTTCATAGGGCCGATTGGGTTGGTTCCGAAGGCGAAGGAAACGCTCGGGGAGTGGGATGCGAAGACACCGGCGGGCGAGGGGCGCGCGGTCACGGTGGCGCTCGACGAAGCGCTGGTGGGGCGCGTCAACATGATTTGCGGAGCGAACAAGCTTGACTATCACCTGAAAAACGTGACGCCGGGGAGGGATTTCCAGTACACGGTTGCGGCCGACGTGCGCAGCGTGACGGCGGGCGAAACCTGTCCGAATGGCGATTGTGGCGGCGCTCTGCGGATTGACACCGCGGTCGAGGTTGGACACATCTTCAAGCTGGGCTATAAGTACTCGGAATCGATGGGGGCGCGCGTGCTCGACCACAATGGCAAGGAGGTTGCGCCAATCATGGGGAGCTACGGGATTGGCATCGAACGGATTTTGACGGCGGCGGTGGAGCAGAGCAACGACGAGAACGGCTTCTGGCTGGCGCCCGCGATCGCGCCGTTTGAGGTGGTGGTGGTGGCGACGAACTCGAAGGACGCAGCGATCCGCGCGGCGGCGGAGGACGTGGCCCGCCAGCTCGAAGGCTGCGGGTACGACGTGTTACTGGACGATCGTGACGAACGGCCGGGGGTGAAGTTCAAGGACGCCGACCTGGTGGGCATACCTTTTCGCGTGAACGTGGGCAAGAAGGTTACCGAAGGCATGGTCGAAGTGGTTCGGCGCTCGACTCTGAATAAAGAGGACGTTACCATTTCAGCCATAACCGATTATTTCCAGAAACTGCGCCCATGACTGGCTCCGACCGCTCGCTGGCTGGTGAAGCATAAGGTTGAGCGCAGGGCGGAAAGCACGCAATCGGAACTTCGCAACCAGCGATTGGGCGATGGTTTCTTATGGCAACCTTAAAACTGCTCTTCGGCTTGGCCATTCTCGGGGCGATGGTCCTGGTGGGCGTCAAGGTCATTCCACCGTACTTTTCGAACTACGAGTTCGAGGATGCGATCAAGGAAGAAGCGCTGCAGTCCACCTACACCAACCGCACGGAAGAGGACATTCGCGAGACCGTAGTCAAGCTGGCGCGCAAGTACGATATTGAGATCACGCCCAAACAGGTGCATGTGGCGCGGGTCGGTGTGAACCTGAATGGCAGTCTCGCCATCGACGTTGAGTACAGCGTACCGCTCGATCTGCCGGGCTACTCGACAACCCTCAATTTCCATCCTGCGACGACGAACAAAAGCGTGTATTAGGGGCAGCCGTCAGGCGTCAGCCATCAGCCGTCAGGCGTTGGGTTTCAGCCTTCAGCTTTCTGTCTCTGGCTCTTCGCGTCGAAATCAGCGCCCGCACACCGCGTCCATCCTATGACACGCATTCAAATCGTTATGAGAGTCGCCGGTTGATTTAGAATCAAGCAGAAACGCGCCTCAGGAACCTCTGAACAAGTATCTCGTCATCTCAGGAGCACTGTGGAGATGCGGCTTTTTCGCGGGCGAGGGCGCCCGCGCCACACTTGATCAGAGGTTCCCTAAGGTCGAAAATCGGATTCGGAC
>JBEKQG010000211.1:0-3990 GCA_049519955.1 Terriglobales bacterium
CCTGTGTTGCTGGAGTTTTCCCGGCGCTTCCTGGAATGGCTGGACAAGGTCAGACTGGAAGACAAAACCAAAACCTACTACCGCGATGGCTGGCGACTCCTCAAGACGACAACCGTCGTGAATATGCGACTGGATCAGATCACCAGGGATGTTATCGAAACATTGAGGTTCTCGGGCGCGTCCTCAAATGCCAATTGCGCGCTGAGAACGTTAAGAAGAATGCTGCACAAGGCGGAGGAGTGGACACTGATTCGCCACGCTCCGAAACTCAAACTGATGAAGGAATACGGACGTTCACGCAGGCTTGACGATGAAGCGGAAAGAAAATTGTTGGCGGGCGCTGCTGCCTGCAATTGGCGGAAACGCAGCCTTCAACTTTTCCGGGACATCATCATCTTGATGCGCGATACCGGCATGCGGAACGAAAGAGAGCTTTACCGGATGCGCATCGAGAACCTGGATTGGGAAACCCGCGTGGTGTTCGTGCCGGACAGCAAGACCGAAGAGGGAAGGAGACACGTTCCGATGAGCAATCGTGTCTTTGACGTTCTTAAACACCGGTGCGAAGGAAGGCGCGAAGGATGGGTTTTCCCATCGAAACGTGCCGAGTCTGCTCACCTCACCACAATGGCGAAGAGATTTCGCGAAGCCAGGGTCAAAGCTGGACTTCCTGACGATCTTGTCCTCTATTGTGGGCGGCATGATTACGGCACCCGGATTCTGAAGAGAACCGGAAACCTGGCCGCCGTCATGAGAACCATGGGCCACAAGGATGTGAAGACTGCCATGCGGTATCAACATCCAGAGCTAGAGATCGTGCGTGCAGCGCTCGATCATGACACAGCAGTAGAGAATCGGGCGTAGCCGGATTGAGTCACGGCACACTTTACGGCACACCCAAAACCGCAACCCCGGTAAGTGATTGAAAAGATGGTGAGCGCGGTAGGAATCGAACCTACAACCTACTGATTAAGAGTCAGTTGCTCTGCCAATTGAGCTACGCGCCCACGGTATGCGGCAAGGTGGGGACAAGGTTGGATTATACCATCCGTTGTGCGTCATCCTGTGCACGGTTACGCCTGGGCTTTGCCATTTCGCCGGACGCATTCTCGATTTACGGGCGCGGCCCTTGCGATGCCGACATGCACGGACTCCCAATCTTGAATTGGAACGTGAGTTGAGTTGAACCTGGCTTGAGTTTGAACCGAGTGTAATCCCGCGTCGGCATCCACGCGGTTTTCGCGATTACGCCGAAACGGCCTCTCGACCGTGCTCGGCGGCGGCGGCGTTCGAACCGGACACTGGTTTGCGAATCGGCAATTCGCGAATCGGCACGACCTCAGCCCGCGCCGGCGCTCGCCGCTCGATTCTCCCGATGACGGGTTTGTCCGGCGCGCCTGCTGCGGACAACGGGACAAACCTGTTCTCGCTCCACAGACGATCGATCAATCGGAGTTGCCACGGGCGCAGCACTTGTTGCGGCAGCGAGAAAAAATTCCGGAACGTCCAAATCAGATACGCGCGTTGCGCAAAATTCGGTTGCACATATCGGCGACCGATCGGCGTGTCCACTTCAACAATGCCATCTCTTAGTTTTTCAATCCACATAACCTGGCCCACCTGGGAGAAGCGGCCAATTCCGCCTTTCCTTGAAGCTGGCCATTATTGCACCAAAGATGGGGCAATGGGAAGCAATCTTTTTATCGGAGGCGAGAATTTGTTTGCCGGGTCTGGGCCAGCTTGAGATAAGGCGCCCGCTGGTGGCCACGGCGTGGAGTGCGATCAACCCGCTTTCAGCGGATCTCCGGCAACAATGCGATGCGATCGAGGGTAGCGGCGACGCCCATGCCCTTGCCTCCCGATTCCTCGACCCGCACCACCGAAGCCTCGCAGAGCGCCCAACCGCCCGGCCCCAATCCCAGATCCGAAGGCAGCATGATGACCAACTCCAGCTTCGATCCCGCTTTCATCCCCGATTCGGAATAGAGAAAGACGCCCGACGAACTCAGATCGCGAGTCAGGCCCTCATGCTCACTGCCCTGGTGCCGCACCTTGACTGGAATGCGTACTGGAGTCCGCCGGTCCGAACGCTTCTCGTTCGTTGTGGTTTTCTCAATCATATGCTGTGGAAGTGTACTCCAGTTTGCGGCGAACGTGAGCGGCGAAAGAGTGGGCGCGGTTCGCCGATCGCTTTTCAGTCTTTTCCTCGACCTCCTCTTGCTCGACATCTGGGGAGCTATGTGTATTATCTGGTAATGATTGAGATACGATAAGAGGACCTTTGGACCAATTCCCGCGAGTACGTCCTCGGGTAGACGAAATGAGCCGCGCCAAAACTCTCTCGAAAACACGGGCCCAACTCGGCAAGAGACCGAACCCAAAGACGCCTCCGGGAACAGGGTCATTCCTCACCGGCAGGAACCTGAAGACCATTCTCTCCGTTCTACTGGCGGGGGCGACCATCGCGCTCTACAGCCCAGTCATTGGGTACTCGTTTGTCATTTTCGACGATCGCGATTACGTCACCGGAAACCTCCGCATCCAAGGTGGCCTGGACTGGAGCACCTTCAAGTGGGCATTTACGTCAACCGAGAAGGCGAATTGGCATCCGCTGACATGGCTCTCCCATGCTCTCGACTATCAGCTCTTTGCCTTGAACCCGGCTGGCCATCATCTGGACAGTGTGCTGATCCACGCGCTGAATGCGGTGCTGTTATTTCTGCTGTTGGGGTGGGTCACAAAGCGCGTGGGGCCGAGTCTGCTGGTAGCGGCTCTGTTCGCGTTCCACCCCTTCAATGTCGAGTCGGTGGCATGGGTGGCGGAACGGAAAAATGTGCTGAGCACGCTGTTCTTTTTTTTGGCAATCGGCGCTTATGTCTGGTACGCCCGCAAACCGGATTGGCGGCGATATCTGCTGGTGGCGACGCTGTTTGCCGCGGGGCTGATGGCGAAGCCGATGGTCATCACGCTGCCTTTTGTCTTGCTGCTGCTGGACTATTGGCCGCTCGGCAGAACTATGGGCAGTCCGGCTTGCGCTGTCCGCGCGCCGCAATGGGCAGTCACGAGACTGCTGCTGGAGAAAATTCCGCTGCTCGTTCTCTCGGCCGCAAGTGCATGGATCACTCTAAAGGCGCAGCGAGCTGCAATTCGTACCTTACAACAGTCCCCGCTCGCCGTACGAATTGAAAATGCCATCGTGTCTTATGGCTTGTACTTATGGAAAATGCTCTGGCCTGGGCGGCTGGCTGCGCTCTATCCCTATCCCACAAACACGCTGCCGGTGTGGCAGGTGACGTTGTCCGCGCTAATGTTGCTCGTGGTCACGGCGTTGGTGGTCGTCTTCCGCCGCAAGCGCTATTTGCCGGTTGGATGGTTCTGGTTTCTGGGTACTTTAATTCCGGTCATCGGCGTGGTACCGGTGGGAGGGGCGGCGATGGCGGATCGCTATGCCTATATCCCGCTGATCGGAATCTTCGTAATGATGGCTTGGGGCCTCGAGGATTGGGCGGGGGCGAGAAGAATCAGAACGGTTTGGCGGGTAATTCCGGCATTGTGCGTGTTGACGGCGCTGGCCGCAGCCACCTCCCGCCAGTTGGGTTATTGGGATAACGATTACGACCTGTGGTCGCAGGCATTGGCGGTCAACGAGCAAACCCCCTTTGCGCACGACGCTCTGGCATTATTTCTTGTGGAACCTGGGGCGGCCGCGGTACTGAACCAACGGGCGAACCTGGATACGAAACAGAAGCTGATGGTGGAAGCCCGCCGGCACTTCGAGCGGGCTGTGGAACTGCGCCGTCAACTGACGCAGCAAAATCCCGCCTATCTGCCGGACATGGCCTTGGCGTTGAGGAACCTGGCTAACCTGGATCTGGTCGAAAACCGCATGGAAGAAGCCCGCCGGCATTATGAGGAGGCATTAGAGATTGACCGCCAACTGGCGCAGCAAGACCCGGACCCCTACCTGCCGGATATGGCTGGAATGCTGAT
>JBEKQG010000212.1:0-3949 GCA_049519955.1 Terriglobales bacterium
TCGCGCCGGATGGGAGTTGCATCGCCGGCAACAACGGCACCACGCTTTTCGCGTCCGCGAGCCAGATTGAAGTGGCCGTCCCTGGTGCATCGCAAGACGGAGTTGCTTCCATCCAGGTCGCGGATCCGGCGAGCGGCGCTTTTTCGCAAATGATCGGCGCACTGACCTATGGCGCAGCGGCCACGGACCGCCTGCTGCTGCTGCAAGGCGCGGAGCCGGCGACCGCAGTTGGATCGCAGGCCGCCAATCCCATCCGCGTGCGCGCGGTTGCGGCCGACGGAGTGACTCCGGTGAGCGGGGCGACGATGGCCTGGAGCGCCACCAAGGCATTGCAGTTCTCGGTGTGCGGGGGAGCTTCTTCCTGCTCGGTCCTGAGCGATGAAACGGGAGAATCGTCGAGCTGGGTGACTCCCACCACAGCCGCGGTAAGTACGATCACCATCGCTCTGGCGCCGGCATCGTACTCGCCAGCGCAGTCGCAACAAGCGACAGTAGTGGCAAGCTCGTCCGCGCTCAACCTGGCTGCCGTGACGCCGACACGCTGGATTGGCCAAGGAGCGACGATTGCGGTGCCGCTCACGGTGGAAGCGCTCAACCAAACCGGCGCGCCTCAGGCGAATGTCGCGGTCAATTTTGACGTTACCAGCGGCACGGCTTCGCTTTCGGCCACCAGTGCGAACACCAACAGCTCGGGATTCGCCACCGTAACCGCAAATCTCACGAACCTAAATGCAGGGGTGCAGGTGAGCGCCTGCGTGGCTCCGAACAACACGGTCTGCCAGACTCTCGTTCTTCTTTCCACTTCGTCTTCGTTGTGGACGCTGGAGCCGGTAAGCGGATCGTCGCAGTTTGTGCTGACGGGGCAGTCGTTTCAGCCGCTGGTCATGCGGGTGACCGACGGGTCGAGCGCCGACGATCCGGTGATGGGAGTGAACGTGGCTTTTGTGACCACGCTGGCACAGGTCAGTTCCATCCAGCAGGGCGGAATGCCGGTTCTTCTCGGGTCGTCGCAGGCGCAGGTCGTGACCGATCGGAATGGCCTTGCGTCCATCGTGCCGTCCGCCCAAAACGTGGGGCCGTGCGACGTGTTCATCGCGGTGAGCGCGGGCGGGGCGAGCGCACAATTCCAAATGGAAAACCTGGCCGCGATTGTTCTGCCTCAGCCCAGCGACAGCTATGTTCCGATTTCCACCACGCAGTTTGCGCCGCCGTTCGCTGCGCCCATGTCCGCGCCACAAGCCGCGCTGGACGTGCTGTTTGAGCTGCCGATCGTCATTTCGAGCGACGAGCCGGAGGAGGACCCGCACAGCGGCGATTCGCCGGAGGTGCCGGCGGGTGACGCTTCCGCCGATCAAGCAGCCTCGTCGTCGAACTCCACAGCCAACGACAAATCCGCCTCTCCGCCCAGCGCGCCATCGCAGCCCGCCGCCGCCCAAGCCCCCAATCATCCGTCGCCAACCGTGGGCCCCGTTGCCCACGATGTTGCGCCTCAAAATGATTCCAAAGACGCCCCCACTTTGAACCAGGCCCAATCCCAGCCTGCGTCCAACCCTTCGCCTCCATAGCGCGGGTTCATTTTAAGTGTGGTTCGCCCTCCGACTATTTCTTCGTCCACTGATCGACCCAGTCGCTGACGGTCTTCCACCAAAGCTGCGAGTTCTGCGGCTTCAGCACCCAGTGGCCTTCGTCGGGGAAGTAGAGCATCTTCGACGGCACGCCCATGGTTTGCAGCGTCGTGAAAAGCTGGAAGCCTTCGCTCACGTCGAGGCGGTAGTCGAGTTGCCCGTGAACGACGAGCGTCGGCGTTTTGAAATTTTTCGCCGCGTTGCGCGGAGACCACTTCTCATACATTTCTGGGTTGGTGTAAGGCGTTCCCTTGAACTCCCAGTTATTGAACCAGAGTTCTTCGGTCGTGCCCCAGGCGGAGACAGGATTAAACATGCCGTCGTGCGTGACAATGCACTTGAAGCGGTCGGTGTGGCCGAGCAGCCAGTTGGCCATGTATCCGCCGTAGCTTGCGCCCAGCGCGCACTCGCGGTCTTTGTCAATGAACGGATAAGTCTTCTCGGCGTAGTCCAGGCCCTTCATCAGGTCTTCAAACGGAGCGCCTCCCCAGTCGCCGTTGATGGCGTCAACGAATTTCTGGCTGTATCCGGTCGAGCCGTGGAAGTTGATCATGATGACCACGTAGCCGTTAGCGGCAAAGAGTTCGGGATTCCAGCGATACGACCAGTCGTCTCCCCAAGCACCTTCGGGGCCGCCGTGGAGGAGGAACTTCACGGGATATTTCTTGGAGGGGTCGAAGTTCGGCGGCTTGACTAGGAAGCCTTCGACCTTGTCGCCCTTGGCTCCTTCAAACCAGAATGGTTCGAGCGGCGACATGGCGACTTGAGAGAGGATGGCGTCGTTCATTCGGGTGAGGGGATGCGAATCTCGAAAGCAGTTCTGCAGCGGATATTTTCCAGGAGAAACGAGGCAGTCCATCAGCACTATCACAGACTTGTCAATGCCAACGCGAAAAATCTCAGTGGGAGCCTGCACACTCATCCTGCTGAAGAGGAGTTGCTTTCCGTCAGGCGTCACAGTCAAGTCGTCGTAATAGCCACGCACGAGTCCCTCCAGTTCGCCTGACAAGGAAACTGAATAGATTGGCCCGGAGCCCTCATCTTCGGCGGAGAAATCAAGGCGCTTCGAATCGGGCTCCCAAACGTATGACCCGACCCAGCGGTCAAAATCCTCCGTCAAGTTCTTCTTCTCCCCCGTCTTGCGGTCATACAGCATCAACCGGAAGCGGTCGCTCTCATATCCCGGACGCTGCTGGGTGCGGTAGGCGATGTACCTGCCATCGGGAGAATAGAGCGGAGTCGAGTCGCTGGCGGGATTGTCGGCGGTGATGTTCTTGGCTGGTCCCCCATTCACCGAAACGATCCACAGATCGTTGTTGGTGGAAGCGGCTTCCATCTTGTCGTGGTTCGAGGTGTAACAAATCTCCTGCCCGTCGGGCGAGAAGGCGTAGTCGTCCTGGCCGCCGAGCGAAAATTCGGGCGAATCGTAGTCGCCCGGCGTGAGGTCGCGGGCGAGGACGCCCGCGCCTCCATCAACAGAAAAGACAAAGATGTGCGTGCGCGTGCCGCGCTTGTAGGCGTTCCAGTGACGATAGAGCAGGCGGTCGAAGACGATAGCTTTGACCTTCGAGTCTTCGGCTTCTTTCGACTTCTTGGCGTTGCAGGCTTCTTCCGCGGCGGGTGTGCCGTCGCATTCGGGATAGACGTCGGAGGTGAAGAGAATGTTCTTGCCATCGGGCGACCACAGTTCCCCGCCAGCTTCCGTCGCGATTGTAGTCAGCTGACGAACGGACGTCACAGTTCCCGCTGCACTGTCAAACTCCGCGATCCAAATCTGCGAGCCGCCTTCTTTATTCGAGAGAAACGCGAATCGCTTGCCGTCAGGCGCCCACCGCGGACGGTCGCCGTCTTGATCGGCGATGAGGATGCGCTCTTGTCCACCCGCCAGCGGCACGATCCAGATGTGCGAGGTTTTTGTATTGGCGGCGAGGTCCACATCGACGGCACTGAAGAGCACCCACTTGCCGTCGGGCGAAGGCACGGGCTCGCCGACGCGCTTCAGCTTCATCATGTCTTCGAAGGTGAAAGGGTGCCTGGCTTGCGAGAAGGCGGGAAGAGTCAGGACCACGGAAAGAAGAACGGCGACAGAAAAAAGACGGTGCATGAGTTGGTCTCCGGCGAACAGGAGAGTGTAGCATTTTAGCCGTCAGCTCTCAGCCGTCAGGAAAACCCGGGCAATGCTAATTGCCCAGTTCTTCCAGCATGGCGGTCATTTCGGATTGGGCATGGGTGTTGGCGGTGCGGCGGGCGGAGGAGATGCCATCGGCCAGAAGGCGCTTGGCCTCATCAATGCGGCTGGCGCTGGCCAGCATCTGCGCGGCCAT
>JBEKQG010000213.1:0-3926 GCA_049519955.1 Terriglobales bacterium
CCGCCCAGTAGTAGGCGCCGAGCGTGGCCTGCGCCGTAACATGCCCCTGTTCGGCGGCGCGCAGGAACCACTGCATGGCCTGTGCGTCATCCTGCGGAACGTCCTCTCCGTTATGGTAGCGGACGCCCATCTGCCATTGCGCGTCCGCATCTCCCCGATCGGCGAACATGCGCAGCTCAGAGAAAGACTTCGCCTGCGGGCGTTGCACGGCCGTGCGCTCTGAACCAACCATCGCGGCTTCTTCGGCCGCCTTGGCCTTGACCGCGTTCGTCCCGGACGCACCGAACAACGACTTTTGCGCCGCTTGCAGCGAACTGCCCCAATGCCTATCGACGATCGGGCCGGTCAAATACCCGAGTGCGAGCGATACCACGGCCGCGGACAGCCAGAACAGCGCGCTCTGAAACCAGCGATACGGGGCTTTGGGCGCGGGTTTGAGAATCCGCGCTGACGCCCGCTCAGGAACTGGGGCGGAGACGGATGGGGCCAGGACCGGCAGCAAGACTCGCTCGCGGACTTCGGGCTTCGCTTCCCGAAAGACCTCGCGAATCGCAGGAGTCGAACTCAAATCGGCGGGACTTGAATGAGCGGAACCGGACTTGATCGAACCCGGTTCCAGAGCCGGAGGCTGCGATGCGGTCGATTCGGCTTGTGTGCCAACCGACATTTTCGATTGGGCGTATTGTTCAATGTCCTCGTCAGGAGCGCTTGCGGCTTGGGCACCTTCGCCACGCGCGTATGGGATCATTTCGACGAGACGTTCCAAAATCGTCCCGTGCGCCTGAGTGAATGCGCGCGGATGCGGAGAGAAAACTTCCAACAATCCGGCCACGCGGAAATCGCACACGATGGGAGCGGCCATCAGCGAGCCTACGCCCAGCGCGCGACAAACTTCCGGATCGACGCGCGGATCGTTTTCCATGTCCTCGCACCAGACGAGTTGGCCGCTGCGAACGCATTCTCCCGACAAACCTTGTCTCACATCCACCGGGGCTCCGCGCGGTGGAGCTGGCTCGCCGGCCCGCGCCCGGCAGATCATCGCGCCGCCGGTGACAAACGCCAGGGCCGCGCCACTGGCCTCGGTGAGACTCAAGGCGCGCCCGGCGACGAGATGCAAAACCGCATCGAAGTCGTCGCCGACTTCGCGAATCTCGCGGCGAAGCGCTTCCAGCTGTAGTGACGCGGATTGCCGCGACTGAGACGGGGCAAGCCCCGTCTCTACAGGAGAGAGTATTTCGCTCTGATTGGAAATCGGGACGACATTGGGGGGTTCTCCAGCAACGCCCAGCGCGGGCTTGGGCGATTGCTCTTCCCTGCGCCCCGCCAGTTGCCCGGCACGAGCCGCGTGGTTGGAGCAGCCGATGAGCAGGTTGACCAGGAGCCATTCTTTCAGGATTCGGCGCGAAGCCTCCGACAGCGCGGAAAAACGAATGCCTCCGCGGCCGGCGTTATCGCTCCATATCACCTGGCCGCTGGCGTGAATGTAATTTCTGGTTTCCGGCAGATCGAGGTACAAGGTAACCGCCCGGTTCATTTCCAGGCGCTCGCTGGTCTGGACGGCGAAGCCGTCTTCGTTCAGGTCGAGCAACTCGCTCAGGTCCACAACCATGCCGGTTTCGGGGCCATTGAAGCTGGCGTAAACCGGAGTATGGAGTTTTTGACGAACCGATCGCCGCCTCTCTGCGCTGGGAGCCATGTCAACCGGATCGGGCAATCTGAAACCGCTGTGGGCCATGTTCGCCACCATATTAACTCAGGGACCGGAAGGAAGGGAGCAATATCCGATGCAGGTACAGTCGCCCGCGGCTGTCCCTAGGTAAGTCTTGCGATGACCGTTACAGGCTCGCGGCCTGGAACTCGATCTCGCCTTGGGCAGCGGGCACGAGAATCTCGGGCATGGTCAGCACGCGATCGAGCGCGTCCGCAAGGGCGGCGGGGAATTCTGAGGTCAGGAGGTTGACATCCAATTGCAGGGTGCGGCGGCTGTAGACGCGGTAGACAACGAGCGATCCGCGCCGCTGGTTGGAAGTTGTCACCAGGTCGAGCGTCAGTTTCCAGGAAGGTTGGCTGGAAATCGCCGCCATGCGGGGGAACTTGTTCCAGTGAAAACGACGGCTGCGTTCGCCCGGCGCCGTCTGATCGCCGGGAAGCGGCTTCAGTTGCAGTTCGAAGGCATCGAAGTCGTTGCTGTCGAAAGCGGCAACGAGCACCCTACGCACCTGATCGAAATCGCCAGCGACCCGGAGTTCCTCGACCGCGCGCCGCACCGAAAGATTGTTGATCACAATGTTGCGCTGATCGATGGTGCGCTGCGCCACTCGCCGCAGTTCGCCAAACTCAGGGTAGTTCAAATGCTGCACTCCCATCCAAATACCGGTCCCGACGACCGCCAGCACGAGTCCCAGGGTGCTGCCCGTCGGCCAGAGCAGGAAGAGGCTGAGCATGGCAAAGATGGCGGAGACGGCGTAAAGAACGATCACCACCTGGCGATGTGAAAAACCCATCCGCAGCAGCCGGTGGTGGATGTGTTCGCGATCGGCGGTGAAAATCGGACGCCCGCTGATGAGCCGCCGCAGGATCGACAGCAGCGTCTCCAGAATCGGCAGTCCGAAGGAGACCACGGGAATGGCCACGGCCACGAAGGTCGGCGCTTTCTGCGCTCCCGCGAGCGCCAGCGCACTGAGCATGAAGCCGATGAACAGGCTGCCCGAGTCGCCCAGAAAAATCGTGGCCGGATTGAAGTTGAAACGAAGAAATCCGAGGATGGCGCCGGCCAGCGTCACGCTGATCAGGGAGCCCATCCAGGAATGACCCACCAAGGAGACGACAAAGAACACCATCGTCGAAAACAAGGCCGAACCCGCCGCCAAACCATCCAAGCCATCGATGAGATTGAAAGCGTTGGTGACCGCAACCACCCACAACACTGTGAGGGGCAGTCCGACGAACCAGGGCAGCGCCTGCGAGCCGAAGATCAGCGGCAGATCGAGAACGCGCATGCCTCCGGCGAAGAGCATCGTGGCGGCAATTGCCTGCACGGCAAACTTCAAACAGGGACCTGCGCCGCGAAGATCGTCGTAAATGCCAAGACCAAAAATCAGGCAGGCTGGAAGGTAAATACGGAGAAGCAAGGCGGGATCGAGTCTATCGACCAGGCGGGGAAAGCAAAGGGAGAGCCCCAGCCAAACACCCAAGCTGACCGAGAAAGCCAGGAAAATCGCCACGCCCCCTAACCGGGGAAGGGGCACCTGGTGGACATGCCTTCCCTCTCGCGGCGCGGAAACCCACCCTCTTCGGATCGCCAAGTCTCTCACTTCACGGGTAACCACAAACGACAGACCCAGCGAAACCGCAAAGAGTCCAACAAAAAGAACCGTCACAATCGAAGTTCCCTTCTAGCTGGAACACCCGGCATCCGAGAGCTCGTGCGCAACGCGGAAGTTCCAGTCAATTCGTTCAGACAGGGCTTCCCCATCCGTGGCGCCGTGTGATGAAATCTTCATTTTTTCAAACTATACAACCCGCGGCAGTCGCCGGACAATCTTCGTGCGCGTTTCTTGGTTTACTCTTCATAGTCCCCTCGGCGTGAACCGGCGCGGAGCGCACCGATTTCACTCAATACCGTGTGTTAGACTCGGTGCACGCGCAACTCCAGGAGTCTTGGTATGTCCGGGCGGAATCGCCGCTTCCTTTCGCGAAGCTGGTTGCTGCTTATTGTTGGTTCGTGCAGCCTCCATCTTCTGGCCCAAATGCCGGCTGCGGCAAAACCGACGCAATCCGCAACCGCCAACGACACCGCTGCTGCCGTATCGTCGCGTCCGGCAGCGAGTTCCAACACCGAACTGGGCATCGGCGATCTCATCGAGATCGCCGTGTTTGGCGTGCCCGATCTGGCGACCAAGACGCGCATCGGCGGTTCCGGAGAC
>JBEKQG010000214.1:0-3910 GCA_049519955.1 Terriglobales bacterium
TATAGCGCAACCAACGCCGCCGTCCTCAACCCGAGCGAACCCCCGCAGATCGAGGGAGCGAATTTCCTGAACCTGTTGATCGTGGATAGCGACCGCGCCGTGCGCGAGGCCTGCCGCGACGTGGCGCAGTCCCTCGGATTCCATACCCAGGTGGCGGAATCCGCCGAACACGCCTACCGCTTGATCGAAGGCTCGGTCACAGACGCCGTGCTGCTCGACTTGCGCCCCGGCGTCGGCGGTCTGGAAACCTTGCAGGCAATCAGGAAGCGCCGCACCGACGCCCTGGTCGTCGTGGTCACCGGCTATGGCACGGTAAGGTCGGCGGTGCAGGCGATGAAGGAAGGCGCGTACGATTACGTCGCCAAGCCTTTCAGCATGGAAGAACTGCGCCTGCTGCTCGAGCGCGTGGCCACTCAGTTGCGCCTGAAGACGGAAAGTCGCGTGCTGCGCGAGACCATCAAGTCACGGCAGGGCTTCGGCAACATCGTTGGCCGCGCACCGGAGATGGAAAAGCTCTACCGCATCATCGCCAAAGCCGGGCAGAGCGCGCATCCCGTGCTCATTCTGGGCGAAAGCGGCACGGGCAAGGAGCTGGTCGCGAAGTCCATTCACTTCGCCGGCGTCTGCCGCAATAAGCCGTTCATTCCGGTCGACTGCGGATCGCTCGTGCCCACCTTGATCGAAAGCGAACTGTTCGGCCACGTGCGTGGCTCTTTTACCGGTGCCACCAATGCCAAAGACGGGCTGCTGGCGATCGCCGAAGGGGGCACCGTTTTTCTGGACGAGATTGGCGAGCTGCCCACCAACTTGCAGGCGAAGCTGTTGCGTGCGATCCAGGAGAAGGAGATTCGTCCGGTGGGAAGCGTGAAGCGCGTCCCCATCAACGTGCGCATCCTGGCCGCCACCAATCGCGACCTGGAACGGTCGGTGGCCGATGGCACGTTCCGCCGCGATCTCTATTTCCGCCTGAACGTGCTGACCCTGCGCATTCCGCCCTTGCGCGAGCGCCGCCAGGACATCCCGCTCCTGGTCGCGCATATTCTCGAGCGCATCGGACGCGACGCCGGAAACGAAAAGACGATTTCCGGCGAGGCGCTCTCCGCTCTGCTCAATTACGACTGGCCCGGCAACGTGCGCGAACTGGAAAATTCCCTGGAGCGGGCATGTGCCCTGAGCAGCGCGGACGAAATTCAACTCCGCGACCTTCCCACCCAGCTCTACGGCGCCCCCGCCGAGTTGATCGAGATGAGCCATCCGGCCAATGGCATCGTGCCCATGGCCGACATGGAAAAGCAAACCATCATCAACGCGCTGGCCCAGTTGAACGGAGACAAGATGCTGGCGGCCCGGCTGCTGGGAATTGGCAAGACGACCCTCTATCGCAAGCTCAAGGAGTACGAATCCCAAAGCTGAGCGACCGGCCCCAGCGCACGTGCCAGAACGGAACGTTAGACGGAAGGCCGAGCGCGCAACTCTTTTGTTTTCACGGTAGAACGATTGGCCCGGCAGTTGCCATGAGTCCCGCATGATTCTTCTGGTGACGCCGAGCGAGCGCGCCTCCGACTGCGCTCGGGCACTGCATGAGGCGACCGGCGAGGGGGTCAAAGTGGCGGAAACTCTGGCCCTCGCCACATCACTCTTGCGGGCGGAATGCTGCCGGGCGGTCGTGCTCGATCAGTATTTGTTCGAAACCGAGCCCGCTGAAATCGAGACCACGCTCGAGCACTTGGGCGCTGCGATTCCCTTGCAGGTCAATCTCGGCATCAGTGGAATGGAGCGTCTGGTGCGCGAGGTTCGGGCGGCCCTGCGCCGCCGCCAGCGCGAGGAAGCCCAGGCCCGGCAAGCGGCAATCGGGAAGCTCTACGGCGAACTGAACGGCACCGTCACGGCGCTGCTGCTCTCCATCGAACTGGTCTGGGAAGCTCCCGGCTTGCCCGCCGCGGCGGCCGCAAAGTTGCAGTCGGTGTACGAACTGGTGAAGAACCTCCGCAAGCAATTGGAGAACGCGAGCCTATAGCGGGTTCACGTGCTCGCGTAGGGACAGCCGCCCTCGGCTGTCCAAGCCGAGCGTAGCTCGGCAGTTGCCAGTGGCCACGGCAATTCCGCATTCGCCCGAAGGCGAGAAACCGAACCGCCGACGGGCGTCATCGGCGAACGATTGGGTTGCGCCAGACGCTCGATTCATGTAGATATCGGATATCTCGGATTCCGAAATCGAGTCCTGGTCAGCGAGGACGCTTCATGCACCGCGCTTTCATTTATTTGCTGCTGGCGTCCGTGGTCGCCGCAAGTTGCCTGATCGAGTACTGGGGCACCAGGCTGCTCGCCCCCTTTTCCACCTCCAAACAGGACCGCATCGCCCTCGTTTTGATCGCGCTCTGCGTTCTGGCGATTGCGCTTTTCCCCACTAACTTTGTCGTTACCAACTGTTTTGTCCTCGTGGCCGGCCTGTTCGCCGGCGCGCTTCTGGGCCGCCGCTTAGGCTCGGTTGGCGCGCTCGTGACTTTCCTCACCGTCGCTGCTGTCGCGGACCTGATCTCCACCTATGCCGGCCCCACGCGGTGGATCGCCAACCAAGCCCAGCATACCCACCACGGCTTGGCGCTGTTTCAATTGCTCGCAGTTTCCTTCCGGTTGAAGGGAGAGCTTGTCGCCGTCATTGGCGTGGGCGACCTGATGTTCTTCACCGTCTGTGTCAGTGTGATGAGACGCCTGGGCTGGCCGGAAACTTCGGTGTTGATCGTGCCGCTTCTCGGAATCCTGTCGGCGCTCGGTGTGGGCCTGTTCGCCGGCTTGACGCCGGCGCTACCCTTCCTCGCTGCGGTCGTGATCCTGTACGCCTACACTTCATCTTCCATGCAAAAGAACCCGTGCCAGGGTTAGAAATGCGGCGCAAACGCCCCGCTGCCACACGGCGCAGGGCACATCGCCTCTTTGGTGCACGCCGTGCCCAGGGTCCGGCGTCTTACTTCCGCGAAGAAACGGCCAAATGGGGTTTGAGTTTCCGAATCAGCCTTTCCGGGGTATACTCTGTTGCATATTGGAGCGTGGTTCCTCGAACTTCCACCGGCAACTTGAGGCGAACGCTGCCTTTGCCGCGTGATTCGGGCGCGCTCCCTGTCTGGCCCTCCGGATCTGGGGTATTCGGACAAGCTAAATTCGGGCAACCTAATGGATGAGCGCGACCACAGGGGCGATGATTCCGACAGCCCGACCATGCCGGGTACGCGTTCGCCTCGAGATTTTGTAGGCGCCGCGGCCCAGACACCTCCGCCTCTTTCTAGCGCGCCACTCTCCGACGCACCGCCTTCCAGCACTCCGTCCTCCGACGCCCCCACCATGCCGCAAGGAACGCCAATTCCAGACCTGTCGCAAGCGCGCCCCTACCGGAATCCGACTCCGCCGCCCTCAATTTCTTCCGCAGTCCCGGCCGGCAGCACCACCGCGTTTCATAGCCTGCTGCCGGGCGCGCTTTTCGGTGGACGCTACGAGATCATGGGCGTGCTGGGGCAGGGTGGCATGGGTGCCGTTTACAAGGCGCGCGACCGCGAACTCGACCGCCTCATCGCCCTCAAGGTCATCCGCCCGGAACTGGCCAACGATCCCGCGATTCTGCAGCGCTTCAAGCAGGAGTTGATTCTCTCGCGCAACATCACCCACAAGAACGTCGTCCGCATTTTCGACCTGGGCGAGGCCGAGGGCATCCGCTTCATCAGCATGGAGTACGTGGACGGCGAGGACCTGCGCACGCTTTTGCGCCGCGCCGGAAAGTTCTCGCCCAAAGATGCGATCCCGGTAATCGAACAGGTCTGCCGCGCACTCGACTCCGCCCATTCCGAAGGCGTGATTCATCGCGACCTCAAGCCGCAGAACATCATGCGCGATAAGAACGGCCGCATCGTGGTCATGG
>JBEKQG010000215.1:0-3858 GCA_049519955.1 Terriglobales bacterium
GCTTGTTCTTTGCTGAACATTCTTGCGATCACGTTAAGCATACCTCAGGAGCTTGTAAATTCCGCCGGTAGAAACGGGGCTTGCCCCCTCTTCTTTTGGGTGCGCCGGGTTCCGCGCCCCGCATTTGCGGCGCCCATCGAGAAGGCTTGATTTTCAGGCCTGTTTCTCCGGCATCGAGGGCTGGGTTGGGGCTCCTTGCCGCGCTGGGCCCGGGGGGTATCTAGTTTCTACCCGGATTACTTCGGTAATCTGTGCTTCTATTGGGCTATTTTCCGTGATATAACGCCGTTAGCTGCTCGTTAAGCTTTGGGCTGGGAGGTTCGCGGTTTCCCGGCTTTAGGTCGCAACGCAGAGCGAGGGCAGAGGAGGAGTCGTGTCCGAAGCGCGTACCGGGAAAAGGTTTCCGCTGCATTTGCCGATCAAGATTCATAAGGAGGATTCCGCGGGTGAGATCAGCAGCGGAATGACCGGCGATTTAAGTGCCGCTGGCGTTTACATCCGCGCCGACGCCTCGCTTGAGGTCGGCTCGCCCGTGGAGTTTGAAATCACCCTGCCTCCGGAAGTCACCGGCGGCCAGGACAGTGTCGTCATACAGTGCCGCGGCCGCGTGGTGCGGACCGATGGGCCCAATCCGAGCGCCGAACCCGGGGACAACCGGGGCGTCGCTTGCGTAATCGATTCTTACGAATTCGTTCGCAATAGTTAATCGGGAGCGCGATCCATGCTAAAGCTTATTTTGGCCGACAATCAGGCGATTTTCCGAGCCGGCATCGCCAAAGTGCTGGCTGTAGAAGACGAAATGCGCATTGTGGCCCAGGCGCAAACTGCCGAGCAGATGTTCATGGCGCTCGACAAATTTCGCGCCGCTGTTCTCATCATTGCCGGAGGTTTTCACTCCGACTTCAACGCCGTTCTCGCGGCCGCCAACCGGAACAAGACCCGCGTTGTCGTCCTCGCCGACACTGGCGAGAGCGCGCAGCGTTACATGGCGGCAGGCGCCCATGGCGTCGTCTACCGCAACGTTACCAGCCCCGCGCTCGTCGACTGCGTCCGCAAGATCGCCCGTGGCGAGAACTGGGTGCAGGACATGGCCGTGCCCAGCGAGCTCACCGAAAACGATATGGTCGGTCTGCGCGTCCGCGACCGCTTGACGGCCAAGGAACTGCGCATCGTGGCGCTCATTGTTCAGGGATACAAGAACAAGGAAATTGCCACCCAGTTGGGTACGACCGAGCAGGTCATCAAGAACTACCTGCGCAACGTCTACGACAAGATCGGCGTGTCGGACCGGCTGGAGCTGGCGCTGTTCACCATTCACCACCGCATCTTGAACGAAGCCGCCGCCGCTACCGCCGCCGCTGCAATCGTTCCGCAAGCGCCGCAGATCGCGGGGGTCACCAACTAAACCGTTTTCGTCCGAACAACAAAGGCCGCCCGCGGGCGGCCTTTGAATTTAAGCGGTTTTCGTTGCTACCCGATTTTCTCGCCCACGCTCTTCGCTTGCGTGAACAGGTAGAGGTAGTCCGGCCCGCCGGATTTCGAATCGGTGCCTGACATGTTGAATCCGCCGAAGGGATGCGCGCCCACCATCGCTCCCGTGCACTTGCGGTTCAGGTAGAGGTTGCCGACGTGGAACTCGCGCACGGCGCGATCGAGTTTCTCGCGCGAACTGGAATACACCGCGCCGGTCAGCCCGAACTCCGTGTCGTTGGCGATTTCCAGCGCATGGTCGAAGTTGCGCGACTTGATCACCACCAGCACCGGGCCAAAGATTTCTTCCTGCTCCAGCGTTGACTTGGGTGCGATGTCGGCAATCACGGTCGGCTGAATGAAGTAGCCTTCGCCAGCTTTGGTGTCGCGCGCGCCGCCGGTGATGAGACGTCCCTCTTTCTTGCCGATCTCGATGTAGCGCAAAATGTCCTTCATCGAGCCTTCGTTGATGACGGCCGCGATGTTCAGGTTCGCCGCAGGATCGCCCACGGTAATGCGCTCGACGCGCGCTTTCAGCTTCTCCAGAAACTTGTCGTAGACGCGCTCATCCACGATGGCGCGCGAGCAGGCTGAGCACTTCTGGCCCTGGAAGCCGAAGGCCGCCGCCGCTACGCCTTCGACGGCGGAGTCGATGTCGGCGTCGGCGTCGACCACCATGCCGTCTTTGCCGCCCATCTCGAGGATGGTGCGCTTGATCCAGAGCTGGCCCGGCTGCTGCTTCGCGGCCGCCTGGTTGATGTGCAATCCAACCTCGCGTGAGCCGGTGAACGCGATATAGCGGACCTTCGGATGCGCCACCAGCGCATCGCCGAAGCTGGCGCCGCTGCCGGGGCAAAAGTTCACGACGCCCTCGGGCATGCCGCACTCCTCGAGCAGTTCAACGAACTTCGCCGCCATCGTCGGCGAATCGCTCGACGGCTTCAGCACGACGGTGTTGCCACTGACGATCGAAGCCAGTGTCATGCCGGCCATAATGGCGCAGGCGAAGTTCCACGGTGGAATCACGGCGCCGACGCCCAGCGGAATGTAAGTCAGCGTGTCGCGCTCGCCCGGCAGTTGCACAGGGGGCTCGGCCTTGGCGAAGCGCAAGGCCTCGCGCGCGTAGAACTCACAGAAATCGATGGCCTCGGAGACATCGCCATCCGCCTCCGCCCAGTTCTTCGAAACTTCAAACACCAGCCAGGCCATGAATTCGAGCTTGCGCTCGCGCATCACGTCGGCCACGCGAAACAGGAGCGACGCGCGCTCCTCAACCGTTGTCCGGCTCCAGTGGGCAAACGCCTGCAGAGCGGCGTTCACGGCCGGCTCGACTTGCTCCTTGCCCGCCTTCTGGTGCACGCCGACCACTTCCGACGGTTTGGCGGGATTGATGGAGCGAATCTTGTCGGAGGTCTTGAGACGCTTGCCGCCGACGATCAGGTCATACTCGCGGCCCAGTTGGCCACGCACTTTTTCGAGGGCCGCGCGCATCTTGCGCACGTTCTCTTCTTTGGTGAAATCGAAGAACGGCTCATTCTTGAACGCGCCTTCGTGCAGGCGGACTTGCAGACGCGGCGGTGCTTCCAGGGTTGCCATTATGAGTTCCTTTCCAGGAGTTGAAGTTGGGCGCGGATATTCGCGACCTTTGATTTTACACCGGCGTCGAAGCGCTTGGCATTCAGCGCGCGGATAGGAACTGACCTAATGTGGAGTCCGGTTGCAGCGGTTCTTCCTGCCGAGTAGATCCGCAAGGCTCAGCGCTCTCGGTGGGATGGCTATATGTCGGTCTTGCGCTCGGCATGGCGGTTGAGAAACCAGCAGGGCGGATCGCCGGCGTGCGGGAAAAGGCTGTGCACGCAGGTCTTCTGCACCGGTGGATCGAAAATGATTTCGGCCTTCCCGTCCTTGTGCGCCACCTCGTAGTAATGTTCGACGGTGACAGTGCCAAAGGGCTGGCGCTGCGCAGCCAGACGATAGCGAAAGACGCAGTAGTCCGCGGCGTACGCGATTCCAAGTAGAACCAACGCCGCGAACAACAATCGCAGAGCGATGCGCTGGGGCCACGGGCGGGTGTTGCTCGCTTCGACTGTGCTCACGGCCCGATTATATTCGTCCGGGAACTCGCCGGGGCGCTGGAGCGTTGACAATTCTTCACAAAAAACACGCCCCGCTTTGCCCTCCCGCGCGTCAAAAGGGAGTGGGAGAAATGATAAGATTCACGAGAAGGCCCGGGAGAGGACTCTACCTGCCGCTGCATCTCTCTTCGGAATGTGTGTTCCATTTTCACCATTGAGAGTGCGCAGCTTCAATTTCCGACGGAGGTTTGTCTCTCGTCGATTTGTCGATTTGAGGAGTGCCAGTGACGGAACAAGCGCCAGACGCAATTAT
>JBEKQG010000216.1:0-3835 GCA_049519955.1 Terriglobales bacterium
GATGCTGTAATCCTGGCAGTCGGCGGGAGTGGTCTGATTCGTCCTGCCATGGATGCGGCGCGTCCGGGAGGCCGGGTGTTGCTGTTCGCGCAAACCGCGCGGGGCGAGGCGACGATTGACCCGGCGGCAGTGTGTGTGGACGAAAAGGCATTGCTCGGATCCTACAGTGCATCGGTGGAATTGCAGGAGGACTCGGTGCGGTTCGTCATGAACCGTGAAATGGATTTGGAACGGCTTATCAGCCACCGTTTCCCGCTACAGAGCGGTGTGGAAGCGCTGAACCTAGCTGCCCATCCTCAACCAGACTCGATGAAGATCGTCATCCAGCCGGGCAGCATCGGGGCCCCCGGCACGCCCGGTTTTGGCGCGATGGGGTGCAGGACGTGGGAAGGACATCAACCGTGAATGGCAAGATGACAGCCGCCGTCCTCTATGGCAAGGAAGACATCAAGATTGAACGCGTGCCGATTCCGCGTGTCGGCGAGGGAGAAGTTCTTGTCAAGGTCCATGTGGCGCTCACCTGCGGCACGGATTTGAAGGTGTATCAGCGCGGCTATCACGCGCGCATGATTGTGCCGCCCGCGCTGTTCGGGCATGAATTGGCGGGCACGGTCGAGGAGGTCGGCGAGGGCGTGCATGGGTTCAAGAGGGGCATGCGCGTGGTTGCGCTCAACTCGGCGCCCTGCGGCAAGTGCTTCTATTGCTCGAAGCACCAGCTCAATCTTTGCGAAGATCTGCTGTTCAACAACGGCGCCTACGCCGAGTACATACGGATTCCGCGGCGCATAGTGGAATCGAACATGCTGGTCGTGCCCTCGAATGTGAGCTTCGAGGATGCGGCGATGACCGAGCCGCTGGCCTGCGTGCTGCGCGGGCTGCATGAAACGGGAGTCGAAATCGGCGACACGGTGGCGATCATTGGCGGCGGACCGATTGGCCTGATGTTTGTACAGGTGGCGAAGGCCATCGGCTGCAATGTGATCGCGGTGGTCAAGCGCGACTCGCAGGTCTCGCTGGCGCGCAAGCGGGGCGCACACGAGGTCATTCAGATTAGCAAGGTGAACGATCCGGTGGAGGCGGTGCGCGGGTTGACTCCGGACCGGCGCGGCGCGGATGTGGCGATTGAAGCCGTGGGCCGTCCGGAAGCCTGGGAGTGGGCCGTGGAGATGGTGCGCAAGGGCGGAACGGTGAATTTCTTCGGCGGCTGCGCGGCGGGAACCAAGGTGCAACTCGACACCAACCGCTTGCACTATTCGGAGATCACTTTGAAGGCGACTTTCCATCACACGCCGGAGACGGTGCGCCGGGCATTTGGGCTGATTACCGAGAAGAAAGTTTGCGGCACCGACTACATCACCGGCGAAGCGCCGCTTTCGCGTCTGCACGATGTGCTGCGCCACATGCTGAACCGCAACGGAGACATCAAGACCGCGATTATCCCGGGTCACTAGCGGGAGCGGCGCCCAACCCTGTGACCGTCGTGTCCTCTGTGGCTAGCGACTGCCGTCGAGAACTATCGTTAAGAATTGACGCTGAGAATCAACGACCATGAGTGCTGTCAGCCCTCCCCCGACTGCGCCGCTCGCCTCCGGTTGGAGCGCGCTGCCGCCGGAGTATGCCATCCCAGAGCGCGCGCCCTCGGCAGCGGAAGCGCGTGAATATTGCCGCCGCCTGGCGCGCTCGCATTACGAGAATTTTTCGGTCGCGTCCTGGTTTCTTCCCGAGTCGCTGCGCCAGCATTTCTTCAACGTCTACGCGTATTGCCGCATCGCGGACGATCTGGGCGACGAGGTGGGCGACAGCGCGGCGTCTCTGCGGTTGCTCGATCAGTGGGAGGCGGAGCTCAACGCGTGCTATGACGGCGATGGGACTCGGCAGCCGCTGCATCCCGTATTTGTCGCGCTTGCGGAGACGGTGCGCGAGTTTCGAATTCCGAAGCGTGAATTTGCGGATATGCTGACTGCGTTCCGGCAGGACCAACGCATCCGCCGCTACGAGACGTTTAGCGATTTGCTCGGCTACTGCCGCTATTCGGCGAATCCGGTGGGGCACCTGGTGCTGTATCTCTGCGGATACAGCGATGCCGATCGGCAGCAGCTTTCCGATTTCACCTGCACGGCGCTGCAACTGGCGAACTTCTGGCAAGATGTGAGCGCGGATTTTGGCAAAGGGCGAATCTATCTCCCACTGGAAGACCTGCGCCGTTTCGAAGTGGGCGAGGGAGCGATCCGCGACGGCGAAAACACTGCCGCATTCCGCCAGCTCATGGAGTTTGAAGTGAAGCGTGCGCGGGAGTGGTTTGCGCAAGGCTGGCCGCTGATCGCGAAAGTCGAGCGCTCGCTGGCCGCCGACATCGAACTGTTCAGCCGCGGCGGGCAGGAAATTCTGAACGCCATCGAGCGCCAGGATTACGCCGTGCTGGGGCGGCGTCCGGCGATTTCGAAGGCGCGAAACCTGGCGCTGGTTGCTCGCGCCGCGCTGGGGAAGCTCGGATGACGACCGCCGTGGAAAATCCGCCCGCGCAATTTGCACCGACCGCTTCGCAGATCGAAATGGCATACTCCGTTTGCCGGAGCATCGCCCGCGCCGCCGCCAAGAATTTTTATTACGGGTTCGCGGTGCTTCCGCGGCGGAAACGCAACGCGCTGAGCGCAGTGTATGCCTTTATGCGGCGCTGCGACGATATCGCCGACGACGTCGCGCTCAGTCCCGGGGATCGCCAGAACAAGCTCGCGGAATGGCTCGACAAAGTCCACTGCGCAATTGCGGCGCAACCCACGGACGATCCCGTGCTGCTGGGGCTCACCGATGCGCAGCGCACGTACCAGATTCCGGTGGGGCTTCTCGACCAGCTTGCCTACGGCACGGCTGCGGACGTCGAATGCGGCGAATTGGATCCGAGCGGCGCTCGACCGCTGGCCGCGCGTTACCAGACTTTCGAAGAGTTGCGCGAGTACTGCTACGGAGTGGCGTCGGTAGTCGGATTAGTGTGCATCAGAATTTTCGGCTATCGCGATCCCGCCGCCGAGCCGCTGGCCGAGCGCTGCGGGTTGGCATTTCAACTTACGAACATCATTCGCGACGTGAAAGAAGACGCGGCCATGGGCCGGGTTTATTTTCCGCAAGAGGATCTAGCGCAGTTCGGGCTCTCGGCCGCCGATCTGGCGGGGCCGCAGATTGATGTTGCCCGCATTCGTCCGCTGCTGGCGCTGGAGGCCGACCGGGCCCGCGAGTGCTACCGCTCGGGAGAAGAATTGATCCCGCTTGTGAATGAAGACAGCCAGCCCGCGTTGTGGGTGCTGATCACCATCTATCGCCGCCTGCTGGAGAAGATTGCCATGAAGCAGTATGACGTTTTCGGTGAGCGCGTCCGACTGACGGTTCCCGAAAAACTATCTGTCCTCGGAAAAGGAACTTTGAAACGCCTGTTGTGATGCCGCCCTCGAATCATCTTAATGCGACAAATCCTCCCACCGCGGTGATCGCCGGAGGCGGGTTGGCCGGCCTGGCTGCGGGCTGCGCCTTGGCCGAAGCCGGGTTTCGCGTGACCCTGTTTGAGCGCCGCCCGTACCTCGGTGGGCGTGCTTCTTCTTATCAGCATCCGGGCACGGGCGAAGTGGTGGACAATTGCCAGCATGTGTTGCTCGGCTGCTGCACCAACCTGCTCGATTTTTATCGTCGCGCGGGAGTTGAGGACAAGATTCGCTGGTATGAGAAGCTGACGTTCCTCGAACCCGGGGGACGCGCCTCCGTGATTGAGCCGTCGGCCTGGCCCGCGCCGCTGCACACCGCGCCGTCATTTCTACGGGCCGACTGTTTGAATTTTCGCGACAAG
>JBEKQG010000217.1:0-3767 GCA_049519955.1 Terriglobales bacterium
CACGCTCAAGTTACAACTGTCAGAAGCGCCCAGCGCCCCAATCTGGCTCTGATAAGTGCAAGCTGTCGAAGGTGTATGTGCCAAGGACGAACACGGCGTGCTTCCGCGTATCGCGCTGGGATTCATGTAAAACACCATCATGCTGCCGCCGCCCGTGGCCGTTAGCAGCATGGTGCTGTTCGTGTTGAAGGCGACCCACGCGCCAGAAGAGGTCAGGTTGAACAGGGTGTTGGAGTTTCGTGTCGATGTGTCGGTCGCCAGAACCAGGTGACTGCCAAAGTCGGGATCGGTCGCATCCGTGTTCGCCGGGGCCGCTTGTGCGAAGGGCGTCCCGGCGGACGGCGTGTTGACGACCGTGTACAGAAACGACATCGGTTGCCCGCTGCCGCCCTGCGCGACGCAGCCCGATTCCGTCCCCACTTCGCAGTTGTCCGCGCGGGCGGAGTACATCTGCGGGGCTCCGCCGGATGAAACCAATTGCGCTCCACTGGTGAGACCGGTTCCAGCAATGATTGCCTGCCCCCACGACAACGAGGCGCAAAACATCGTCACAATCGGTGCCCAATGTTTCAGGATGTTATTCGATGTCATCATATGGCGTACCCCCGGATCAAAATCATCGTGCGTAAGTACCAACTTCCTGTTCCCGTTAACGGCATTGTTGCCCCATAAGCATTCGTGCTCGATACCCACTCGCATGGGGCCGTTTGCCCGAACCGAAGCCGCCAAAAGCGCAATTGTGAACAGTCCCTTGATCGGTTCTTGCGCCGCGGACACAAGCTGTTTCCATCGCTGATCTCTGGCAGGTCGGCCGCTCCAGGCCGGGTTTTCGCCCAGTCGGAAACCATTCCGACAATCCATGCCATTCGCGACTACGCGGGCGCTGCCGCTCCCGCCTTCGCTATAATGTTCATTCGTGCCTCACCCGGCATCCGTGCCGGGCTTCATGGAAAGGGAACTATGCCAACTGACGTAGTCATGCCCCAGATGGGCGAGTCCATCTTCGAAGGGACCATCACCAAGTGGCTAAAAAAGCCTGGCGACAAGGTCCAGCGCGACGAGCCTTTGTTTGAGATTTCTACCGACAAGGTCGACGCCGAAATCCCCGCGCCCGCCAGCGGAATCCTCCAGGAAATCAAGGTTGCCGAAGGCAACACTGTTCAGGTCAATACCGTCGTCGCTGTGATCGGCGGCGGCAGCGCCGCTGCCGAGTCCGCCCCCGCCAAGACCGCCGCGCCTGCTCCGCTCGCTCCGGCAGCCGCAAAGCAGGAAGTTCCGGCGCCCCCGCCCGCCGCCACCGCTCCCCGCAATGAAGAAGATTCCGATGTTCGTTCTTCTCCGCTCGTCCGCAAGCTCGCCCGCGAGCACAATGTCGATCTCGCAGAACTTAGCGGTACCGGCGCCGGCGGCCGCGTCACCAAGCAAGACATTCTCGATTTCGTCGACCGCCGCTCCGCCGCTCCAGTTGCGGCCCCTGCACCTGGCCAATCCGCAACTCCCGCGCCGGCCGTCATCCCCGGCGACCTGGTCCCCATGTCGCAAATGCGCAAGATCATCGCGCAACGCATGGTCGAATCGCGCCGCACCAGCGCTCATGTCCACTGCATGTTCGAGGTGGATATGACTCGCATTGTGAACCTTCGCAACAAACTCAAGAACGCCTTCGAGCAGCGCCACGGCCTGCGCCTTACCTTCATGCCGTTTTTCGTGCGCGCCGCCATCGTCGCCCTCCAGCAATATCCCATCGTCAACGGCTCGCTCGAAGGCGACAGCGTCCGCTATCACAAACACGTCAACGCTGGCATCGCCGTCGCCCTCGATTGGGGACTCATCGTCCCCGTCCTTAAGAGCGCCGACGAACTCAACTTCCTCGGACTCCAGCGCGGCATCACCGACCTCGGCGAACGAGCCCGTTCCAAGAAGCTCATGCCGGCTGATGTCGAAGGTGCAACCTTCACCATCACCAACCCCGGCCAGTTTGGCGCCGTCTTCGGCTTGCCCATCATTAACCAGCCCAACGCAGCCATCATGGGCGTCGGCGGCATCGCCAAGCAGCCCATGGTCATCACCGACAACGACGGCGCCGATTCCATCGCCATCCGTTCCATCGTTCACCTCACCCTGGGCTACGACCATCGCATCATCGACGGCGCCCTGGCCGACCAGTTCATGGTTGTCGTTAAGAGAACCCTCGAAAACTGGAGTGAAGAAGTCGGCTGACCGCCGCCAGTTGCTTTACTTCAGCCCCAGATGCGATCGCCACGCTATGCTCGCGCTGATCGCAAACGTAAGCGCGAACGTGAGCGCCGCAATCACGATCCGGTCGTAAACTGCTCGGCGAAGATCGTTTCTCTCCAGCGCGGTCAGCCGGTCTTCCGCCAGCTTCATCCGTCCCGGCTGGGTGCTTCCCACGATCATGTCCACCATCGCTTCCAGTCGTCCCAGCTTCTCCAGAACTTTCTGCTGAAAGTCGCCCGCGCCCATGCGGACCACCACCGGCACTTGCAGCCCCTCTATCGAACCGATTCCATCGCTTGCATGTTTCATAGTGGATAGTCGACATGCAGCGCCGCCGAATACCGCGAATACTTCGGCGGCCCGCTGCCGTCATAACTCCTCAGGAAATAAGTTTGTGCCCGCGCATACCGTGTGAGCGTAAAGCTGCTGTTCGTGAAACGACCCACCAGGTTGCCGTTGTAACCCGCTCCCCACCCCTCGTCCGAATACCGGACTTCGCTGATCGTCGTCAGCGCCGGCCCCTGCGCCCGCAACGGGCTCGACATCGCCAACGCCGCCAGCAATCCCAGCGCCGCGGAAACCATCACCTCCGTTGCCATTCGGTAACACCCGTTATTCACCGCGAACCGTCTGCGCATGTTTTTTCTCTCCTCGTTAGCGCGCGCCACCCTGTCTCAGCCCAACAAAAAAGCCGCTCTACCGAGCGGCGTCTTTAAGGGTTTCCCCTGTGCTCCTCTGTGTGCCCTGTGGTTCAAGCTTTTGACTTTAACTCCATTGGTTACTCTGAATTCTCGGTTCCGCTCTCCACCCGCGACTCCAGAAATCGCCGTACGCTCTCCACATACACGTCCGCGAAGTCCACCGCCGGCCTTCGTGTTTCGATCCGCACCATGGCCGCTTCCATTTCCCAATCCATCGCGCATAATACCGCCAGCGTCATCATCGGAGCACGGTGCACCCCCGCCGCGCAATGCACGTAAACCCGCGTCTCCCCCTCCGCCAGCGCTCCCAGCGCAAAATCGACCCCGCGTCCCAGCAGTTCCGGCGGCTTCAGCAGGAAATCGTCGTCCGTTGGATTCCACAGTACCCGGATCCCGTGCGGCTCCGCCAGCGGCCCGTCGTCGAACTCGACCTGCATGTTGATCACATGGGTCACTCCCGCCTGCGCCAGTTCTTCCATGTTCCGCGCATTCCATATCCCGCCGCCCAGTGCTACTCGTTCGGTGACCCAGCTTATGTCCATCTTCCGTCCCGTTCGCCTTCCCGCCCGTTCCTCAATCTCCGTCTTACGACGCTACTGATTCTACGTCACCTTCCCCCTCGTCTCCGCCGCCATCGCTCCCCGGAAACTCTTCCTGCAACCCCACCCTCTCGACCGCTTCCCTTTGCCTCTTCCACCCCGCCCGCCCGAAATCGGCATAGGGGGGAGAGTCGCCTCTCCTCCCCTGCCACACCACCGGACATGCGGGTCCGCATCCGGCGGTTCAGTTCGGTTGAGCGGGAGTACGTCCCGCAACCGAGGAAGACCG
>JBEKQG010000218.1:0-3556 GCA_049519955.1 Terriglobales bacterium
CGACCCGCCGAGAGGAACGTTCGTCAGATATAACTTGTCGGTTGCCGAGCTGGTGCTCTCTACGATAATCGTCCAGACGGCGGTGGTAGTCGCGCTGCTAGCGCTAATCGTCGCCGTGCAAGTCGCCTGAGAACCGCCCGCGTAAAGGGTGGTACCGGTCGGCGACTTGTAGGGGTTGACGTTGCTCGGCCCCGCGATGACGCAGGTAGGAGCGGAAGTGTAACCGCTGCCGCCCCACAGGACTGTAGCGCCCGTGACGACGTCAGTGCTGGCCACACCATAGATGCCGCTGTTGTAGGTGGGGCTCAGGCCGCCGGGATAGCAGTGAGCGTCTTCCAGGGTGCCGTTATACTCGCACGCCAGGTCGATGTCGCCCTGGGTCACGTCGTTGAAAGCGCATCCGCTGGCCGGGCCGCCGCTGCCGCTCGAGTTACAAGAGCTGCCGAGGAAGCTTCCGCCCCGCGTGCCATACTCGTTCTGTGCGATCTGGTAGTAGATGGGATTGGGATTGCCCCAGTTCTCGGCCGTCTTTTGATTCACAATTGCTTGAATGCCAGCCATGGCGGGCGAGGCAACCGAAGTTCCGCCAAACCCAGACCACGTGCTCGGTGCGCCGGTGCAGTTCGCTGTCGCGCCAGCCGAGGTTTGGGACGGGTCGTTCCAGCAAACCGTTTGGTAGTGCCCCCATACTCCGCTGGAGGCAAACAGCGAAACGTCGGGAATATCGCGCACGCCGTCGTTGGGCACGCCATAAACAGCTTTACCGCCCGTCAGCGACGAGCCCGACTGCCACGTGGGTTTCGGCCACCCTTGGCATTCTGGTTGGGTTATGAGGTACGAGTACGTGTTTATGCCAGCGCTTCCCGTAGCGCAATTGCTCGCGCCTCCGCTACCGGCGCCGAGAGTTAGGTAGCTGGCGGTGGTGTCATACGGGCTTTTGTTACAAGTGCTGCCGCTGCCATAAGGAGCGAAGGTGTTATTTACATATTCGGAGATCAGGACGCTGGCGCAGGATTCGTTCCAGGGAATCTCCGGAATGTAGCTCTTGGCCGCGCCGAAGGTTGAAGAGTTCGAACCCCAGTAGGTGCTGAGGGGAGTGCTTGCCTCTTTGGCGTTATACACGTCCTCAAAATCGGTACCACCCACCGCTACGTTGTAGGGCGTTTCAGTCCAGCCGCTAACTCCCAGGCTGGTAAGCGCATATTGTACCCCGAACTCGTTGCCGCAGCCGCTCGCGCCTTCATCGCCCGTGGCGCCGAAAACCGAGACGCCCTGAGCAGCCGCCTGTTCATAGGTATTGAAGAAGAGTTGGTTGCCGCCGTTCCCGTTAACGGCTTCGCAAACGCCATAGCTGACGCTGACGACGCCTGGACAGGAGGTCCCGCATGTAGTGAGCAGATTTGCCAGGGCAATCTGGCCGCCAAAGGTGACCGAGCCCCCCGCGCACGAAATCAACTCGACTGCGGCGCCGGGCGCGAACGCGGTGGCCATTTCCACATCGATGGCTGCTTCGCCGTCGTCCGCGTTGTAGCTGGGATCGGTACAGCCGGGATGCACTTCGGTGTAAGTCCCTGGGTAGCCGCTCAATCCGAAATTCGAGCGAAACTCGGTCCACTCCGAGGTGGCGCCGGTCGTGTCATAGGTGTCGGTGTCCTCGACCACGGCGATCGTCTGGCCCGCGCCCGTGAAACCGGCCGCCCAGAGAGGATTCAAGCTATAGATGACCGCGTCGTCCTGCGGCGTGATCGCGTAGCAGGAACCGGGCTCGGTTGGGAAGTCCGCGGAACTGGTGCAACCGGCAAAGGTGTAGTCCGGCTTCACCTTGTACATTGGATGCGGCATGAAGTCGTGCAGCGAGGCAATCCCCTTCACGACTGGCGCGAGCGCATCCGGAATCATTGGATCGCTCATGTTCGCGAAATGCATCTTGCCGTTGACATCAAGCTGATGAATCGAGGTGTGGAAGGCCTCTCGGATCTGACCCGCCGTGCCCGAGAAGTCGATCAGCATCCGGCTGCTGTAGGCCTGGTTGATCGTAAAGCCATGCGACTCGAGCCAGTTTGTGACGGTCTTTACGTCTTGTTCCGCCACACCGAACTTCTCGCCGAATTCCTCGGCGGTAAGCCACTTGTGGAAATTGGGTGAATTCCTGTCGTTAAGTTGGTCGATGAACTTCTCAACCTTCCGCTCCTGCGCGGGAGAGCGCTGGAGCACGAGAAGGACGTGGTCGGCGTTCCATGCGTCCGAGACCGGGCCGCGATCGTTGTTGGCGTTCGCCTCCGGGCGCGTGTTGCGAGAAAGCTGGATCGTCTTGCCCTCGTCAATCGCCTGCGTGATGCGCGAGGGGTTCGTTGTTCCTTGGGCCATCGCCGGCGAAGTCACGGCGGCGGCAAACCATAGAATAAGTAGCAAAGACAGGGTTAGGGACAGAATGGGTCGGATACGGCGGGTACTTGTCATGACTCTCTCCTCGGAGATTAGGTTCGGACACAACACAAATTTGGCTTTCGTGGATCGGAAAATCGGCGCGGACGGAAGGAATGGAAAACCGCGACTACGCTGCAGCCCAAAACATTCGAAACCACCACCACAGGCAAAAAAGAAAGCCATTGCAACTGTCAACCTTACGGAACCCGGTACAGTTTGAGCATGTCCTCCGATTCTCGTCTGGCAATGCTTGACCTCAGCACGCCAGCCGGCCAGATTAACTCTTTCGCTTGTCCCCCCTCCGAAGGACAATTGAAACTGGCCGTCCCAGCGAATGCTCTCGCGCGCCGTGTCCCTTTTGCAAGACTAGTAATAAGGACTAGAGCAAAAATCTCACAGCACCGAGCACGCGCTAGGCGGGGAACACCACCATACGCACCTCAGGATCATGTCCCCGGAGCCCCACTCCGACGACACGTCTGAATAGGGGCCGCGCAAAGACCGAAATCTAGAAGCACAAGGATTTGAATGTACTTGAGTCGGGATGTCAAGCGAAAAGTGGCGCGCACGAAAACATTCATCGCGCCGTTACACACATTGTGCATTCCTTTTCACTTTCGCTCCATTTTTGCGCGCAGCCAGCCCGTCGCACTCGCAGAAGGCTCGTATCCACCGGAAAGAAGAGACACAGAAAAAAGCGCCGACCGAATCGGCACTTGCAAGCCTGGATTCAGGCGCACATCAACGCGACTGAAGGAATCGGCGCACAAGCTTGCCTGTTTCAGGATGGGAGAAATCGCGCTGCTCGCGAACTCGCGCAGCGAGAGCATTTTCAGTGTTGTTGTAACCCCGACTTTTTCGCGTCCTCTGCGGGCAAAACCTTCTCGTGGAGATGGCCAGGTAGTCTCCATTTCCCGCCTCGCACCCACGGCGAAAACGCTATCGAGTCCTTGACACCAATGCTAAAATAGAATTTAGGTAGCCGCCCAAGGCGGAACCCAGATTTTGTACCTAAGCTCTTTGAAATCTAGATTTTGCGAGGCATGGAAAATTCAACTCCTTGACTCTAAAGGCAATAGTCCCCAAGACCACAGGTAACTCCTTTATTCTGAAGATTTTAGCAAAAATA
>JBEKQG010000219.1:0-3555 GCA_049519955.1 Terriglobales bacterium
CGCCCCGCCGCCTTCCAAGGCTCCCGAGTGCGCGAGCGCCACGGCGCGCTGGGTCCTGGTGAGCATTCCCGACCGCAAGCTGGCGCTGTTGGAAGGCGGAAAGGTCGTCCGCATCTATCGCGTTGCGGTCGGCAAGAGTTCGACTCCGAGTCCGGTGGGCAAATTCAAAATCGTCACCCGCGTCTCCAACCCGGTGTACTACCACAAGGGCCGGGTCGTCGCCGCCGGCAAGCGGAACCCGGTGGGCGCGCGCTGGATGGGGCTGAGCGCGAAGGGCTACGGCATCCACGGCACCAACCAGCCAAACTCGATTGGCAAGGCGGCATCGACGGGATGCATTCGCATGGGCAAGCGGGACATCGAGGAGCTCTTCGCCATGGTCGGCGCCGGCGACACGGTGGAGATTCGCGCGAAGCGCGATGAGCAGATCGCGGCTGTGTTTGGAGCGCCTGAGAATACGGAAACGACTGCGCAGCTTGAGACCGGATCGAACTCTGGCGGCGGCCAGTAAGCGCCAAATTTCTTGTAGAGACGAGGCTGGCCTCGTCTCCTTTGGAAGCGGTTAAGGGACAAAGGTCACGGAGGCAAGTCATGGAAACGATGCTGCAAGGTCTGGTAATCGTCGGCGGTCTGACATTCTCGCTGGCCGCGTCTCTGTTGATCGAAGAACTTATTTTCGGACAGATCGTCCGCGTGGCCTTTGCCCGCCGCCCGGAAAATCCCAAGCGCATTTCTGAACGCACGCCAAAGAACTGAAAGGAGCACCACCATGCTGTTACTGAAATACTTGCTGTTGAGCGCGGGAATCGCGATGTTCGCGATCGCCGCTGGAATTCTCACCTACGACGCTTACTTGCTGATTGCCTACCGGCGCAAATGTCTGAATTTCGATCCCGAGGCGGGCGCGCTCGGCCCCGCGCCGGCAACTCGCTGGCGCATCCCGGTCGCTCTGGTGATGCTGGCCTGGGCGCCGCTCTTGATCTCGGCGGGCATTGTCATCGTGCCGAGTGGAATGGCCGGCGTGCGCGTGAGTCAGACGAAAGGCACGCTGGCCGGAACGCTGTATCCGGGCGTGCACTTCGTCGTACCGCTGGTCGAGCGCGTCGAGCTGTTCAACACGCGCGACCAGTTGTTCACCACCGGAATTAGCGAGGATGGCTTGGCCAAGGGCGCGGCGAAAGGCGAAGCTCTGCACGTCCAAGCGAAAGAAGGGCTCACGCTCGGCCTCGCCATTACCGTGCGCTATCAGATCGATCCCAGGCGCCTCGACTACATTGAAGCCAATCTGCCGCAGCCTCTGGAGAAAGAAATCGTTCCGCCCGTGGTGGCCACGGCGTGGCGCGAACTGGTGCCGGGCTACACGGTACGCGAAGTTTTCTCGGCCAAGCGCGAGGAAGTCCGCCAGCGCTCCGCCGAAATGATCCGCAAACGGCTGGCCGCCGACGGCATTGTGGTGAAGGAAGTCATGCTGCGCGACATCGAACTTCCACAGGAGTACGCGAAGGGCCTGGAGTCGCTGCTGCTCAAGGAACAAGAGAACGACCGCATGGGCGTTGAGACCGAGATCCACCAGAAGCAGGTGAAAATCGCCGAAGCCGACGCCGAAGCCACCAAGGTCCAACAGGTAAAAGAAGCCGAGGGGCAAGCCGCCGTGAAAGTGCTGGAAGCGAAGAGCGAGTCGGATGCCATGCAATACACGCTGCCGCTGAAACAGAAACAGATTGAGCAATCGAAGCTCGAAGCCGAAGCGCGCAAGGAATCCACCGTCAAGAATGCTGAGGCCGCCGGCGAGGCCAAGCTCATCGACAGCAAAGCCGAGATGGAGCGCCGCAAACTGCTGGCACAAGCCGAAGCTGAACGCATACGCTTGACCGCCTCCGCCGACGCCGAGCGCATGACGAGCGAGAGCGCGATCCTGAAGCAGAATCCGCTGTTGATCAACAAAATCGTGGCCGAGCGCCTCTCCGACAAATTGCAGATCATGATGGTCCCGGCGGACGGCAAATTTTTCTTCACCAACGACGTCCTGCGCGGGATGGGCGCTCCCGGCCATGTGAGCCAGGCCGAAGATGCGGAAGGCGATGGGAAGCCGCAACAATAGCCGCGGGACAACAGTTCTCAGTTTTCAGTTCTCAGTGCGAAACTGGGCCGCGCGGCCAGAAGATTTTTCTGAGAGCTGAGAACTGGGAACTGAGAACTTTCTTATGAACAGGCCACAATCATCCACGCGCTATAATCAGCGCATTCACGACATGCGAGATCGAGCATCCAGCGGTCTGCGGCTAGGTTGGCTGATATCGTTCCTGCTCGCGACGGTTTTTCTTCCCTCCTCCTTATGCGCTTCGTCGCTCGGAGACGCCGCCCGCCAACTGGCGCGCAAGATCGCTGTGGACTCGGGGCCTGGCGCGCTCGCGCTCGAACTTGTGAACCGCTCATCGCTCGACGACAAATCCGTGCGCGAAGTTCGCAGCGCGCTCGAAGCCGAGTTGCACGCCGAGGGCGTGCACACCGCCAAGCCCGAGCAAGCGATGGGGACCGTCGAGGTTGTTCTCTCCGAAAGCCTGCGCGAATACGTTTGGACGGCCGAAATTGTGATCGGCTCCGACGAGAGAAAAGTCGCCCTCGTCTCGTTGCCGCGATCGCCAACGGGAACGCCCTTTGCCGCCGCGCTGCCGATCGTTCTCAAAACCACGCTCCTCTTCGCGCAAGAACGACCGATGCTCGATGTTGCGCTGGTCGAGATGCCCGGAGGCCCTCGCCTGCTCGTGCTTGACGACGACTTGGTCGCGATCTATCGTCATCAGGCGGCGAATCCGGCGGGAGGGTGGGAACTCGAAACTTCGCTGCCCATCGCGCACTCGCACGCCTTTCCCCGCGATGTGCGCGGACGCCTCTTGCTGCGCCGCGATCGCCTGTTCGACGTTTACCTGCCCGGGACCTTCTGTCGAACGAACTCCATCGCGCCCGCTCCGCTCACGCTTACCTGCAACGATAGTGACGACCCCTGGCCTCTGACGCCGGAGGAAGGCAGCGTGCGTGCCTTCTTTGCGGCGTCGCGCAATTTTTTTACCGGAGCGCTTTCTCCCGGCATCGGAAAAGTTTCCAACGTTCCTTCGTTCTATTCGGCGGCCGCGCTTCCGCGATCGAGTTATACGCTCTGGGTGCTCGCTGCCGTGGATGGATCGTTGCATCTCGCCGATGGAATGACGGACCAGGCGATACGCGGCGCAAAGTGGGGTAGCGACGTGGCCGCAGTCCGCTCCAGTTGCGGCACTGGCCCGCAGGTTTTGATTTCGGAGAACGGCGATGCGGAGCGCGACGGCCTGCGCGCGTTCGAGATTCCCGATCGCGATCCAGTGCCTGTCAGTTCAGCGGTGGAGTTCGACGGGCGAGGCGTTATTGTTGCGCTGTGGCCGGAAAGCGGCGGCAATGGCGCAGCGGCAATCGTAAAACGAAAAGACACGGGATGGTATGAAGCGTATCGCGTATCGATTTCTTGCGGCAATTAGCCCCGCTCGTGTGGGGACGGGCGCCCTCGCCCGTCCAGGCCGAGCG
>JBEKQG010000220.1:0-3542 GCA_049519955.1 Terriglobales bacterium
GATGAGGTCCAGTGGTTTGGCATCGGGCCTTCGCCAACAGAGTTCAAAAAACGTATCGTTTCCCTCAGCTTGTGAAGCCAATTCCCGCCCAAGACGACACAGACGATACGATAGCTTCTGGCAGGGATGGACCCGAATTCCCTGGTTTCCCCGGATCGTCCGCCCGACACTTGACCATTGCCGCGCCGCGGTTCCATCGGTTGCGGATTGCTTCGCAGGATGGGATCGGGTAGAATCTAACCAATTGGTTAATTACAATGAAAAGATCCGCCGTTTTCGGGACCGTTTGGCCGATCGCGCCCATTGTCGTCTTCGCCGCGCAGCTTTGTGCCCAAAGTTCGCCTGCGCCGGGGGCGATGCAGGTGCAGACCTCACAAATTCAATCTTGGGCGCAGAATCCGGTGTTTGGCAGCGTGCCGGACTCGAAGCCCACAGCGGGAGTTCTGCGCCTGACTTTCAGCGAGGCCATCGAGCGGGCCCTGCGCCAGAACCTGGCAGGGCTTTTGTCGGAGTACAACACGATTGCGGCGCGGGGACAGAAATGGCAGGAACTCAGCGCCTTGCTCCCAAGCATCGGGATGGATGTGCAGGAAGCCGCGCAGAAGGTGAGCCTGGAAGCGGAAGGACTGCGCGGCCCGCTGTTTCCCGGTCTTACTCTTCCGCGCGTCATCGGGCCGTTCTCCTACTTTGACGTGCGCGCCTCGGCGACCGAACGGGTCTTCGACTGGCGGGCCATCCAGCAATACCGTTCTTCCGCGATCGGCGAGAACGTGGCCCGGTTCAATCTGAAAGACGCGCGCGATCTGGTAGTGCTCGCGACCGGCAACGCTTATTTGCAGGCGCTGGCCGGGGCAGCCCGCGTGGAAACCGCGCAAGCGCAGGTGGAAACAGCGCAGGCGCTCTACAAGAAGGCAGTTGCGCAGCAGCAGGCAGGCGTGGCTCCGGCCATTGATACGCTTCGGGCGCAGGTCGAATCCCAGACGCGCCAGCAGCAACTGATCGCGGCCACGAACGATTTCGCGAAGCAGAAAATTTCGCTGGCGCGCGTCATTGGACTTGCGGCCGGGCAGGAGTTTGAACTGGCCGACAAGGCGCCTTACGAGGCATTCCCCACTCCCGATCTTGAAACCAGCCTGCAGCGCGCGTATGCGCTGCGTTCCGATTACAAAGCGGCACGGGACCGTCTGGTGGCCGCCCAACTGGAGCGCAGCGCGGCCACGGCCGGATATTTTCCCACCCTCGATATGGCGGTGAATTACGGCGAAATCGGCAAGGTCCCCGGCGATGTGCTGCCGACCTACGGGGTCGTCGGCACGTTGAATATTCCGATCTTCCAAGGGGGCAGGGTTCATGGAGATGTTTTGAAAGCTGAAGCCAGCCTGCGGCAGGCGCAGGCGCAAATGGCGGACGTGCGCGCTCAGATCGATCAGGACATTCGCAACGCGCTGCTCGACCTCAAGTCGTCGAGCGATCGAGTGGAGGTCGCCCAAAGTTCCGTGGATCTTGCCGAGCAGGCGCTCACTCAATCGCAGGACCGTTTCTCCGCCGGAGTTGCCGATAACCTGGAAGTCATTCAGGCGCAGGAAGCGGTGGCGGCGGCGCACGAGAGTTTGATTTCAAGCCTCTATCTCCACAACCTCGCCAAAGTTTCTTTTGCCCGCGCCCTGGGCCGCGCCGAAGAGGGCGTTCGCGAATACTTGAAAGGGAAGTAAACACATGGAACAACCCAGCAGCGTTGCAGCCGAGCCCAAACCGCAAGCCGAAGCGGGTGTGCCGCAGCCGCCGGCGAACGGATCTTTCTCCGAGCGGCGGGACGCGATTTTGAACCATCCGCACACGAAGCGGGGAGTCATTCTCGCCAGCCTCGTGGTGCTCGTTGCCGTTTTCTTTCTGTGGCGCTATCTCGCAAGCTACGAATCGACCGACGATGCGCAGATCGACGGGCATGTGAACTCGGTAAGCGCGCGCGTCAGCGGTCATGTGCTGAAGCTCAACGTGGAAGACAACCAGTACGTGGAAAAGGGGACGGTGCTGGTGGAAATCGACGCGGGCGACTACGAAGTCGCGGTGGCGCAGGCGCGCGCCGTATATGCCGAAGCGCAGGCGCAGGCCTCAGCCGCCGGAATCAATGTCCCCATCGCCCATGTGAGCACTTCGAGCCAGGTAAGCGGCGCGGAGGCGGGCGTCTCCAGCGCGAAGGCCGGAATCGCGGCGGCCCGCCAGCAATTTGAAGCGGCCAAGTCGCAGGCCGCGGAAGCGGAAGCGAACAACACGAAAGCGCAGAGCGATCTGGTCCGCTACAAACAACTGATCGACAAGCAGGAAATTTCCGAGCAGCAGTACGATCAAGCCGTGGCCAGCGCCCATGCCGCCGCCGCAACTGTGCAGGCGGCACGCGCCCATGCCGCCGCCCTCAAGGCGCAGATTGAACAGGCCGAGGACAAACTGGCGCAGGCCGGCGCCGAACTTCGCACCGCCGACACCGCGCCGCAGACGATGCGGGCCACGCGCGCCCGAGCGCTTTCCGCGCAGGCCAATGCCGATCGCAGAAAGGCCGAATTAGACCAGGCGGAACTGAACGTCCAGTACACAAAAGTGATTGCACCGGTCAGCGGAGTCGTCAGCAATCGCACCGTTGAGGTTGGTCAAAACGTGCAGGCCGGCCAGGAGATGATGAACGTCATCCCGCTCGATGAGGCGGATATCTGGGTCACGGCGAACTTCAAGGAAACTCAGCTTAAGAGAATGAAGCCCGGTTTGGCGGCTGACATCGCGGTCGATGCCAACGGCAAGACCTACAAGGGGCATGTCGATTCCGTCGCCGGCGCCAGCGGTGCGCGCTTTAGCCTGCTGCCACCCGAAAACGCCACCGGCAACTACGTCAAGGTGGTGCAACGCATTCCGGTGAAGATCGTCTTCGACAAGGGCGAAATCAACGGACATGAACTCCGCCCCGGAATGTCGGTGGTGCCGAAAGTCTGGATTAAATAGCCACGAGCTTCGAGCTGCGAGCAACCGATTCGTGTTCGCTCGCAGCGCGTAGCTCGAAGCTCGAAGCAGAGGTTGATTAAATAATGGGCGCTGCTGCAATCACCCTGAACGACGCCGAGGAATGGCTTTCGCCGGTCAATCCGTGGATCATCGCTCTCGTGGTGACGCTGGCCACGTTCATGGAGGTGCTCGACACCAGCATCGCCAATGTCGCGCTGCCCCATGTTGCCGGCAGTCTTTCCGCGGGCCAGGACGAGAGTACGTGGATATTGACGTCGTATCTCGTCTCCAATGCCATCGTGCTGCCGTTGAGCGGCTGGCTGTCTTCCATCATGGGCCGCAAGCGTTTCTACATGGGCTGCGTCGCGGTGTTCACGATCAGTTCGTTTCTCTGCGGGCTCGCGCCCAATCTCGCCATGCTGGTCGTCTTCCGCATTCTTCAGGGCGCGGGCGGCGGAGGCTTGCAACCCATCTCGCAGGCCATCCTCGTCGATACCTTTCCTCACGCCAAGCGCGGCATGGCATTCGCCGTGTATGGCATTGCGGTCGTC
>JBEKQG010000221.1:0-3518 GCA_049519955.1 Terriglobales bacterium
ACGACGATGCCCTTGCCCTTCGCATACACTAACGTGTTCGCCGTCCCGAGATCGATGGCGAGGTCGCTCGAAAACATGCTGAAGAGCGAACGCAAATTGTGCGATCGCGACGATCCGTTATGAAACCCGTTGTTTGACATGGCTTTACTTCTCTCTTCCGGGAATTCGTCTCGCCCCTGAAACCCGGGCCTTGGCCGGTCTCCGCACGAGTCGTTCTCCGCTGGTCTCTTCTATTCTACGTTTCTTCCATTCTACTTGGATGTGCAGTGGACCGATTGTCATTTGGACACCTTTTGTTCCGGGCTGATTCTCAACCTGGTCCTGAACATCGAAATCCTCACTGAATCACCACCTTTTCCTGGTGCGTGTTCACTCCGCCTTTCGAATTTTGCGCCGTGACCGTGATCAGGTTTTCACCGTCCGCCAAAGGCGGCGTGAAATAGTGGAACGTGCCATCGTCGCCGACGATCGGCACTTCCTTGCCATTCACCATGACGCGCGCCCCCGCCTCGGTCTTGCCCGTGATCTCGATTACGTGTCCGTGCTGGATTAAAGGGCTGATCTCGAGCGACAACTCCACCTTTTCCTTGGCCTTAACGACGATGGTAAAGCGATTTTTCTCGCTTTCCATCGATTCCTTGCCTGCCGCGTCAAAAGACTGGATCGACCAATAGTAAGGGCCAACGGGCAGCCCCGTCACCACCACACTCGACGCATCGACTTTCTTGTCGAGCAACAACGACGAAAAATACGGATTGTGCGAGATGCGCAGCCGGTATCCGGCCGCGTTCGCCATCGGTGTCCAGGCAAATTCCACTTCCTTGGTTTTTTCCCCAGCGTTGACAAAAACCGGCATCATGTTGCCCGGCGTAATTGGTGCTGGCGGCCCGATTTCCGTGGTCCGTTGCATGGTTTTCGATGCGCCCTGGAAACTCACCTTTTCCCAGGGCGACAGGTGGGCCACTTCTCCATTGCGCTCGATGTCGCCGCTGCCCTTCTTCACCAGGATTTCATGCTGATCGTCCTTGGGATTATTGTGCACCATGGCCGAGGAATCCGGAGCCAGCGATGCCTTGGCGCCGGCGACGATCACCTGCGACTTCGACCCCTGCACATAGGTTGCCGTACTCAGATCCACCGTGCCGGTGGTGAGCGCCACGGCCACGTTGGTTTGTTGCCGTTCGTTGGCCGAGTTCTCTTCGATGACGATCAGTGAATCCTGTTTCACGGTGTAGTTGGTGCCGTCGTTGAAGACGATCTTGGCCATGCCTTCGGCGCCGGTTTGCACCACGTCGCCTTTTTCGAGCGGCACGTTATAGTCGGCGGCGATCCAGCTATTGCGGTCGCTCTTTCTTACGCGGATGGTGCCGTCGAGCGCCGTGAAGTGCGCCTGCTGCGCAACTCCGGGCGACGATCCCTTGAGCGGAGGCGCCAGTCCCGCGATTTTTTCGAGCAAGCCGCTGGAAAGATCGGCGGCCGCTTTTACCGTCGAGTCGGTGAATTTCGGAAACGCCAAGTGCATGCCGAAGCCAAAGATGAGCGCCGCACCAAGCAGCATCAAGATCACGCTGCGGTACGTCACCGTCTTCCAAGCGACGTAAACTCCCGGCTTGTTTCGATTCGACACGGTCCCGTGCCCATCTCACTGCAAACTGTGAGGATACGAGATATCTCTCACGCTGTGACCATCATATCTCCGCTTGGAGGGGTATTAAACTTGGGTCAGGCGGTAAGGGTTACGAAAGTGACCGGGGCCAGGGGGACACTGGTGCTTCGGCTAGGCCGGTTTGTCGGCTGCTCGGAGGCTGACGCACAACTCACACGGTGCGCCCGCGCTTGCCCCTCTTCATCACGGTTGTTAGCATGGAAGTTTGGCACTGTTACCCTCTGAAGCCTTGTATGGCGACGGAACTCCGAGGCCTTCGTGCTCACTTTTGTCGCGGTGGTGTTGTTTGGATTGTTGTGCGGATTCGCATTAAGACGCGGCCCACGCCGCGAAATCCCCTGAGGACCATATGCCTACTACTCAAACTCGTGAAATTACTCCCGCATCCCGTTTAGAAAATGTCCGCTACGCCATTCGCGACCTGGCCTGCATTGCCGACGAGGTCGCGCGCCAGGGACACAAGATTCTGCCGCTCAACATCGGCGACCCGCTCAACTTCGATTTTCAAACGCCCGCCCACATGATTGAAGCCGTGTACAAGGCCATGCGCGACGGCAAAAATGGATATTCCAGTTCTTCCGGCGTCCCGCAGGCGCTTGAAGCGATCCGCGGCGAGGCGGCGCGCAAGGGGATTGCCAATATTCAGGATGTCTTCGTCACCTCTGGCGTCAGCGAGTCGGTGGATATCTGCCTGACGGCGCTGCTCAATCCGGGCGACAACGTGCTGACACCGTGCCCTGACTATCCGCTATATTCCGCGGTCCTGGCGAAGATCGAAATCGGACTGAACACGTATTACCTGAACGAAGAAGACGGCTGGCAGCCCGATCTCGACGACATCAGGAAGAAGATCACACCCCGCACGCGCGGGATTGTGCTGATCAATCCCAACAATCCGACCGGCTCGGTCTGCACGCGCAAGATGCTGGAGCAGATCGCGGAACTGGCGCGCCAACACAACCTGATTATTTTTGCCGATGAAATTTACGACAAGCTGATCATCGACGACGACGCTCCGCACATCGCCATGGCCGCGGTCGCGCCCGATGTGCCGGTGATCACATTTGGCGGACTGTCGAAAAACTACCTTGCCCCCGGATGGCGCATCGGATGGGGCATTGCCAGCGGCGAAGCTTCCGCCATAAAGCCGTATCTCGAAGGCGTGAACAAGCTGCTGCGGGCGCGCCTCTGTGCCAACCATCCCGAGCAGTACGCGATCAAGCCCGCGCTCGAAGGCCCGCAGGACCACCTCGCGGAAGTGAAGCGCAAGCTGCGCAGCCGCCGCGATCTGACCATGAAGTGGAGCGCCGAAACTCCGCGCGTAAGTTGCGTGGCCCCGCGCGGCGCTTTCTACGCCTACCCGCGCATCGAGATTCCGGAAAGCGACAACGTTTTCGTCACCGAACTAATTCGCCAGAAGTACGTGATGGTCGTGCACGGCTCCGGTTTTGGCCAGCGTCCGGGGACGAAGCATTTCCGCATCGTTTTTCTGCCCGACGAAAAAACACTGACCGCCGCATACTCGGCCATTGGCGACTTCATGCGCGAACGCTACAAGTAGCGGATTCCGGGGCCCACATAGGGGCGGACGCCCTCGTCCGTCCAAGGTTGCGTAGGGACAGCCGCCCCCGGCTGTCCAAGCCGAGCGCAGCTCGGCCACGCAACCGAAGTCGCGTCGCTACATCATCTCCGTTCCCCACAGATCGTGCAGGTGCACAATCCCCCGCAAGCGCAGATCGCCGTCCACGTCGTTATCCACAACGACGAGCGCAGTAATCTTCATTTCTTCCATGCGCCCGAGCGCCGTGGCTGCGAATTCCCGCGCTCCAATCGTTTTCGGATGGCGCGTCAT
>JBEKQG010000222.1:0-3467 GCA_049519955.1 Terriglobales bacterium
TCGCGGGCTTCTCACTGCCCTCGTCGATCCGATGTATGGGCGCCACGCAACGGGAGTGTACTCGGCGGCCACTTATTGTCATTTCGCCCTGGTCTCGTTCTTCCTCATCTATTTCCCGTTCACCCACATGACGCATATGTACATGAAGTACTTTACGTGGCATGGCGTGCGCTGGGACGACTTGCCGGCCCGCTTCGACGAAGGCGGACGGAAAGCCATCGCGAAGAACCTGGCGCGACGCGTGTTCTGGCGAGCTCCTCACATCCACGAAGCGGCTGAGCAATCGTGGGCCAACGTGGCATCCAGAAGCGGGCAGCCGGGAAAAACCGAACATGGTTAAGATCGAAGATATTGCGCGTCCAGCCGACCGGCTCAGCGAGATTGTCCCGGAGCGCATGGTTCCGCTTCCCCCTCCCTACGATGGGGCTGACGCGCTGCCGCCGCGCAAGCGTCTCACTGATAAAGCCCGCGCAAACTGCGACTCGTCGCTCGACGGCTTCCTCGCCGTCGGAATGACCCGGCCAAGAACTCAAGAAGAAGAACAACAACTTGTCGAACGCTTCATCGCCGGGCTGGACCGGTTGCTCTCGCCCGAAGACAACTGGACGTTTCTGCAACCGCTCACGCTGTCGCTCGATCACTGTGCCCGTTGCCAGACTTGCGTCGAGTCGTGCCCCATTTATACGGCCAGCGGCCGCGACGAGGTGTATCGCCCGACATTTCGCAGCGAAGTCTTTCGCCGCATCGTGAAAAAATACGCGAAGCGCGGCGGCAAATTGCTGGCGAAGTTGAAGAGCGAAGACATCGAACTCAACGCCACCACGATTCTCCGGTTGCTCGAATCGTCCTACCGGTGCACCCTTTGCCGCCGCTGCGCGCAGGCCTGCCCGATGGGCGTGGACAACGCGCTTCTCACGCGCGAAATTCGCAAGCTGTTTAGCATGGAACTGGGCATCGCTCCCAAGGAACTTCATGAGAATGGATCGGTGATGCAACTTCGCGTGGGGTCAAGCACCGGCTTGAAACCTCGCGTGGTGAAGGACACCATCGAGTTTCTCGACGAAGAGATCCGCGAACAGACAGGCCTCAACATCCATACGCCGTGGGACAAGCAAGGAGCGGATGTTCTCCTGATCCATAACGCCGGAGAAATCAACGCCTGGCCGGAAAACCCCATGGCATTCGCCATAATCCTGGAGGCTGCGGGCGTCAGTTGGACGATGTCGAGCGATCTCGCTGGCTACGACAGTGTGAATTACGGACTTTGGTACGACGACGCCCAGTTTGCACGAGTCGCCGTTCGGCAGGTGCAAGCCGCCAAGAAACTCGGCGTGAAGAAAATCGTCCTGGGAGAATGCGGACACGCTCATAAGGCCTCCATGGTCACCGCCGACCGGCTTTTGTCGAAGGAGATCGACATTCCACGCGAAAGCTCCATGACTTTTTTGCGCGATATCGTGCTGAGCGGCAGGCTGAAACTCGACCCCGCGCGGAACTCTTTCCCGGTCACGCTGCATGACCCGTGCAACATGGTCCGCATGATGGGCATTGTGAAGCCGCAGCGTGACATCCTGAAGGCGATTTGCCCGCAGTTCCGCGAAATGACACCGCACGGCGTGGAAAATTACTGCTGCGGCGGCGGTTCCGGCTTCGCCGTCATGTCGGCATTCAACTTTGAAGACTGGCGATTCCTGGTCGCCGGTCGAACCAAACTGAAGCAGATTCTGGAAGCCTTCGCCGATTGTCCCGAGCCGGAAACAAAGAAATACGTGTGCGCCCCTTGCTCGAATTGCAAAGGACAGTTTCGCGACCTCTTTAACTACTACAAAGTTTGGAAAAAGTCGGGCATCCTATACGGCGGTCTCGTGGAACTGATTGTGAACGCGATGACCGATTTGCAGACGCCTTACATCAAGTGGGAGTTCCACTGAGTTCGAGTACCCATCCGCTTTCTTACGGAGTGAACATGGAAGAACGATTGATCTACTTCGACAACGCTGCAACCGTCTGGCCCAAGCCAGAGAGCGTATACAAGTTCATGGACGAGTTTTTTCGGACCCACGGCGTGAATCCCGGCCGTAGCGGCTACGATCTGGCGGTCGAGGCGGGTTCTCTGCTGGACAAAACTCGCAAGCGCCTGACGAAGTTCTTTGGTGGCGACCAGGACGCCCCTGAGCGTCTGGTGTTCGGCTATAACGTGACTGACGCACTCAACCTTGCGATCCCCGGACTCATCGGCCACGGCGACCACGTCATCACCACCAACCTCGAACACAATTCCGTGATCCGGCCCGTCAACCACATGGTTCGCGATCATGGCGCCGAAGCCACCTACCTGCCATTCAACGCTCAAGGATTCATCGAGCCCGACGCCGTTCGCAGGGCGATTCGTCCAAACACGCGTGTCGTCATCGTAAACCACGGGTCGAACGTCATCGGCACGGTTCAGCCGATTCAAGAGATCGGGGCGATTTGCCGCGAGCACGACCTCACCTTCGTCGTGGATACCGCCCAAACCGCGGGTGTCATTCCCATCAACATGAAAGAGATGAACATCGACGTGCTCGCCTTCACCGGGCACAAAGCCCTGATGGGAGGCATGGGAATCGGCGGACTCTCGGTGCGCAAGCACGTTGAGATTCGCCAGGTCCGCAGCGGTGGCACGGGCGTGCGTTCGGCGGACCCGTATCACCTTGTCGACTATCCGTGGCGCCTGGAATACGGAACGCCCAACATGATGGGAGTGGCGTCGTTGTGGGCCGGACAGGATTGGCTCGATGCGCAAGGGGTCGCGAACGTCCACCGGCAGGAAATGGCGCTCGCCCAGAAACTCGTCGACGGCCTGCGCGCCATCGAGGGCGTCAAGCTCTATTGCTGCGACAATCTCGACAACCATCTCTCGACCATTCTCATGAACCTGGAAGGTGTCGATCCCGCCAATGTGGGAGTCATGCTCGACGTCGACTACAGCATCGCGACGCGCACCGGCCTGCATTGCGCACCGCTTGTACACAGGCAGCTCGGGATCGAGGAAACTGACGGCGGAGTCAGGTTCTCTGTCGGAGCATTCCACACCGAGGCGGATATCGCCGCTGCCGTAGCGGCCGTCGCAGACATCGCACAGTGGGCACGCGAGCATCAGTCCAGGAACCAGAATCGAATCCGGCAAGTGACGCAGTGAATGAAACCACCGGAGCAAATCATTTTGGAGGTGTTATGTCCAGCAAGGATTGGAGAGTAGGCAACATTTACGGAATGGATCCATGCATCGACGCAAAGGGTCAGCCCGAGATGAATGGCACGTCTTTCGATGTTGAATTGATAGGTCATTCCAGCCGCCTTCGCGTCGAGGTCGCTGTAACTTCCGTTGCGCACAGCCAACTGGAGGCCTTAGGGTTCTCCGACGAAGACGCGGTCAGGACATTCGTCGAAACACAATTGGCGGCTTCCTCTGACGATCGGTGGAA
>JBEKQG010000223.1:0-3446 GCA_049519955.1 Terriglobales bacterium
CTCCATAATGCGTCGTCAGCTTCAGAAATTCGGCGATGGCCAGAACGGCGATCGCTCCCGAGACAAGGGCCAGCACGTAGAGCGGCGCCTTCAGCACCAGCAAAAGAACTAGGGGAATTAGAACGACGGCGGTCGCAATGCGCTTGATCAACGCTTCGCCTCGGCGTGGGCCCGATGCAGCGCAGGCTGCGGAGCATGTCCGTTGTCCTCTCCGAGTCCACCGTAGCGGCGGTCGCGCTTCTGATAATCTTCTATGCCTTCGAGGAGTTGCACGCCGCGGAAATCGGGCCACAAGGTCTGTGTCACGTAGATCTCGGCATAAGCAAGCTGCCAGAGCAGGAAGTTACTCAGCCGCATTTCGCCGCTGGTGCGAATTACTAAGTCGGGATCGGGCAGACCCCGGGTGTAGAGATGGTCGCTGATCGCCTGCTCATCGACTTCCATGTGACCGAGTCCGCCATTGCGGGAGGCCGCCTCGGCCAGCGAGCGGAACGCATCCACGATCTCGCTGCGCGCGCTGTAATTCAGCGCCAGCGTCAGCAGCATTCCGGTATTGTTCGCCGTGGCCGAGCTTGCTTCTTCCATCTCGCGCTGCACCGACTCCGGTAACTCGTGCTGGCGACCGATATATTTCAAGCGAATATTGTTTTGGTTGAGCGTCTTGATTTCCGCCTTGAGATAGCGGCACAAAAGGCGCATCAGGAAATCGACCTCGGTTTTCGGGCGCTTCTTCCAGTTTTCCTCGGAGAAGGCATAGAGCGTCAGCGCGGGAATTCCGATGCGGGCCGCGGTCTCAACCGTGGAACGCACGGCGGCGACGCCGGCGCGATGGCCCGCCACGCGCGGCATGTGCCGGCGCCGGGCCCAGCGCCCGTTTCCGTCCATGATGATTGCGATATGCTGGGGAAGACGCGCGGCATCGAGCCGCAGATATACGTCGCTTTCCTTGCGCTCCATCCCCGCCGGAACCGTATGTCGCAAGCGCACCTCTCGCAGTCGAAACTAACACACGAAATCCTGTGCGTGCAATGCGATAGGAGGGTCAGTGGGTCCGTCGTGCAGAGCCGGTCGAGGGCGCGCCTTCAGGCGGGCTTACGCCATAAGCACGCAAAACGTCCCGCAGCGTAACCACGCCTTCCATCTTAAGCACATCGGGATGCCGCTGGCGAGCGTCGCCGACGTGCAGAAAAACTTGCCCAGCACGGTGCGCAGCGTGATGCGGCCTTCGCGCGCGAACAAAGCGGTCTTCGTCTGGGGCACGCCGCTGCCGCGCGCGTAAGGAACACAGCGATAGAGTGAGTAGCCGATGCCGAGCGATCCTGCGACCGGAAACAACGCACGCCGCCACGGAGCTCCGCCCGCCGGATACAGCCGCATTCCCATGCGTTCGGTCAGCAGGATAAAGGTGACGACCGCCAATCCCGTCAATGCGCCGATTACCAGCGCCAATACCAGAAAGACCAGGCTTTCGCAGTGCCGCAAATCGGCCACGCGGTCTAACACCGAGGTCTTCCACCAACTCGCGCTCGTCGTCTGGACACTCTCACTCATCTCTTGGGAATTGCCTCTTAGAAGAATATCGCACCGGGATTGGCTCGTCGCGAACAGACGGGACGGGTGTAAAATCGACGCCGCGTCTGAATACAAAAAGGAGATCCCATATGAGGCATTCATCCGTACAAGAAGCAGGTCGCAGGAGGATGTTATGAGACGGAGAGCCGACGTCGCGATCCAAATTGTCGCACTGCTGGTGCTCTGGGTTTCGCCATGGCCGATGTTCGCGCAAACCCCAAAGCCACCCTCGCTGCAGGAGCAGATGGAAGCGCAATACCCGCCGGCTACGGTGCTCGCGGTTCAGAAGCAAGGCGTTCTCGGCGTTGCACCCGCCAGCAAAATGTGTGCTGCCACGTATCAGGACGGCAAACTCAAACCGGCGGAGGTTTCCTGCACCGCCCCACTTAAGGACAGCTCCCGGTTGCTCACTTTGGGAGAAAAGGTCCACCCCTCTGAGATAAAGGTGGATTTAGCCCAAGAACAGATTTGGCTCTGGATCGTCGAGTGCGACTCGTGTAACAAAGGGATCACCTCGTCTTCCTACAAAGCCCAGATTGAATTCCAATTCGCCAAAGCCTACCTGGAAAAGGGCAACGTCCCTGAAATTGTAGACACCATCAGCCAAGTCCTGTCCTTTGTGGAAAATGCAGATCAGCAGGTCCAACCAACCGAGGGCTCCAACGAAGTACTCACGAACAACGACGTTGTAGACATGGCGAAAGCGAAGGTCGCAGACGGGTCCATCATCAGGCTAATCAAGGGCTCGGATTGCAACTTCGATACCAGCGCTCACGGCCTGGCGAATCTGGCAAGAGAAGGTGTGAGTGACCCTGTGATCCAGGCGATGCAAGATGCCCGTGAGGCTAAAAATGCTGGGGGCAACGAGCCAGCGCCACCTCCGGTGCCCGGCACCCAGCAGCCGACGGCGCCCACTCCAGTACCGGGACAGTTGAGCTTTTCCGTCAGTCATCGCCACTACGTCTTCGTTCTTGGGGGTCCGGATACCGAGTATTACTGCCCTGGAACTTTGTCCGTTTTGCTCGATGGTACGGTCGGTTTTGATTGTGCTCAAGCCGGCGACCCGTCGGGCCACGGTGAGCATCTGTCTTTTGCCCCCGGCTCCTGGAAGGAGGTCAAAATAGGCCAGAACGGCAACCTTCATCTCGCCAGCAAGAAGGGTAAATTCGATTTCTACGGGGATAGCAATGTTATCGAGCAGGCCAAGACGGCAATTGCTCCGCAGGTCCAAAAGTGAGGCGGGTGTTCCCATCTCCGGCGGGTAAGTGTAGCTCACATTGCTCGTAAGTATTCGCAGAGAGGAAAACTAGGGTGTCTCACGTCTCGCTCTTTTCGAGACCTGGGCCTGGTTCGCAGCCTGCCCGATGACGGCCATGTTCGCGAGCGCTTTGCTTTTCTTCGTAATTATTGCGCGGTGGGTTGCGCGTTGCGCAGGGCCTCATCGAGCGGCTGGTTGCTGGGTACGGATTGTTCGACAACGCGCCAGCCGTCGTCATAGCCGCGGAATCCGACGGTCGAGCGGTAGCGCACTCCGCTGTCGTAAAGCGCCGCGCCCACCTGATTGATCGAAACCCAGCGCCAGGTGAACTCGACATCGGCGAAGTTGCCCGCCTTGCCGATTCCGGAAATGCCCAGCAGTTCGCGGCGCGCGACTTGGATCGCCATCGGGCCGTTGCCGGGAAGCGCGTTCGAAATCAGGGGACGGACCGCGTCCACTCCGAGCGGCGTAAGCACTACGTCCCAGCAGGGCGGAGGGTCGACATCGGCGGGGCATTTCGCCTCGGTGCCAAGGATCCATCCGCGGCGCAGCAACACCATCGAGTCGGGAGAACTGAAGTCTTTATTGGAAACGATGCCGGTCCTCAGCCAGAACA
>JBEKQG010000224.1:0-3227 GCA_049519955.1 Terriglobales bacterium
CCCTGATCAGCGCCACCGGATCGACCCGGATGGGGAAGCGCATCGGTCAGGTTGTCGGCGCCCGCCTGGGGCGCACAATTCTCGAGCTTGGCGGTAACAATGCCCTGATCATTTCGGACAAGGCAGACTTGACAGGAGCGCTGGCGTCGGCATTCTTCGGCGCCGTCGGCACAGCGGGTCAACGCTGCACCTCTACACGCCGGCTGATCATTCACGAGAGCGTTTACGACTCGTTCGTTCATAAGATGATTGCCAATTACGAAAAGGTGAAGATTGGCGATCCACTCGATCCTAAAACGCTGATGGGCCCGCTCATCGACGAACAGGCCGTATCGGATTACGAAAAAGCGCTGGCTGCCGTGAGCAAGCAGGGCGGAAAAGTGCTTTGTGGAGGCAAGGCCCTCGACCCGGCGCCGTTTGGCCGCCGCACTTTCGTTCTGCCCACCATTGTCGAAATCCGCAATGACGCCGAGATTGTGCAAAGCGAGACCTTTGCTCCGATCCTTTACGTTATGAAATACCGGACCCTCGACGAGGCGATGGCGTTGCACAATGCGGTTCCCCAAGGCCTGTCGTCGGGTATCTTCACCGACAGCGTGGCCGAAGCGGAGAAATTTCTCAGCTTCAAGGGGTCCGACTGCGGTATCGCGAACGTGAATGTGGGCACCTCGGGCGCGGAAATCGGCGGCGCCTTCGGCGGCGAAAAGGAGACCGGCGGAGGTCGTGAGTCCGGGTCGGATTCCTGGAAAGCCTACATGCGGCGCCAGACCAATACCCTCAATTGGGGTGGTGAAATTCACCTGGCGCAGGGAGTGGAGTTCCACCCGTAATCCAAGGCTTTGGCAGGGTCAAAGGAATCGAGGCGCAGCGCTATAAAGAAGGCCGAGAATCGAGCCGTCCGTTTGGTTTGGCGTGAGACCAATCGGGGCCTGCACGATGATGCTTGTGGCGCCGGAGTCCGACGGGAGGTTGGCGCCACAGTTTTGCAGCACGAACGCCGCGATCGGCGCGATGCCTCGTATTCCACAACCCGTCCAGCCGCCCCGCCTTAGCGGCCGTTACTTAATCGACAAGGGGTGACAGAGTCTCGTTGCAGTCCAGGGCTGACGTCATCTTTGAGCAGATACACTGCAAGATTTTGCATCTTGACAGTGGTTCGAACCTATCATACGATTAGTGGTCTTTCGGGCGGAGTTCCGAGTGGAGCTTCGTGGGCTGCGAGTTTGAAAGTGCAACGTCTTCATTGTTTCTATCGAGCATACCCCGCCCGGGTAACAGTCGGCTCTGCCTGCTGCACACGCTGCCGCCCCCTTCACTGGCAGCGCGAATCCCAAGGAGATATTGCCATGGGGATCGGACGAAACGCATGGGGAAAATCAGTGGTCATTATTTAGGAGGGTTCATGTTCCGCAGATTCGCCGTCACCGCCATCACAATTCTCGCGATTGTGTTTCTCGCCAACACTCTATGCCAAGCGGCGCAGCCGCAGTCTTTCTTGACGCGCCATGTGCCCCAGGTTGTCGACAATGGCAAGGCCAAGCTCGTCGGGCAGCTTCCGGCAGACCAAGTCATGCGCTTCGATATTGTTATACCGCTGCGCGATCAGACCGGTTTGGACATTTTCTATCAGGCACTCTACGATCCGGCAAGCCCCTTCTACCATCAGTTCATCACGCCGGAGGAGTTTACTGCCCGGTTTGGCCCCAGTGAGCAGGACTGGGAAGCACTGGTGAATTTCGCGAAGGCCAGCGGCTTTCAAATATTCAGCGGCACCCGTGACGAAAGAGACCTCAGAGTCACGGGCACCGTGGCGAACATCGAGCAGGCCTTCCATGTAACCTTGGGCGTTTATCAGGACCCCAACGAGAATCGCACCTTCTTTTCGCCCGACCGAGAGCCCTCCGTGGGCCTGCCGTTCCCGCTGTGGCATGTCTCCGGTTTGGACAACTACATAAAAAAGCATTCCATGCTCGTCAACAAGCACGACTACGCGAAGGCGCATGGGATGAATCCCGACCTAGTCGTCAAGCCGGACGCCACCAAGGGATCGTGTCCGTCAGCAGCCTTCTGCGCCAGCGACATGCGCAACGCTTACTACTGCAATGGCACCTGCGGGTCAGGAGCTCTCACTGGCACTGGCCAGACTGTCGGACTGTTCGAGTACGAAGGCACTAATTTATCCGACCTGGCCTTGTACTACAAGAACGCGGGCCAAACTGAACCTTTCACGCCGACCGTCATATCCGTCGACGGAACTTCTACGACTTCTAGCGACGACATCGAACAAACTCTGGACATGGGGCAGGCGATGGGAATGGCCCCAGGCTTGACGATGGTGTACAACTACGTGGGAAACACCGATACCGCCATCCTTAGCGCGATGGTCGCGAACGTGGTCGCTCCAATATCGAAGCAAATCGGCTGTTCGTGGGGTTGGACAGCAGACGTCAGCACTCTTGCCCCGTACTTCACGCAGATGGGGACTCAGGATCAGAACTTCTTTGCGGCGTCGGGCGACTCTGGCTACTGGCACGGGACGGGCAATTCAGCGCCTTGGCCGGCGGACGATGCCTTAGTCGTTGGAGTCGGCGGCACGGACTTGACGACTTCCAGCGCGGCTGGCCCTTGGGCATCGGAAACGTCCTGGAGCGATAGCGGCGGCGGCATCACCACGAATTCGATTCCGATCCCTTCATGGCAGCTACTAACGGGCGTGATTAATACGTCCAACGCTGGGTCTACGACCTTACGGAACGGCCCGGACGTCGCAGCCGAGGCCAATTTTGACTTTTACGTTTGCGGTGGCGGGAGCTGCACTGCGAACGAAGAAGGCGGCACCAGTTTTGCCGCGCCCATGTGGGCCGGTTACCTGGCCCTCGCCAATCAGCAAGCGGCGGCCAACAGTGAGGTGATCGGGTTCATTAATCCGATCATTTACCCGGCTAATCTGACCGCGAGCTATGGCACTTATTTCCACGACATCACCAGCGGCTCCTCGAATGGCAAATACTCGCCTGAGACCGGCTTCGATCTGATAACCGGCTGGGGCAGTCCGAACGGGAGCGGCCTGATCAACCTTCTGGCGCCCGCTGGCGGTCTGACCACCCAGACGATCACGTTCACCACGAACGCACCGTCGAGCGCGGTCTACAACAGCCAATTCACGGTAGCGGCCACAGCCAGTTCCGGTTTGACAGTGACCTTCACCAGTTCGGGAGGCTGCACCA
>JBEKQG010000225.1:0-3042 GCA_049519955.1 Terriglobales bacterium
GCCAGTCGCTGCCGAACAGCGCCTTGTGTGCGATCTCTTCGAGCCGCGGAAAACACTTCAGCAAACTCCTCGGCGGGATACTGCTGATGTCGAGATACATGTTCGCGTGGCGGCGGAGGAGAAAAAACGCGGTATGCATCCAGAGCGGCCGCCCACCGTGTGCCATCAGGATTTTGAGTTTGGGGAAATCAACCGCAACATCGTCAAGGTAAATCGGGTCGCCGTATTTATTGCGGGCGCCGAGAAAAATCGACGTTCCGGTGTGGAACATGACGGGGATGCCATTTTCTTCGGCGGCGCGGTAGATAATTTCGAGTTCCTTCATTCCGTGCAGATAATCGTTCGGATAGAGGAGCTGATGCGGCGGGTGGATCTTGATCATGCGAATGCCCAGGCGCAGAATGTGCTCGACATCCGCCATGATGTTGGCGGTGTGCCGCGGATGCAGGCTGCCACAGGAGATCAGGCGCCTGGGATCGTGCTTGGTGTAGTCCGCGACAAACTGGTTGACCGCGGAGGTAAAGCCGATCACTTCCGGTGCAACGTAGTTGATCAGCGCGGCACGATCGACGCCGCAACGATCAAGATATTTCAGAAAGGCGCTGGGTGAGCGGCAATATCCGGCGATCTCATCGAAATTGGCGCGCTTGCGCTTCATCAGTTCGAGCGCGTGAGGCTTCATGAATTCGATCGGCTCGATGTGGATGTGGCAGTCGGTGATCATGATGAGTGTTCAGTGGTCAGTCTTGCTGCTTCGCTGACGCCGTACAGGCTTTGATTCCTGCAAAAGCCAGAAGTTAACAGCCCAAAGCTGTCTTCAATACAAGGGCACTTTCGGATCCACCGTCCGCGCCCAGCCGTCGATTCCGCCGCGCATGGACTGGACCTTTTCGTAACCCTGCTGACGGAGCCAGTTGGTGACCGTCAAGGAACGCACACCATGATGGCACAGGACGACGATGTAGCCGCCGGGGTCGAGTTCCTGGTGGGCGCGGGTTGGAATGTCGCCCATTGGAATGTGCTTTGCCCCTTCGATGCGCACCTTTTCGCATTCCCAATCGTCGCGAACATCGAGGAGCGTAAATGTTTCGCCGCGCTGTTGCAGCGCCTTGACCTGGCCGGGAGAGATCTCAAAGTCCATGGTTCGATGGTTCGATACAGAGTTGAGTCGCTCGCCAAATCTCAGGTCTGAGGTTCCGGGTCGTAGAAAAACCGAACCGTTTGCAACTCAGGGCTGCTTCGCGCCTGTGCCACTGGGAACCGATGCCCTTCCCACCGTGGTCAGACTTACCAGCGCGGCCAGCGCCCAAAGCGTGCCGGTCGCAATGCGGGCGTTGCGCACATCGGCGGAGGGAATGTTTCGCCAGAGCGTCAATCCAAAGCCAACCACGAAATTCACCACCAGCAGGCCAAAAAACATGCGTTCGCGCAAGCAGCGCGTGTCGAGCGCCAGCCATGCCAGTAAAAGGATCCAGACGATGTAGGTCGCGGCAGTCCATGGGTCGTGCGACCATTCATATTCGTTGCGCGCGACGGTGGAAAAGGAAAGCCACGCAAAATAGGCACAGCCGAGAAAGCCGGCCACGCCCCACAATGACGTGCGGCACATCAGGTGGCTGAAACTCCTGGGCTGCTTCGCCCTGTTGTTGACGCTCGCGTTTTCTATTTGCCTGTCCATTTTGGCGGCCGTTTGCCGAGAAAGGCAATGATACCCTCGCGCGCGTCCGCAGTCGAGATAACTTCTTCAAGATATATCTTCTCAGCCCGGGCCAGTCCCTGGTCAAAGTGAATCGCATCCCATGAGTAAACAGCCTTCTTGGCGAGGGCGAGCGCCGCCGGGCTTAGTATGCGGAGTTCAGCAAGCGTCCGCTCGACAACCGATTCCAGCTCGCCGGCCGCCACGGATCGGTTCGCCAAGCCCATCGCCGCGGCTTCGTCTCCCGAGAACTGGCGGCCGGTAAGAATAAGTTCAGCGGCGCGCTTCCGGCCGATGAGTGTGGCGAGCGCCACGGCCGCAACCGGCGGATAGCAAGCCAGCTTAATTTCAGGAAATCCCCAGGCGGCATCGCGCGCGGTGTAAACCATGTCGCAAACGGCGGCGAGCTCCGCTCCGCCGCCGAGACAAGCGCCACGAACGACGGCAATGGTGACCTTGCGCGATGCCACGATGGCGCGGATCACCGCGTGAAAACCGGTGAGCATCTCATGAATCTGGCCGGGAAGGTGGGCCTTGATATCCACGCCAGCGGAAAAGGCGCGGGCATCACCTTCGAAGAGAATGACGGAGATGCCGACGCGCGATTCGATTTCCGCGAGCGTTTGCTGCAACTCCTGCGTCATCGGCAGATCAATGACATTAAGCGGTGAGTTGATCAGCTTGACTCGGGCGACGGGCGGGGTGACGTTGGATTCGACTCGACTTGTGGCGGCGGTACGCATCTTCGGCGGTAATTCCTACTAAATATTAATCGCCGACTTGCGCGGCTCGCCAATCGTGGAGAGGGGGTCGCGCGCGCCCGTCTTCTCTTTGATCCACATTTTTTCGTTGGCGATGATGTCGAGCAGCAGCTCTTTATCTTTCGCGCAGGGCAGAATCTCTTTGCAGTGCTGCTTGTATGTGCGATCCTCCAGCGGCTCGCCGGTCTCGCAGTGGTGCTGCTTGCCTGCCCATCGTCCGATGGCGCGGTTAAAGCGCATGTCGGGTGTATAAAACTTCTTCTCGCCGGGCCTGAGAAAAGTGTTGAGGCGCTCGACCAATCCCGCAACTTCCTGCCGATAGAGGTGGCGGTTGTAGTCGTTCAAGTCGTCGAGGTCGGCGGCCTTATCGTTCTGCGGTTCGTCGTACCGGCCTTTGATTCCCCAGACGTAGGCCCAATGCGCGGAAGAAGAATGATCGGTGCCAAAAAGATCGAACGAACTCGATATCCACTTGTTGAGATATTTCTGCATGAGCCAGGGTGGAATCACGCCCGCTTCGACCACGCGGCGCAGGCCGTCGTTGCCGGCGCCCATGTGGAAAGCTTCCTCGCGCAGCATGTAAGA
>JBEKQG010000226.1:0-2999 GCA_049519955.1 Terriglobales bacterium
AGACTGGGACGTTTGGGTACCAGCGCGCCGGGCATTTTAACTTCGCGTTTAGCGTTGGGCAGTCTTTCTGATGAAACTCCAGCCGCTCAAACTCGCAAAGATCGAATTCGGAGGCCATGGTACGCTCGTCCTGGTCCTTGCCGTGGCCATGCCCCTGGCGCTCGTGGCCACATCTTTCGCCGGTCAGATCGTCGATCGCGTGGTTGCCAACGTAAACGGCCACGTCGTCTTACAGAGCGATTGGGAGCAGGAACTGGCCTTCGAGGCGTTTTCGAATGTCCGCGAGCCGGACTCCTTCACCTCAGCCGAGCGCAACCAGGCTCTTGACCGCCTGATTGATAGGGAACTGCTGCGCGAGCAGGTGCGCCCGTCCCAGGCCCCTCCTGCCGAACAGGTTGCCACCCGCGTCGCCGATTTGCGCAAGGAAGTCCGCAAGCTCCAACCGGATTGCGCCACCGACGAAGGATGGCGCGCCACCCTGCAACGTTATGGGCTGACCCAAAGCTCGATTGAGAAGCGCCTGTCCGACGAGATCCAGCTCATGAAGCTGGTCGAAGACCGTCTCCGCCCGTCCATCCAGATTGGCCGCCAGGCGGTGGAGACTTATTACAACGAACAGTTGCTGCCGGAAATGCAACGGGCCGGCAGTCGCGCCGCCCCGCTGCCCGAAGTCTCGGGCCGCATCAAGGACTTGCTGACCGAGCGAAAAATGAACGAACTGCTCTCCGGGTGGCTGGCGAGTCTGCGCTCTGGGAGCCATATTTCGACTTCCGGCGCCGCTGCCGGAGAACGGAACCCTTGACCGAAGAACCGACCGGGCAATCGAGCCACGCGCCTCCCCCTCCCGAGCGCGTCCGCATTCTGTGGAAACTCCTTTTGCTCTTCTGCGTCTTCAGCTTGATTGGATTTGCCCTGCTCGGTTGGTACGTCACGACCGATTCCTTTCAGCGCATGGTCCGCCGCCGCGTGGTCGCTTCGATTGAGAAACTCACCGGAGGCCGCGTCGAACTCGGCGAGCTTCACACCACCCCTTTTCGCCTGCGCGTGGACGCCCGCAACCTTACCATCCACGGCCGCGAGGCCCCCGGCCAGCTTCCATTTCTGCGGGTCGATCGCGTGCAGGCGGAATTGAAGATCATTTCGCTCTTCAGCACCACCATTGGTTTGCATTCTCTTGTGCTCGATCACCCCGTTGCCCACGTCGTTGTCTATGCCGATGGCTCAACCAACGTTCCCGCGCCGCCCGTGGGCCGTTCCTACGACCAAGCGCCGGTCGAGCGGCTCATCTCGCTTTCGGTTTCGCGCATCGAGGTGCAGCGGGGCGAGTTGCTCTGGGAGGAACGGAAAATTCCACTCGATTTTTCCGCCCTCGACCTCTCGCTGCTTTTGAATTACTCCCTGCTGCGACGGCAATACGAGGCGCGCGTGCTCGCCGGTAGCGTCGCCACGCGCCTGCCGCAGTATCCCTCGCTGATGTGGAGCGCCGACGCTTCGCTCGTCCTCGCCCGCGGACACGCCGACATCGCCGGCTTGACCGTCGCTTCCGGAAAATCCGAATTTCATTTCGCCGGCAGCCTGCACGACTTCCACAACCCCCAGATCGCCGGCGCTTATCGCGGCCTGGTGGATCTCGGCGAACTCGCGCGCCTGACACGCCAGCCGCAGCTTAGCAAAGGCACGGCCCAGTTCGAGGGCAAAGGTACCTGGAGCCTGCTCGATTTTTCCACGCAAGGAACCGTGCAGGCGAAGGACATCGAATGGTCGAACGGCAAGCTGGCGATGCGTAACGGCCGCATCGGCGCAGGATTCTCCCTTACCTCGGACCGCTTCCGCCTATCCTCGATCAAGGCAAACCCGTTTGGCGGCGACCTTGTGGGCGAGGCCGATGTAACGAACTGGCAGACTTCGTTCGAGCCCTTGCCAACTCCAGAGCGGGGCCGCGTGCGCGGCCGAGTCCTGCCGCAAAGTCCTCAGCGCGGTTCCGTGAAACTGCAATTGGCCGGATTCCCACTGCTCCCGGCTCTGGAATTCGTCAGTTCGAAAGAACTTCCACTGGATCGCCTCGACGTCACCGGCAGCGCGAGCGGCAATGTTGAGATGCTCTGGGTGGGCTCCATCCGCGACGCCGAGACTCGTCTAAACCTCGCCATCGCGACGCCGCTCAAGCCGTCCCCGAACGGGATTCCTATACACGGCCAGATCGACGCCGTCTATCGCGGATCGCGCAACGCAGAAGAGTTGGAAGTCAGCCAGCTTCATCTGGCGACCGCCGCCTCTGAAATCACCGCCGCGGGCAATCTGTCCGCGGCCTCCCCGCTCCGCTTCACCTTCGCCAGCCACAATCTGAAGGAATGGACCCCGCTCCTCGAAGCCGCCTACGCATTGTCAAATTCACGATCGCCCAATCTGCCCTTCACCGTTCACGGCTGGGCCAGTTTTGCCGGCAACGCCAGCGGCAAGCTCGCCGCGCTCTCCGTCAGCGGAAATCTCGAAGTATATGACTTTGACACCACGCTGCCGGCTTCCGGACAAGTCCCTGCTCGCGTGATTCACTGGGATGCGCTCTCCACTGCCGTCCAGTATTCCGGCAATCGTTTCGCCGCGCGTAATGCGTCGCTGATTCATGGCCACGCCACGGCGCGCTTCGACGCCAGCATCGCGCTGACGGCTGCCGCCTTTCAGCAGAACGACCCTTTTACTCTGCACTTTGATTTACGCAACGCCGACTTGGCGGAGCTTGCTCAATTGTCCGGCGCTGCCCAACCCTTCGCGGGCACCCTAAACCTGTCCGCCACCGTTTCCGGCACGCGCGCCAATCCCCACGGCGACGGACGTCTCGACCTTCACAATGGCATCGCCTGCGGCGTTCGTGTCCCGTTGTTGAAAAGCGATCTTCGCCTTTCTGACGGCCAGCTCCAGTTCAACAACATCGAAGCCAGCGCCTATAACACTCCCATTTCCGGCAGCGCCGCCGTTAGCGTGTCGAAACTCATCGCGTC
>JBEKQG010000227.1:0-2711 GCA_049519955.1 Terriglobales bacterium
GAATCCGGTTCCCAGCCGCAATCGGGGAGGATCACCGCCAGGGGTTTATCCAGGCGCGGAAGCAATGATTCCAGCGTGGCAACGCACTCCCGGCCCACCACCAGGGTTTTGCATCCCGAGGCTCGCAGCATGAGCAGCGTTCTCTCCAGCGGGAACTTGGGATTGAGTGGAACGTAGCCTCGGCCGCTGCCCAGCACCCCCAAAATTCCGCCGTACGCTCCAATGCTTCGATCGGCCAGCACTGCGACTACCTTTTCGCCAGGATCCAGCGTGCCGTTGAGGCAAGCCGTGATTCGCCCGGCATAGTTCCAGAGTTGCTCGTAACTCAGCAGTTGTTCGCCAACTTCAAGGGCTGGCCTGCCGGGATTCGCCAGCAATGAGCGGAAGAATCCGCTAATTAAGCTTGTCGGTTGTTGCGGCGGCGCCATAAGTCACCTACGTTCGTCTGAATCGTATAGCTGGGAACCATCCTATCGATCGTTTTTCGTAGGGCACGGATTCAGCCCTGCTGCGGAGTCAATAAAAACGCTGGCTATAGCCCCTCAGGCTTTCGCTCATTCACCTCTTCGATCCATGATGAGATAGCGTCTACTTACTACGATAACTCGAAGCGGGACCTGAACCACTCGCCGCAGCCGAGTCCGCCGGATGTTCCAGAATACCGAACAGCCGGTCGGCCACAATTTGGTTACCCTCCGGGTTCAGATGTGAGATACCCACATAAAGCGAACTCTTCTGGTCATCCAGAAGGTCGCCAAGGTAATAAAAATCCGGACTTTTAACTTCGCGACCGCGTTTGTAAGTCGCCTGGTATATCAATCCCAGCTCCGGGAACTTCTGATATTCCATGCTCAAAACTTGTTGCTCGTAGGGTGTCAGTTCCTTATGCCCGACCGCCAGATTGGGATACCACGCGAAGATTGCGCGGAAGCCGTAATGCTTGGCCAGCACGTCCACAATGTCCATGTTCTGAACGTAGTTTTCGACCACCGCGGCAGATAGCTTCTCGGTATCCAGCCCCACCTTGGGGGCCGCGTCCTGCTTGCTGTGTGGGCGCCTTTTGACGCCAATCTCGTCCAAAACGCGATAGGTGTTGGTCTGGTGAAAGTAGGAGAAACCCGCTTTCTGCGAGGCACGCCAGTTGTCCAGAAAACTCTTGAAGGAATTGAAATTGCTGTGCTCGTCCGCCCGGCCGCTCTGATAAGCGGCAAATGCCTCGGTGCCTCCGTCGTAGAAAAGTACGATGTCCGGCTTGCGGGTGGAGTGCTTGAGCTGCTCCATCAGCCCGATCGTTTCCTGCGTACTCGACCAGCCCTTCTCCGCATAGTTCACGATGCAAACCGGCTTGCCGGCCTTCTCGTAGTCTCGCGCCACAAATGAGGGGATGGTCTCTCCGTCCGGCGCACCCGCCCCCCACATCACCGAATCGCCGAACATCCAAATCGTGAAGGTCTTGTCATCGCATTGCGTGTGCAGTGTTCGGCGGACGCCATCCCGATCGATGGAAATCATTTCGCCCTGATAAGGCGCCCGGCGCCAGAGCACGTATTGGTGGTAGGTAACTGTGTTGGCCTGGTCAAATTCCTTCCAGTACTCGCGCTCCGCGGCACTTGCACCCTGTGCCAAGTCCAACTTGACGGCCGGTTCCAACGTGTCTTGATCGGCGTGAAGGTGGCGTCGATACGAATAAAGTTCAACCGCGCCCAGCAGAATCACACCCAACGTGACCGCGACGCAAAGACGGACGGCGAAGTATTTGAGAAGGGATGTATACCGCATCGCAGGCGTGTCGAGACCTTCCACTGTCCGGTCGCTTTCGGTTAATGGCACAAACGGCTGAACCTCGCTTGTCTGCCCCAAATCTGGCTGCATGTTAGCATAGCGCCTTTTGCTTCTTGAACCTCGCGCGGAATCACCGAAGTAATTCTCCTGCCGCAAGCTAGAACAGAGCGTACATGACGGGGCCGGTCTCGGCGTGCCCCGGCTGGAAGATCACGCTCAGGTAGAGCGCCAGGACAATAACCATCGGCGCAATCCACACCCACCGTTCGTTCGCCAGAGTTCCGAGCAGAGTTAAAAGCGCACTTCCGAGCCCAGTTCGCGGCCGACCGCGATCGCTTTCCCTGCGCCTCTGCGCGGCCTCGCCCACTCGATCCAGCACTGCTCCGCCACCGATCACCGCGAAATACCCGGCCGCCGCCACGAACGTCATTGCGTAAAAGCTGTGATCCAAAGTCGGATGCCGGTAACTGTGGAGCGAAACCATCGCCTTCAGCATGGCGAACGCCTGCCCGACGCTTTCCGCGCGAAAGAAAATGTAGCCGATGCATACCGCGGAAAACGTCAGCCACCACGAGATTGCCGTCGCCGCCACCCCGGTCCATTCGAATCCCATCCGCTTGCGGAACTCCTGCCATTGCCGGTGCAGGACCAGCAAAATGCCGTGGTAGGTACCCCAGAACAAGAGCAGGACATTTCCCTTCTCTCCCGATCCAATGTGCCACACGCCGAAAACAAACATGGCAATCACCAGCGACAAGTTGCGCCACCACACTTCCCGCCGCATGGTCGCCAGAGGCAGAAAAAGAAAGTCGCGAATCCAGAACGACAGCGACATGTGCCACCGCGTCCAGAACTCGGACGGCGTAGTGGACAGATACGGCCGGTTGAAGTTCTCGTGCAGATGGATGCCAAACAGGCGGGCCACACCA
>JBEKQG010000228.1:0-2661 GCA_049519955.1 Terriglobales bacterium
AGGGCTTGGAGCCGGAGAATGAACCGCGACCGCGTCACCATCGACTGGCGCTTCACTCGCAAACAAGCACGCTTAAAGTTCGGCTACAAAAGAAACCATATTACGCGGTCACGGTAGTAGTTTGTGCGAATGGCCGACAAGTCCAATCCCGACCCTGACGCATCTTCACCAAAGAAAGATCCGCTCGTCTCGGCGGCGCGTTACTCCGAGATTGGATTTATTATTCCGGCGGCGATTCTGCTCGGCTACTTTTTGGGGAAGCTGGGCGATTACTGGCTGCATACACGGTGGCTGTATCTGATGGGGCTGTTGTTCGGGGCGGTGGTGGGATTCTGGCAGATGATTCGCACGGCCTTGGGCGCCTTCAAAAGAGATGAATGAGCGTGAGGATTTCGACGGGGCGGCGGAAACTCCGGCGGCCGAGAGGCTCAACGACCGCACGGTCGAAGATCGTTCAATCTATGAGCGCATCGTTCCGCGCCTGTTGCGCAATATGGCGGTGGCTGGAGTTCTGCTGATCGGGCCGGCGTTCTGGTTCTATCGCTGGGCGGGAGCGATTGGGTTTGCCTCTGGAGCGGCGGTTTCCTACGTGAATTTCCGGTCGCTGACGCGCGGCATCGAGGGATTGACCGATCGCATCGTGAACCGCAACAGCCGGGAGAAAGGCGGGCGGATCATCCTGCGTTTCCTGGTGCGCTACGGGTTGGTCGGGGCCGCCGCCTATGCTATATTCAGAAGTTCTCCTCTGGCTTTTCGGGGATTTTTGTGGGGCCTGTGCGTGCCGGTGGCGGCCTTGATGGTGGAGGCGGCGTGGGAAGGGTATACGGCATTCCGGCGGCCGTCGTGAGAGCGCAACCGCGGTTGAACTGAGGGGCTGGGAGCTACGGGCTTCGAGCCTACACATATCAGCAGAAGGGATCTCGTAGCTCGCCGCTCGAAGCTCGTAGCTACTCTGGAAATCGCGAAGTTCAAAAATGGAACAACTGACTTTTACCGCACTTCTTAATAAGTTGTTTGGCGCGCCGACGCTGGCGCTGCTGACGCTGCTGCACATTCATCCGAAGTACCCGGCGACTCCGATCTCGAACAGCTTCGCGATGGAGCTGCTGGTGGTGCTGCTGCTGACCATATTTTTTGTCGCCGTGCGCTCGCGGCTTTCGGTGGAGCGTCCGGGCGGTTTGCAGCACACGATGGAAGCGATCCACGGATTCTTCAACGACCTGGCTGGCGATACGATCTCGCATCATCCGGAGAAATTCGTTCCCTATCTGACCGCGCTGGGGCTGTTCATTCTTTGCTGCAATTTGATCGGACTGGTGCCGGGACTGGAATCGCCGACCACCGTGCCGATTGTGCCGCTGGGATGCGCGCTGCTGACCTGGGTCTACTATCACTATCACGGAGTGAAGACGAACGGGCTGGTCGGCTATTTGAAACACTTCATCGGGCCGCAGGACAAGGACATGCCGCTGCCGCTGCGGATTTTTCTGCCCCTGTTGTTGTTGCCGATCGAGGCTTTCAGTCACCTTGCCCGGGTGATGTCGTTGACCGTCCGTCTATATGCCAACATGTTCGCCGGCGAAATGGTCACGCTGGTGTTTTTTTCGCTGATCCCGCTTGGAGTCCCGCTCGTGTTCGAGGGATTGCATGTAGGAGTGGGGTTCATTCAGACGTATATTTTCGTGTTGTTGGCGGCGGCGTACCTCGGTGAGGCGACGGCGCAGGAACACTAGGAGCAGTTGCCAGTAGCCAGTTGCCAGTTGTCAGTTTTCGACGTGGAGAACTGAGAACTGACAGCCGATGGCTGCCAACTGCTTTCAGCGTGAGGGCGCTGGCTTACTCAAGCACGGCGTCAACCACCCACTGGGGGCAATTTATTAAAGGAGAGACAAAAATGCGGAAAATCGCGATGTTGTTGTTCGTGATGACGATGTTTTCGGTGCTGGCGGTGCCAGCATTCGCGCAGGGCGGCGGAGGGGCAACCTCCACAACCAACTGGGTCGCGCTGACCGCTGGCTTCGCCATAGCGCTGGCGGCGGGTCTGGCAGCGCAGGGCCAAGGCAAAGTGGCGTCGGCGGCGTGCGAAGCGTTGGGGCGCAATCCGGCGGCGCGCGCCGGAATCCAGATCGCCATGCTTCTGGGACTCGCGTTCATCGAGTCGTTGGTGCTCTTCACCTTCGTTATGATCTTCCTGAAAGTGAAGTGACCGGCGCGGTATTGGACGTTAGACACACTCGGTTTCGGGAAAAGGCCTCTGCTGGCGCGGGGGCTTTTTCTTGCGCGAAACCCACGTATCGCAAGGCGCGCGATGAGTTGGGCGCCCGGTTTTTCTGAGACTTGGGACCTAAGACCTAGGATCTGGCGCCTGCCGCTAGACTTTCCGGTCTCCGTCCCAGTTGTCAGCCCGATTGTCGGGGACCTTTTGCAGGGCTTCGACGAGGACGCGGCGGAGGCGGTAACGGCTGTCGAGGTCCATGCTGACGAATTCGAAGCCGATTTCATTGACGCGGGCGCGGCGGAGCAGAACTTCGCCGCGGATTTTCTTCACGCCCACAGAGATTTCGACGTGGGCATCGGAGCCGACGCGGAGATTGTCGTTGCGTGTGCCCATGCCGCCGCCGAGACTCATCTCGCGCATGACGATGTTCGACTTTCCCCAGG
>JBEKQG010000229.1:0-2603 GCA_049519955.1 Terriglobales bacterium
GCGCAGGTTCCCGATACGTGGAAAGGCCAGGGGCCGTGGCAGACCTCTGCTCCGAAAGACGCAATTCCCAAGGGCGCATGGTGGCAGATATTTCATGACGAGGAACTCGGCCGGCTGGAGCAGGAACTGCTTCAGGCAAACCAGTCGCTGGATGCGGCGCGCGACCGCCTGTCGCAAGCGCGGTCGCAGGCGCGGATCGCATCCTCGGCGTACTTTCCCGCGCTTAGCGCCGACCCTAGCGGTCAGCGCCAGCGTCTCCCCGCCAACCGCCCGCTCTCGGGCAGCACGGTCCCGCTTACCTCCGTCACTCAGAACGTGTTTACCGTTCCGTTTTCGGTCAGCTACGAGCTTGATTTATTCGGACGCGTGCGCCGCAATCTGGAAGCCTCGAACGCCTCGCTGCAGGCGAGCGCGGCCGACCTGGAAAATGTCCGCCTGGTATTGACCGCCGAACTCGCCGCCGACTTCTTCAACCTGCGCGAACTTGACCGCGAAGCTGGAGTCGTCCGCCAGTCGGTCGAAATCCAGCAAAAGGGATTGGACCTGGTCAACCATCGTCACGATGGCGGAGTCGCCAATGGCCTGGAAGTCGCGCAGCAGGCCGCGTTGCTCGATTCGACGGCAACGCAGCTTCAGCTCGTCCTCGAACAGCGGGCACAGTATGAACACGCCATCGCCGTGCTCACGGGGAACTCCGCCTCGGCCTTCACACTTGCTGAGGCGCCGTTCGACGCCGCCCCGCCCGCGATTCCCACCGGAGTTCCATCCGAAATTCTGGAGCGCCGGCCTGACGTTGCCACCAGCGAGCGTCAGATGGCGTTCGAAAATGCGCAAGTCGGCTTGGCGAAGGCTGCCTTCTATCCGCATATCACGCTGGGCGGAAGCGGCGGATGGCAAAGCCGCGACATCGCCACACTGGTCAATGCTCCCAGCGCCTTCTGGTCGCTCGGTGGCGATCTGCTGCAGCCGATTTTCAATGGCGGAAAGAATCGCGCGAATCTCGCCGCCAGCCGCGCTGCCTATGACGAATCGGTCGCCAATTATCGCGAGTCCGTGCTGGTGGCCTTTCAGCAGGTGGAGGATGGGCTTTCCGGTCTGGCGCTCCTGAACCAGGCTGCGAAAACTCAAGAGGCAGCGGTCGCCGACTCGCGCCGCGCGCTCGACATCGCCAACAGCCGTTATGTGGGCGGCGTCACCACCTACCTCGATGTGATTACCGCGCAATCCGCGCTGCTGAACAACGAACGCCTGGCCACGCAGTTGCTCGGCCAGCAAATGGTCACTTCCGTTTATTTGGTCAAGGCCCTGGGCGGCGGGTGGGACGCTTCTGAAATTCAGCGCGAACAGGTGAGGCCGGCGCTGGGCCAGGCCGTACAGCCGTAACTCCGCCGCGCGTATTCAAACCCAGGTTCGAGCACAGGCCGTCCCCGGTCCCGCGCAGCAAGCCACTCGGCGCTTGTCGGATCTGGCCGGACCTACGCCGTCGTGTGGCGTGCCAATCTGCCGTGCCGCGAACGGATCTCGCTTTCCGCCATCAGCCAGTCCTGGTTCTCGTTGCCGCACTCACCGCCAGCAGTCGCTCTGCGCTCCAGGTAAATTTCGTAGGCGCGGCGCCGAATCTCTTCTTCGAGATTCACGGGATCGAGATTGATCAGCTTCCCATTCGTGGGAACATCCTTGCCCAGTCCGGGCGCAACCTGCACGGCGGCAGGCTGAATGGAGGTTGTAGTTTTCAAGCTGCGAGTGGCAGTGCCGTTTCCGTTTGTCTTTCGAGCCATACAGAACTCCTTACAGATACCTAAATCCAGGAATGGTCTTGCGTAGTAAATAAGCGGCCCATGCGTACCGCGATGGCCGCCATCCTAATAGTTTGCGACGATGATGGATTCAACTATAACGCCAACCCCTGTGGAATTGTGCCGCGAACATCAAAAATTGTCTTTTGCGTATAAAGAAAGGTACCCGTTTGGATAGGGACCAACAGGCTACCCTCGCCGAAACCGGCAAAGGTGTTTCGTAACCTGGAACGATGAACAGAATCGCCGAATCACCGCCAAAGACTTACGAAGACGCACCGGAATTAGAGATTGACGAGTGGGGGTTACAGCTTAACTTGGCCTTCAGCGCACGCCCGTTGTTACTGATAGTGGGCGGAAAACTGATGGAAACAGCGTCCTGGCCCTGGAAGCTGATGGTCACGCTGGTTTCGGCTTCGACGGCTTCGCCGTTCGATTCATGATGAGTGTAGCGCCAGAGCCTGACGGCCTGAACCGCGGCCTCGGCCAAAATCCTATTGCCACTCAGTACGTGAATTTCTTTCACCCGGCCATCGGTTCCGATCACAACTTTCATGCCGACCTTGCCAACCAGATTGACGTCGGGCGCGGCAGGATAGATCACATGGCCCTGCGGCGCTTCCGCCACTTGCAAGCGATTTGCGCCGGAGCCACCATCTTTTGAGAAAATTACTTTGACATTGCCATAAGGTCTTGAAGTGCTTGAACGCGCGGGCGCAGGAACAACCACAGCAGGAGCCGATGCCGGTAGCGCAGAGGTCGCAACTCGCCCAGATTCCCTCAGAATCCAATGCCTGATCAATACTA
>JBEKQG010000230.1:0-4353 GCA_049519955.1 Terriglobales bacterium
TCGGTCTTCCTCGGTTGCGGGACGTACTCCCGCTCAACCGAACTGAACCGCCGGATGCGGACCCGCATGTCCGGTGGTGTGGCAGGGGAGGAGAGGCGACTCTCCCCCCTATGCCGATTCAAAATATGTTCGCGCTTTAGCGCCTGAGGTGAGCTTTTTGCATCGCTCGCGAGTTTTTCTGCAGCGGCTGAGGTCACACTCGATGTTCGGCAACCAGTTCTTTGTCCGCGACTTTTTTTCGTCATGACCAGACGCCTCTACTACGACAGTTCTGAAATCCACGAATTCGATTCCATTGTCGAAGACGTTACCCCCCCTTCGCCCGAGCACCCGCGCCCCGCCGTCATCCTGCGCGAAACCGCCTTCTATCCCACCAGCGGCGGCCAGGTCCACGACACCGGATGGCTCACGCTCGCCGGCAATAATGAAGCCGCCACTCGCCTGCGCGTCGCCGAAGTTGCCGAAGCCGAAGACGGCTCCATCGTCCACTACCTCGAAGCGCCGCCCAAATTGCCACTGGCAGGCGAAAAAATCCATGGCAGCGTCGATCCCGAACGCCGCCGCGACCACATGCAGCAGCACTCCGGCCAACACGTCCTGTCAGCCGCGTTCGTCGAGCTTTACCAGATGCCGACCGTCTCCTTCCACATGGGCACGAGTGAAGCCTATTGCTCGATTGATCTGGCCACGCCGTCGGTAACTCCCGAGCAGATCGCCGCTGCCGAGAAGCGCGCCAACCAAATCGTGTTTGAGGACTGTCCCATCCGAATTCGCCATGTTTCGCGCGCCGAAGCCGAGAAGCTCGGCCTGCGCAAACTGCCTCCGGCGGAGCGCGACGACCTGCGCCTCATCGACATCGCCGATTTCGATCTCTCGGCGTGCGGCGGAACGCATGTCGCCGCCAGCGGCCAGATCGGCTCGATTCTGCTGCGCAAGACCGAGAAAGTCCGGCAGGGAACCCGCGTCGAATTCGTCTGCGGCCATCGCACCGTCCGCATGGCGCGCCGCGACTACAGCGCGCTCACCGAAGCGGCCGCGCTTTTCTCGACCCAGCTCTGGGATGTCCCCGATCAGATCCGCAAGACCCTCGACGAGACTAAGCTGGCGCGCAAACAAAAAGACGACGCGTTCGATCAGCTCGCCGAACTCATGGCGGCGTCCGCTCTCCAGGACGAACCCGAGATAAACGGACGGAAGATCATCGTGCGCGCATTTTCCGACCGCGACATCGCCTTCGCCAAGCTCTTTGCCCAGAAAGTAACGCGCACGACCACGCCCGCCATCGCGCTGGTCGCAAGCGCCGTGGATCCCCCCGGCCTGGTTTTCGCCCAGACTCCCGGAGGTTCCGCCGACATGGGCGCCTTGCTCAAGCAAGCGCTATCGCCGGTCGGAGGCCGCGGCGGCGGCAGCCGCGATTTTGCCCAGGGCGGAGTCCCGGCCGGCTCGACCGTCAACGTCGAGCAGCTTTTGCGCCACGCAGCGGTTACAATCGGAGCCTGATCCCAGGCGCCGTCTCACGGGAAGAATTTATTCCATGCTCGAACCGCGGCTCATACTCGTCAATCTCCTCATCAAGCTGGGCGTGGCCGCGGCCGTGTCCAGCGCGCTCGTCCGCTCCAAGGAATTCAAGAGCCTGATCTTCCGCGAGCGCCGTGAAACCCGCCACAAAATCTACTTTGCGCTGTGGATGGCCATCCCCATCGCCCTCGGCGTCTGGATCCGTTTCGTCGCCAAAAGCTTTCTCGCCGGCGACCTCTCGCTCGAAACCGCCCTCCTCCTCGGCGTCATCGGCGGCCGTTTGTCGGGCGGCGTCGGCGGCGCCCTCATATCTCTGCCCGCCGCCTTGCACGGCGAGTGGGCCAGCCTGCCCTTGAATGTCTTCGCCGGAATTATTGCCGGCCAGTTGCGCCGCTTCGCCCCCGAAGAGGAAGACATCTGGTCGTTCTCGCCCTTCATCGATCTCAGCCTTTATCGCTGGATTCGCCGCAATCTTCCGCGTCCGCGCGTCTTCGATTGGCAGATCGCTTTCCTCGGCACCATCGTCGGCCTGCGTTTTCTGCAAACCGAAATCTGGCGCTTCTGGCCCAGCGCCATCTTCAGCCTCGAAAGCCCCGGCCTGTGGACGGGAAACTCCCACGCAACTCTCAACGGATACTTGGTCGAGAGCGCCATCTACCTCATGGTCGTCATGGTCGTGGGTCGTGGGCACGGAACTGAAAATATTCAACGGCGTTCGCATCCAGATGAAGCTCGAAGAGCAGGAGCGCCTCCTGCTCCAGGCGCGCATGGCCGCCTTGCAGAACCAGATCAACCCCCACTTCCTCTTCAACACGCTCAATTCTATTTCATCGCTGGTGCGCTTCGATCCCGACACCGCTCGCGAAATGATCCTGAAGCTCGCCGCCATCCTCCGCCGCCTGCTCAACAGCACCGAGTCCTTCGTTTCGCTGCGCGAGGAAGTCGAGTTCATCGACAATTATCTCGACATCGAGGTCGTCCGCTTCGGACGCGACAAACTCAAGGTCGCCAAAGACCTCGATCCCGCATCCCTCGAAGCCATGGTTCCCAGCATGTTGCTCCAGCCCCTGGTCGAGAATTGCATCAAGCACGGACTCGCTCCCAAAGTCGAAGGCGGCAGCATCATCCTGCGCAGCCGTGTAATCAAATCGCGCCTCGTTGTTGAAGTGGAAGACGACGGCGTGGGCATGGCCGCGCTCCCGCCGCGCGGGCAAGCCGCCTCCATCCCAGGCATGGGCATCGGCATGGCCAACATCGCCGAGCGCCTCAAAGTCCTCTACGGCGATGCCGCAAAAATGATGGTCGAAAACCGCGAAGGCGGCGGCACGCTGGTCCGCTTGCGCCTGCCCATCCTCCCCAATCCCGAAGAGCTGATGGCTGCTACCCCGCTTGCCCCAGCACCTTCCGGTAAAAATCTTCGTAAAGCGGAATAATCTTGCTGGAGCAAAATCTCTCCTGCGCCGCGGCCCGCGCCCGTTTCCCCATCGCCCGCAATGCCGATTCGTCGCTCAACAACTCGATCGCATAACGCGCCATCGTTTCCACATCGCCCACGTCGGCCAAAAATCCCGTCACCCCGTGGTCAATCAATTCCGGCACGCCTCCCGTGCGCGTCGCCACCGGCACGACCTCGCACGCCATTCCTTCCAGCGCCGCCAGTCCAAACGTTTCCAGTTCGCTCGGCATCAACAACACGTCCGAGATCGCCAGCTTCTCCCGTATCTGGTCCTGCTTCCCCAGAAACAGCACATGCTCGTGAATGCCTTTCTGCACCGCCAGCCACTCCGCCTGCGAACGGTCCGGCCCGTCGCCAATCAGCAGCAGCTTCGAAGGAATTTTCTTGCGCACGCGGTCGAAAATTTCAATCACATCCAACACCCGCTTCACCGGACGGAAATTCGACAGATGCACCAGCAGCCGTTCGTCGTCCTTGACATACTCGCTGCGCTTCTCCATCCACTCCGGCCTGCGTAGATACTCGTCGCAGTTCACAAAATTCGGAATCACCTCGATGTGGTTCTTGATGTCGAAAACCCGCACCGTGCGCGTCCGCAAATATTGCGAGATCGCCGTCACCCCGTCGCTCTGCTCGATCGAAAACCGCGTGATCGGAAGATACGAGCGGTCGAGCCCCACCAGCGTGATGTCCGTTCCGTGCAGCGTCGTCACAAACGGCAAATGCTTCCGCGGAGGCGTCGCCGCCAGCATCTGCTTGGCCAGCATCGCGCTCACCGAGTGCGGAATCGCATAATGCACGTGCAGCAAATCGAGCTCATAAAGCTGCGACACCTCCGCCATCCGCGTCGCCAGCGCCAGATCGTACGGCGGATATTCAAACAGCGGATATCTCGTGACCTCGACCTCGTGATAATGAATGTTAGGTTCCGGCCCGGTCAGCCGAATCGGCTGCGAATACGAAATGAAATGGATCTCGTGCCCCCGCCGCGCCAGCTCCAGCCCCAACTCGGTCGCCACCACCCCGCTCCCGCCGTAAGTCGGATAACAAGTGATCCCAATCTTCATACGTCTCCCAACTCCGCCTCCCAAGATACCATCATTGGATTCGCAGAAAGAGCTGGGGATGCAAAGGGAAGGCAAATCGGCGGGCGACAGGCGCGTGCCCGGCGGGCCACCCGCCGCCTGCCAAGCGGACACTTCACTTGCTATCTCACCCGGACATATCATGTGCTAACGACAGAATTGTTACACAATGTGTTGTTAGCAAGTTAAAATGTCCGCTTTTTGTAGCAAGTGAAATGTCCGGTTTCGTTAATCTCCCGTAGCCGCCGAGGCGGTGGGAAAGTGGGAATCCCGCGCACTTTGCGGGATTTCCAA
>JBEKQG010000231.1:0-4028 GCA_049519955.1 Terriglobales bacterium
GATCCCGCTTTCCAAGCTGGACACGCACCCGATGGTAGGTTTGCATGTCCCCACGATGCGTCCCATTTCGTCATTCCACGAGTGCCTTAATAGGTACATCTTTATGTGGTCGAAGACCTAGGTTCCTCCGCACTTCACGAGGCCGCCTCGATTTGGCCGGTCGTCTGATCGGAGCGGAAGCGCAGTAGAGCGGCGATGCTGCCGGCGCTATCCAGATCGGCGTGGTCCTTGAGATAGAACATCTCGATGTCGCGGTGGATGGCGATGGGGATGATGGCGTCGGAAACGTCGGCGAGTTCGCGGGTAAAGCGTCCGCAAGCGCCGCAGGAGGGCGCCATGTGCGGGTCGAGGTGGCCGCAGTGCGGGCACTCGACGGCGCGCGCGGAGTAGTTTTCGCTGAGAAAGAGGGTCTGCACTTCCCCGCTCTCGAGCGCGCGCAGCACGCGGCGAAGGCCAGTGACGCCACGGCCGTTGGACTTGGCGAAATCCACGGCCTCGCTGGCTTTGGTCGAGGCGCGGTCGGCGATCCAGCGATTGAGGACGGCGCCGGCGCGGTCGCGGATTTCTTCGTTGGGGACGCTGGCCACGTCGGCGGAGAAGCGGCCGATCAGGCGCTGTTTGACATAGGGATGAAGATGGGGCTCGAACTCGGGCCAGGTGGCATCCTGGCAGCCGACGATGAGGCGCTCCCACGCGCCCTTTTCGAAGTCGATGCGCAGGCGTTCGGCGACTCCCTTGAAGTGCTGGAGGGCCTCCTCGGAGACGCGGCGTTCGGCATGACCGCCCTCGTAGCCCTTGTAGCCGGCGCTGGAAGCGTTGCGCGAGAGCATGTGGACGATGGCTCCGCGCTCGCGCAGATCGTCGAGACGAAGATCGAAGAAACGGGCGCGCTGGCGGTCGATCACGGCGACCGAGAGCGCAGGCTGGGCTCCGAGCAAAGAGGCCAGCGGTTTTAGTTGAAAGCGCGACTGAAGAAAAATCTGCGTGCTTCCGAGGCGCGGTGGCAGTTCGTACTCTCTCCAGAAATTTTGAGCGGAGCAGGCGAAGACGGCCATGCCCCGCGCATGTCCGCGCAGGTTGGAGGCCAATTCGAGCACGCGATCGAGGTCGGCATGCAGGGGGCCGTTGCGGCCGCTGGCGGCGGCGCTTTTCAGGGCGCGCTTGACGACATCCTTGGCCACGATGGCCTCGCGGCGGTGGGAACGATCCTGCGGAGGATCGGGCTGGAAGTAAAAACTCAGGGCGCAAGCCCCCTTGGTTTCGTCCGCTTGAAAAACCGCCAACTCACGGATTTCGTCCCTGGTCATCATCTCGATCCTCCTGGAGAAGCTGGGTTTATTAGATTCGAGTTTTGACTAAGAGTTGCTGGTGAAATTCGCCGGCCAAGGAAGGCGCCTGGCGAACGCAGTCGCGGGCCCGCTGCACGGACTCGCGCACGGCCTCCACGTGCCGCCCGGTGATGGCGGCGATCTCGTCGAGCGAGAAACCCTCGATGCCGTAGAGGAGAAAAGCTTCGCGATCAGTGCGGTCGGCGCCGCGGAGCGCGGCTTGCACGAGGGCGATCACTTCGTCGGAGTAGGCGGCCTGCTCGGGAGTGGAGACGCGGCGGTCGGGGATGGAGCTTTCGCGGGTCCAACCCTCGTCGGCCTGGTGGAACTGGAGCGCGGCCTCGTCGGAGGCCTGGACGTTCTGGCGGCGGCGGCTGGACTCGATATGGAGATGGGCGGGAGACTCGAGTTCCTGAAGGTGCGCGGTCATCTCGTTCATGGCTTCGAGGGCGAGGCGGTAAAGCCAGGGTTCGAGCGAGAGCTTTTCCGGACGGGCGTGGTCGCCGAGAGCGCGGGCGATGACTTCGTTCACAACCTCGGAAGTGGAGAGTCCGTCGTCGGAGAGGGGAAGGTCCTCGTCGGCGCGGCGGAAGTGGAGTTCGCGGTCCACGAAACGTTCGAGCCGGGCGAGATTCGCATTCACATAGGAGCCGATGTCGTCGGCGGAAATCGTGGGCGGCAGGACGGCCGCCAGCGTCTGCTCGAAGGGAACGCCGGGCTCGGGAGACTCCTGCGGCCCACGGCGCCAGCGCCGCCATTTGTGGCTGGAGCGGAGCAGTTCCTTGTGGCGGCCGATCTGCTGGATCAGTTCGTCGAAGGCGGACTTGATGGCCGCGGTGGCGGTGGGCGCTTTCTCCTGGGCGGTGAGCTGGCCGGAGGGCAAGCGCAGATTCAAGGAGACGAGGGTGCCCTCGCGCTGGGGATTCTGATCGAGAATGGCCTTCAGGTGCACCAGTTCGGGACGGAAGACCTGGAGGCGCTTCTGGATTTTCTCGAGCTGGTGGCTGATTTCTCTTTCGATGTCGGGAGTCTTATGGACCTTGTAACTGACGTGGACGTTCATGTTCGAGCCTCGAACGCAGGGAAAAAAGCCTCGTGAAGCTGCGGTCCCAACGGCACAATTGTACACCCGGAGGGAAGGGGGGAATTTTCCAACGCGGGGAGCGGCATCGGCTGAATCGAGAATCGATGGTTGGTTGAACGAGAAAACCGCTGTCATCCGCTCGCGGCTCGCGGCGGTCATTTCACGTAGACGGAATCTTCTGTCAGCTCCTTTGGCATGGCAACCGGGAACGGCGGGAATTCATGCGAGATGCCTTGGAATAGCGGAACGGTAACCACGGAGCGCCTGACGCCGTCGTGGACAGCGATCTTGTGGTCCTCGTGTTTGGAATAGCCCGTCCACAAGGACACCCCGGCGTAGGCGCCGTCCTTGCGCAGGATGTAGTAGGTCATGTCGACGAAATTGAGCTTGGTCATGTCGTGGTTGTAATTGCGAGCGATGCGTTTGAGGGCCTCCATGCCGGCTTCGAGCGGCGACATGCCGCGCCGCATGTTCTCGACGATGGTGTGGGCTCCGGCAACCTTGATGTTCTCTTCTCCGCTGCCGGTGGCCCCGGCCGAACCCACGTCCTGATCGGTGTAGCAGCCGGCGCCAATGACCGGTGAATCGCCGCAACGGCCGGGGAGTTTGAAAGCGAGACCGCTGGTGGTGGTGACACCGGAGATTTCGCCCTTGTCGTTGAGCGCGGAGCAGTGGATGGTACCGGTGGGCGGAACCAGCACGCGGCGGACGGCGGCCATGCGGAACTCGGGTTCGATGCCAAGCTCGGCCGCGCGGACTGCCAGGTGTTGGATGCGCTCCTGCCAAACTTCGGCCTGCGGCGACGTTGGCGCTGGCGTGGAGGGCGGCTTCCATTGCGGGTCGGCCAATCCCGGCCCCCACCAGTCGTCGGTAGAGTGATACTCCTTCCACAGCAGCCAGATTTTGCGCGAGCGTTCGGTGAGCAGATTTTCACGCGGGAAACCGAGGGCGACGGCGAATCGCTCGGCGCCTTCGCCCACCAGCATGACGTGGCCGGTGTGCTCCATCACGGCTTTGGACACAAGCGAAACGTTCTTGATGTTGCGCACGCCGCCGACGGAGCCGGCGCGGCGCGTGGGTCCGTGCATGCAGCAGGCGTCGAGTTCCACCACTCCGTCTTCGTTGGGAAGACCACCGAGTCCAACGCTGTCGTCGTTCGGATCGTTTTCCGGCCCCTTGACTACGCGGATGGCGGCGTCCAAGGTGTCGCCGCCGCCTTTCAGAAAGGCGAAGGCATCGTCGAGATAGTTGCGGCCATTGTTGGCGCAGATGATTATGGGCCGCTTGCCGCCGACAGACGGCTCGGCGGCGCGGGCGGCATCGGCCTTGGCGTTGTCTTTGACTTTATCCTGCGCATTCCGGTCTTGCGCGTTCAGGCCGGTAGCCAGCGATGCGGCGATGGCGGACCCCAAAAATCCACGACGGCTTATGGACATAAATTCTCCGTGCTCGGGAAACTCGAAAGGATACCACGCGCGCCGGGCGCGTGCCTCACGTGTGTGCCGAACATGTTCGACAGCTTGGGGGTGGAAGTCCCCTGCCCAACCTGGTGGAGGTGAAGGGCTAGAGAAGCGCAAGGGCGTCGTCGCGAGGCGGGGTCTGAAAGAAGCGTGGAT
>JBEKQG010000232.1:0-3468 GCA_049519955.1 Terriglobales bacterium
TGTTACTCTGGCTGAGCCTTAGCGCTCCCGCCAAGATCGCCGGCACGATCTGGATGGCAGCGGGAATCGCCTTCGGCGCCTGGAAGACACGTGGCTTCCGCGGAGACCTGGTCAACTTCGATGTGCCGCCAGACGAGGCTTAGAGTTTCTTGAAAAGGTCTCGTCCTCACCGACTCGGCGCCGATTCCACCGGTCCAAGAGAGACGCCTCGCGCGGCCGCCGAAGTGCAATATATTTCACCTGCAAGTTCTTGCACAGAAACTCATTTTGCCCTTGACAATCATCTCGGGGCGGAGTAGACGTTAGGCGCCGGACGAAAGAGAAAATAAGCGTCCGTAATATTTCGAAGGATCACCTACTGTCACGGTGGGGGCTCTCGTTTCCAGGAGAAAAAGTCATGAAACGCAATGTCTCGATTGTGCGAAACGTCGGCGTTGTACATGCCGCGCTTCTTGTGCTTGTCCTGCTGCTGGCGCAGTCGGTGGCCGGGCAAGTTGGAACTACCTACTATGTATCGACCACCGGCAACGATAGCAATCCCGGCACTTCCGCCCAGCCTTGGAAAACCATCCAGCACGCGGCAACTACTGTGACGGCCGGCGCCACGGTGAACGTGATGGGCGGAGTTTATAACGAGTGGGTGAGTTTTCCGAATTCCGGAACGGCAGTGGCGCCGATTACCTTTCAGAGCTATCCCGTAGTGGTTGGGACTACCGTACAGCCCGCGGTGATCGACGGGACTGGCTTGGTCACGGCATCGGGCACAAAGGGTCTCATCACTATCTCGGGCGCCCGGAGCTACATCACCGTCAAAGGATTTGAACTCCGCAACGTAGTTAGCGCCTCGAAAATTTCGTGTGGCGTCTATATCACCGGCTCGGGCACTGGCGTCCAGATTCTGAACAATTTGGTGCACAATGTCGCGGCCACGTGCGGCTTGTTCGCTTACGGCACCTCGCAGACTCCCATCACGCAGTTGGTCATCAGTGGCAACGAGTTCTATAACCTGCAGACCGGGAGCAGCGAATCGATGACCATGAATGGGAACGTGACGTATTTTAAAATTACCAACAACATCATTCATGACAATAACAATATCGGCATCGACATTATTGGATACGAAGGCACCGGTCCCGTTGGCTACGACGAGGCTAGTTATGGGGTGGTCAGCGGGAACACGGTCTATAACATCAGCGGAATAACGAATAAAAGCGAGGAATATGAATACGACGCCGACGGACTCTATTGTGATGGGTGTGCGTATACGACCTTCGAAAATAATGTGATCATGCAGGTCGACTACGGCGTCGAGACGACCAGCGAGAACACTAAGTGTCAAATCACCGGCACCGAGTGGCCTGGCCCCGATGGCGTCGGAACTCCTGCCACAGGCAAGTTTCCGTGTTACGGCAGGTATGCTACGGTGCGTAACAACTTGTTCTACTACGAAAATGCCGCCGGTAACTCCATCGGTGGTTATGCGCTCGCAAAAGCGAAGGGGGGCGGCGGCAATGGCGGAGGCAGCAGCTTCCACGACGTCTTCGTCAACAACACTCTGTTCGACAACGGTACCCAACCTGGCAACGACTCTGAAGGTACCCCAAGCGGCGATTTCGAGACGCAATATCAGCTGGGCACCCAGCAAGCGGACTACTTCGAAAACAACGTTATCTATGAATCCGCTAGCTCGCCCTACTCCGTCTCACCCAATATGTGGATCAATAGCTATGTCCCCGCTACGCAGGTATACCCTCCTGGGCTGACATACACGGGCGCGCCGGCGACGCTCAATTGGAACCTGTACGGCTCGGCCGCGGGTTACGTAGAAGGAACGTCAATCTTGTGGGCTGACGTGAGTAGCTTCACGAGTTTCTTAGACTACCAGGCCACCACCGGGGAAGATGCAAACTCCGTGAACGCGGATCCCCAATTCGTCAATCTGGGAGACACGCCGCCGAACCTTGACACCATCCCTTCTTCGCCGGCCGTCGCTGCCGGCAGCACCAGCCTCCCGTGCAGCGTTGGCTGGTGTGACCCCAATGGCAGTTCCCCCAGCTCCATCTATGGCGCCACCGACTTCCTCGGGAATCCTCGGACGAACGGCTCGAGCATTGACATTGGCGCCTACCAGAACACTGGGAATGCAATCTCCAACTCAATGACCGTGGATCTTACTACGGGGACGTATGCTCTCGGGCCCGGTCAGACAACCACTCTGACGGTCACGGTCACCGCCATTCCCGGTGTCGGCGGTGCGCCCAGCGGTACGGTGAACCTGATGCTTGGGTCAAGCTTGCTGGAAACCGCAACGCTGCTGCCGACCGGCGCCAACTCGACCGCGGCAAGTTTGCCGCTCAGTGCGTCGCAGCTCGCAGCCGGCGACAACACGATCACGGCGGTGTACTCGGGGAATTCGATCGCGCCGTGCTGTAATCCAGCAAATCCACCAGGAGGATCACAGGCGCCGCTTCCGGTCTACCCAGGTGCAACCTCGGCGCCAGTCACACTAACGTTGACTCTGACCTCTCAGAGCATCACGTTCACCACGCCCCTACCACCGGCCAGCGCTGCCTACAACAGCAGCTTCCCTGTGGCGGCCACTGCCACTTCGGGCTTGGCGGTGACTTTCACGGCCTCCGGATCATGCAGTGTTACGAGCGGCGGAACGGGCACTGCGACTTACACGATGAACAGCGGCACCGGAACGTGCTCGGTGATTGCAGACCAGGCGGGCGACAACGTCACCTGGGCGGCTGCACCGGAGGTCACGGACTACGTGAGCGCGACTCTGGCCCCTCAGGCCATCACACTAACTGTTCCGACCAGCCCAGTCGCTTACAACAGCACCTTCCCCGTGTCGGCCACGGGTGGCGCAAGCGGGAACCCGGTGACTCTCGTGGGTACGGGAGCGTGCACCGGTAGTGGGTCGAACACTGCGACGTTCACGATGACCAGCGGCACCGGAACGTGCACGGTGACTGCAAACCAGGCTGGCGACGGCGTCAACTACGCAGCTGCACCGCAGCAGACGGCGACCGTGAACGCGGCTCTGGCCTCTCAGAGCATCACGCTCACTGTGCCGACCGGCCCAGTCGTCTACGGCACCACCTTCCCGGTATCGGCTAGCGCCAGTCCTTCGAATCTACCGGTGACTCTGGCGGGTTCGGGAGCATGCAGCGGTAGTGGAACGAGCACTGCGACGTTCACGATGACCAGCGGCACCGGAACGTGCACGGTGACTGCAAACCAGTTGGGCAACAACAACTACGGATCCGCACCGCAGCAGACGGGGACCGTGACCGCGACTCAGGCCTCTCAGAGCATCACAGTCAATATACCCGCTCCGGCAACCGCGACCGACAAGAGCAGCTTTACGATTGTGGCAACCGCCAGTTCGGGTTTGCCGGTCTCGTTCAGCAGCTCTGGTGCTGCCTGCACCCACATCGGCGCCAGGTTTACGATTGACCT
>JBEKQG010000233.1:0-12734 GCA_049519955.1 Terriglobales bacterium
AACCCCCGCTATCCCGAGTTCCAGCCGCGCACCGTCTGGAGCCTGACGAACGCCTTCACCTCAACGCTCAAGGCGCTCGACCCGGTCCCGCAGTTCAAAGCGACGGCGAAACTCGGCCAGTTCTTCAGCACCCTCAACTGAAGATCGCGTTCCCTTCGCGACGACATGAAACATGGAGTTGACTAGATTTCCCACAACCGCCCGCCAATAGCACCAGGCGGTTTTTTGTCACCGGCAGTCTCCATGCGGGCACCTCTTCTTTCCCGGATTCTTGGGACTGCAAGGTACAGATGCGGGATCGCCCTTAGGTCCGGCCATCCCTGCGGGACCTTGCGGGCCTCTTAGCAATTCGTTCAAATCATGGTTCGCTTTCAGCTTATCGATGAGTTCATCGCTGCTGCCCACTTTGTTTGCGGCGATGGCTGCGACAACGGCGAACACCAGCAGCCCGCGCGCGAAATTCCGCATGGTGCAATGAGCGATCTTCAACTGCGTCAACTTGTCGTTGTTCTGGGTCTCGTGATCGATCAGAACCTCCAGTGTACGTTCGGCTTTACGGTGGAGGAACACCGTGCGCGACTCTCCCCGACTGGGAACCAAGTCCGAGTGATCGAGGTTACAATATGGCCTTGTGGAGAGACCACGTACAGCCGCCAAACTCGCGGCACATATCTCCAAAACGAGATATAATCCTACTATAGTTATCGCGCAACGAAGCCAGACTGCGCCAATATGCGAAATACCGCTACTACCGAGGAAGAATCCGCCGAAAGCAACTGTCGCAGCTATCGAAGATAGGCCCAGAATACTGGTCAGTCGCGCTTCTATTCCCTGTTTTCTATCGTTTTCTTTGTCCAATAGATACTGAGACGCAGTTACGTAGTGTTCTAAAAGATCGTCGCTGTCGGGAATCGCCTCCTTTTGCTCCCGCAATCTCCGTTGCCGTCTCTCTTGGCCCTCTGTCGAAAGAGGTTCCACAATCGGATAGACATGATCAAGGAAAGAATAGAAAGCGTGTCGCCAAGTCATGCTGATCCTCTCCCAGTGAGCCAATCTGCTACAGCCTCGGATACACCCAGATTCAAGATGTTATCTAGCCACAACCATTGTCCATTGGGGTTTACTTCCAAGAAGACAAACTCTCCATCAGTGTTCTGAATAAGATCGATGGCGCCAAAAGTGAGGCCGAGAGACTCCATAAGCTGCTGAAGCTGATCGGTAAGGCGGCCGGGGAGCTTCATGGGATAATGTGGAAGTACCGGGTTGCTGGTTAAGCGCCAGTCAATCGCAGCGGCGGGGTCAGACTGTGAGCCAATTGCGGCAGCAAAAACCTGGCGGCCGACAATCGTCACACGAACGTCAAAGCGCTTGGGAATAAGAGGCTGATAAATGGCCGGACTGTATCTCGCTGATTCGATCTCATCCAGATGTTCTTTCAGCACCTGCGACGTAAAGATGGCGGAAGTGTGGCCATTCTGTGTGATATGCCCGCGTCTAACCGGCTTGGCGATCATAGCGCCAAACTGATCGAAGGCTTTCCGAATAGCGGATGGATCATTGGTGATAACCGTGGCTGGAATAGGCAAACCGATTCGGGCGGCCAGTGACAGTTGGAATGGTTTGAATTCGGAACTCCAGATCGCAGCTGGATGGCTCATCCATCGCGTTGTAAGTCCCAATAGGGCTCCTAACAAGGTGGCGCGTGTTTCATGCAGGCAGAACTCGTAAACGCCGATGTCCATAGCGTCTGGCCTAGGAGGTGTTCGCATTCGTCGATACCAGACGCTTGTCGGGAACTGGATGGGCCGCCCGTCGTCTAGCCAACCACTCTGATCTGCCTGATCGGGAACAAAGGACACGGTTCTTGAGAATGGGTAGTCTTCAGTATTGATCCGTGTGTACGCGACGCCACGGGCAGCGATCCGACGTATGACATCGTCAGTTGCTACGTCCGCCATCGTGCTTACGATCAGCACGTGAGGATCATTCATCGTCCGTGGTTTCCCCGCCTACCGCGGTCTTACGGGTCGCTCCCGCCGTTTCATTAGGTGAATCGGGGGCGTCGATCCACTGGCCATTCTGAAGAACCTGTGTGATCTGGCGCGCCGCATCATAGCGCAGAGGCAACGAAGGCTCTTCGGCGACCGGCCTTGCGAAGCGGAGCAAAAATGGCTGGTTTTCTCGCAGTGCACTAGTTGTCATCAGTCGTCTCCTGTCGAACATCTGTAATTTTGGTGGCCCCGGCTACCACTAAACCATTTGCGTCCATTTCCACCACCGCTCCGAGAGGATCTTCGGATTGGTGCATGTCTCTCGCGTCGACAAAATTCGACGCAGATGGAGCGCCAGCGATTTGAAAAATCCAAGGAAGTTTGGTCATGAACCGGAATCTCAGTTTTGAGCTCTAAAACCCCTCCATTGTACGCTCAATGCAAAGCCTCGCAACCTCAAGGTGCTGGCTTTCTTCTGATTCTCATCGGCGGCAAAAAGCACGTGAGAAAAACTCCCGGGATTGATTTGTTAGCCTATATTGCGTCTTTTGTCCGACAATATCTCTGACCACCATCTATGTAAATGTCAGTCTCCCAGTCTTGAACAACCCCTTCGCCTTATGACAGCTCAGCAAGCAACTTAATGGGATCCAGCCCTTTCGCATCTAGTAGCATATTTGCAAGCTCCCGTATTGCACCATGACCCCCGTTGGAGTTTAGAACGATATCAGCAGCGGCACGGAGTTGCGGAACAGCATCACGCACAGCAATACCAATTCCAGACTCTTCAAAAGCAGAGAGGTCCCAAAGATCATCTCCGATAAATGCAATCTGGGTCTTTGGTATTCCAATTTGCCTAGCTAGTTGTGTTACCCCTGTTGCCTTGTCATTAGCATCCATGACAATCAAGCAAATGCCGAGGTCCCTCCCGCGCGCACTCAAGATCTCAGAACGTCCGTTCGAGATCATAGCGACCTTCAACCCAGCAGCTTGCATAAGCGCGATTCCTAGTCCATCTCTGGCATCGAAGGCCAGTGTATGCAGTCCATTTTCAGAATACAACTTGCGACCATCTGTCATCGTACCGTCGACATCCAAGAGAACTGCGGATATAAGACTAAGCCGTCGCTGGAGTTCGGCATTCGGTGACAATCGTGATAATACAAATAGCTTTCTGAACTGAAACTCCTTATCTGATTCTGGCGGTGCCAACTTCGCACACAAGACGGAAAAGCCCAGCTTCCGAAGTACTTCCGAGATGTCTCGCTGCGTCCATAAGCAAGTAAACAACCGAGTGTCGGCCATCAGTGAAGCGTCAATATAGTGCTGCCCTACACCCTCCTTGAGAAATAGGGCTAAAACTGCACCGGGTTTCAGGACCCGTCGACATTGGGCCAAGACTTTCTTGGCTTCTGCCGACGTCACGTGAATAAGGGAGTAGCTGATGAGGACGCCGTCGAATTTACCCACGAGTGTTTCAATATCCAGGAAACTGGCTGTGTGAAAGTCGCCACCGGGAACTCGCGCCCTCGCGGCCCTCACCATTTCCTCAGACACGTCGACGCCGGTACAGGAACAGCCGAGCTTGCTAAGAATTTCGCTTTGCAATCCAGGTCCGCAGCCTAAGTCGAGAACAGCGGCGTCGGCCGGGAGTTGCGCCCTGAAGAGGGCCAACCACTTTCCATCGATTTGCGCATTCAGGAACTCCGACTCATACCGGGCAACGATCGAGTCATAAGCTCGCCCGATCTCGTCTGGTTTCTGCAAATCCTTCTTCTTCACTTTTGCTATCCACCCACAGAAAGCACGATCTTTCCAATAACTTTTCGCGACTCAAGCAGTTCATGCGCGTGCCTAGCCTTCGAAAGTGGAACTACTTCGTCAACGACAGGCCGGATCCTTCCAGTTGCGACCATTCGGAGTACGCTTTGGAGGTTAGCAAGATTGCCCATATAGCTACCCGCTATCGACGCCTGTGACCGAAAGAGGTCGAATAAGGAGAATGTGACTTTGTCACTAAGGGTGTATCCGATCGCTATAATTCGGCCCCGCTCCGCTATGACGGGAATGCTAGCATTAAGAATTTCGCCACCGATGTGATCGAAGATCACATCGTACGGTCCATACTCCGCAATACGAGCACCAAAGTTGCTGTCGGAATGACTTACGACGTGATGAGCACCCAGCTTGTGAAGCCAGGCAACGCGATCGGCAGAACCGGCACTGCTTGTCACGCGGCAACCAGCAGCTAAAGCCATTTGAACGGCAAGACTGCCGACACCCCCGGTGCCTCCGGTAATCAATACTCGATCACCACCCCTCAGTCGCCCATGGTCAAAAAGCGCGTGATGGGCGGTCATCCCAGCAAGAGGCACTGAGGCAGCATCCGTGAAACTGAGACTATCCGGTAAACTTATCAGATTAGATGCTGGGACTGCCACATACTCCGCGTATCCTCCCTGTGTCTGATACCCGATGATTTTGCACCTGTCTGATCCCTCGACCGGAATAGCTGGCGATACAACGACACGAGACCCGACTTTTGGTCCCGTGGCTCCGCTACCATATTCAACCACCATGCCCGCGATATCGGAGCCGAGAATATGAGGCATTGGCATCTCGTCGTCAATCGCAGACCTTAGATCGAGGTCAATTCGATTAACTCCGCAAGCGCGGACGGCTACGACAGCTTCGCCAGCGCTGGCGGTTGGCCGCTGAGCATTTGAAAACGACAGAACATCAGGGGCACCACCTTGTTCAAAAACCACTGCTTTCATCGTCATATTATTTTCCCGTCTGTGAAGTACCATGGCCTGTCATGTCCTGGAAGTATAACTCCGTGGTGGTGTTGGTCAATTAGTAGGTCCGACACATCCTTAACCTCCACGGCAAACGCTTCAGTCGATCCAGTGTCCGCGTGCAACACAGCCGTACCGCACCACGGGTACGACCGGCCGAGTCTTGGTACCGCAATTTGTTCCGGTTTCGCGTGGACTGTTGATCTTAGAGCGCCGGGCACCAAGTGATCGGTGACACCAGTCAAAGCAAGAGCGATATTTGTCGCGGCATAGCGGATCGCAGTTGTACGTGCGAGTTCGTGAATCTGGATCTCCAGACTACTATTTCGCGGCGCGGCATCCGGATTTTCCCACCAGGGCCCGCGCCGGTACACTGCGTGCCAGATATCCATTGGGTCGTGAAGACCGAGAAAACTCCTCAGATTTAGACCCTGAACTTGGCCGCGGACCAAGGACGAAAAGGCAGCGCTAACCTCAGTATGCGACTGCGCCTCCACGAGCGCTGCCAAATCATGACCGATCTTTGTAACTAGGCCGTCAAAGTCAATGGAGGCTCTAGCAAAGTGACGCTCGGCCTCGTTCCTCAGGTCGACTATCTGTATCATATTGTGGAGGTTATACCGCTGGATTGCCGATCTCACCGCCGCTACGTATCGTTCAGCGTCTCTTGTAGGAATCTCAAAGACCTTCGCATAGAGCACTGCGTCCGATAGGATGATCCAGTTTGCTCCAAAGGGATGAATTCGCCACGCTGCCATCGCGAGTGCGGCCAGCCGACCGAGAAAAACGATTTCTCCCAAATCGATCTCCCAAGGTTCCAATACGGTCCGGAAGGGATTTTGATCCTTGAAGGGGAAGGCAAGCAACACAAAGTTCAATGGGAGAGCCTGCTCCCTCCGCTCCGCTATTCGCTGACGCAACCAACTTGGCATCTCGAATCGTCGGTTATCTGGATTGCCGATCACACTGTTCTTGAATATCTCCCATAATCTCTCCGCCGGCTCACGCGAATGATCGAAAAGAATGTCGTCAAGAGCACCCGAGAAAATGAGCTGTTCACTTTGGTGGATGACGCGCTCGTTGATATGTTCGCTTGATGCGAACTGAGTTTCATACCGAATCTGTGGTGAGTTCCTGGGAGTCTTCGCCGTTGCGTGACCCTTGACGAATGCCAGGAACCGCGAGGGCAGTTCCCCAACATCATATTCCGGGTTGCAAAGCTCAATCTCGTTGGGCTCATAGGAGTAGTCAACATACATCATGCCAGTGACAGGGTCAAACTGGCGTGCCGCCTTACTCGGAAAATTAAGCGAGTCGTTCACTTCCTCTACCGTCTCTCCTGGAATTTACATGCGAAGCGTAAGATCATCACTGATAGCTTTCGCCATTCGCTCGATATGGATGATGGCGGTGCCCTCGCCACCGTCTAGCTCGTTCTCTCGATTCGCGCCCTCCACGACTAAAAGTGGCTGAGGAAGGTTTCCAGCCCGCACTCTCGGTCTTGGCCATGCTAGAGCAAACGCACCGTTGTTGTTCCTTAATATCGTCGGTTGTGAAATCAAGGGCACGGCGCTCGAAGCGCCAAGCATACTTTCATCACGCCACGAGCCTACAAAGGCATAGTCAGCCCAGTTAGCGGCCATGGTTGAGTAGTTACCGAAAGATGCGTACACGAGCTCGATGCACAAATCTATTAGCTTCCGTGATTCGCTGCCGGTCATGATAAGGCCGATCACTAGACTTTCAGCGCTTGTGTATCCGTCTCTTACCGTTTGCGAAAAGGAGCGTGCAACGGAGAAGGCGCTCGTGATACCAATGACGAGGGAGGCCGCACGCAGCTCGGGGATGGGCGAGACAAGTAAATACGCAGGCGAGCCATAGCCAGGAAAAACCACTTGTAACGGCTCAAGCGACCCAACTGGTCTCAGGTTGTGAATGTAGCGTGGTTCAAGTTCATCGAAGCCCTTCGCAACCAAGCCTTGGACGACTGTATTTTTTAAGCGTGCGACAAAAAAGCCTGAGGCGGCTGTGGCAAACACTCCATTCAATTCATCTGGATGCAACGATGTGACAGCTAGATTTCTTCTTAATGTCTGAACGTAGACGATCGGCTGGGAGCGTCCTTGGGACGTGCGAGTCCTAACGGGCCCACGTATGGCGATTCGATCACCTTTCTGTATGGGTCGAATTGTGGATTGCCATTCCTCAGCAGAATGAGTGACCTTCTCAACAAGACAATCGATTACGCCAGAGGGGTCCTGTAGGGAAAGAAAAAGTCCATCGCGATGTGAACTTCGCCGTATGACTCGGCCTGTCAGCGTGGCCTCCAGCGCGGTTGTCCTGTTGAGCGACCAGAACACAGTAATGTCGCGGGCATACCGGAGATGCAAGGGAGATGACTGGGATGCGGTAGACTCCATGCTCTATCCGTAACTGACCAGAATTTTCCGCGATGGGCCCTTAGCCCTTTGGGAAAACCAATGTATAGCTCTGCGCCGCAAAATGCAAGCCCTCACACAAGAAGAAGCTCGGATAAAGATCCTCGTCCTCAGTTCCTGTTGGCGGCACCTTCCTAACCCAGCAACGCGGCTGGGTGGACACCGAGCATCTCTGCAACTTGCGACGGTCATTTTCCAGCCAGCAAGCGAGAGCTTGTTCACAGCGCTCCGCTTGAGTTTTTCGTCCAGATCAAGCTACTGACGTGTGATAGTGAGGTCACGTTGGCTCATGAGTTCTTGCGCGGTGATAATGTCAACATCCGTTTTCAAGGGGGGCGTTGAAGATAATCATACGGCTCCCAGCAAGCACACAATCTGGAATCGGTTTAGCCGGTCGCGCACGCGGACCGGAACTTCATGCGCTGAGGGAGAGTTTGTTCACGGCGCTCCGCTTGAGTTTTTCGTCTGGGTCAAGATACTGGCGTGTGGTATCGAGGTCGCTATGCCCCATGAGTTTTTGCACGGTGACAATATCACACCCGCTTTCGAGAAGTTTTGTGGCGTAGGTGTGCCGGAACTTGTGGAGTGTGGCGCCTGTCACGTTCGCCGCCGCGGCGATTTCCTTCAGCCGCCGCAGGAGATGCGTCTCTCGGTTTCCCGCTTTCGTCGGGAAGATCAGCCGTGACCGGTGCGGAACTTTTCCCAGGAGTTCCGCTAGTTCGCGCGGAATGGGAATCACTCGTTCCTCGTAATCCTTCGGAGAGAAGCCCTGTTTGCCTTCTCCGCTCACGCGCAGCGTGGCGTTGTTGCGATCCGCGAGATCAACATCTGCCCAGGTGAGGAAGCACAACTCTTCCTCTCGCACGCCGGTGAGAAGGAACGTCGCAAAGATCGCTTTTTCGTTCTCGTCGCACTTGGCGAAAATTCGGTTCAGTTCGTCCTGACGGTAGGTCGGCGGGCGGCGCTTCGCCTTGACGCGAGGGTCCTTCAACTGCTTGAACTTCGCACACGGGTTCTGAATCGGCAGGTTCCGCTCGCCGATCAGGAAATAAAAGAACGTCCGCAGCACGCAAAGTTCGTAATTGACCGTGCGCGGTGTGATGCGCCTGTCGCCGTGTTGCTTGCTGCCCTCTGCGCTCCGCACTGCTTTGTAATCGTCGATGTCCGGGCGCGTAATTGCCTCGACGAACATCTTGCTGCCCAGGATGCGCTTCACGTGGTCGAGCGCCGCCGTATAGCGCTGCGCCGTGCGCGGCTTGTCCGGGGAGTGCACGCGCACGTGCTGCAGGAACATGTCGACGGCATCGGAGAGTAGCGTGAGGGGAGCTTCCGCCGAAGCCGGCGGCTCGGCTTTTGTATTGCCGAGGAAGATCTCACCGACCAGTTCGTTCCGTTTCCGCCGTCGGGCCTCCATCGCCTCGCTGGGGGTCTGTCCGGCAACCTCTCGGCGCCGATGGCGGCCTTGCCACCACTCGATAAAATAATGGCCGGGGCGCTTGTCCCAGGCGTAGCGCGTCCCTGCTTTTTTGAGCGATACGAAGCGCCAGACTCCGCTCGCTTCGCGAACCTTCTTGATGATCCGAACGCTTTTCGTTCCAGCCATATCCAAACCCTTGGTGTCTGTTTTCCCCAGTTTCACCGACACCAAGAGCCTAGCACATATTGCAAGTGTTTTATCAAGAACAGCTTACAAAAATATGGCGGAGAGAGTGGGATTCGAACCCACGTTACCCTTTCGAGTAAACACGCTTTCCAAGCGTGCGCCTTCAGCCACTCGGCCATCTCTCCGGCGCCCTGCGAAGCGATTGTTTCGATTCTAACAGCACCGCATACTGCGGGCGAACGTCACGCCCTACCCCTGCGGCTTCGCTCAGTTCTGGCTGACAACTAGAGACGACAACTACCGACCATAGCTACGGACGCCCGGTTGCCGTTGTCAGCCTTCATGCTTAACTTCCCTCGGACTTGTGCAACTGCTGTGCCAGGTAATTTTCGTAGGTCATTTCTTCAATCGCGTGCAGTTGCGCTTCCAGCCAGTCGATGTGCTGTTCTTCGTCGAGCAGGATCTTCTCCAGCAGTTCGCGCGAGCCGTTGTCGCCAGCCGCCCCGCTGGCCTTAATGCCGTCGTTCAGTCGTTTCACGGCCGCGTATTCGAGTTGCAGATCGTTCTCCAGTTGCCGCTTTAGGTTTTGCCCGACATTGATCTTGAATGTCTCATTCATGCTGGGAGCGCCATCGAGATACAGGATACGTTCCATCAGAATCTCGGCATGATGCATTTCTTCGATGGATTCCTTGCGCGCGTGCTTGGCCATGCGTTCATAGCCCCAGTTCTCGCACATCTCGGCATGAAGGAAGTACTGGTTGATGGCGGTGAGCTCGGCTTTGAGCGCTTCGTTCAGAATGGCAATAACTTTGGGGTCGCCTTTCATGGTTTGCCTCTCTCTTGGGATGAAGAATCGGTGATGGAGCATCCGTTCTCAGTGAAAAGCTCAACGGTCCGAACTGAGAACCGGGAACCGAGAACTGGACTTGCGCGCCGGAACATTCACCGGCCCACACGAATCGGACCGGCGCTCGGCGCGCTCCAGAGGATTGTACTAGAAGATGAGAATCATGAGTGGTGTCCCGCGGCAGCGGCGGTGGAATTCGGTGTTTCCGGCGCCGCCGAACCGGGGCGGCAGGCTGGTTGCACGGACTGCGTGTCCGCAGGTTTGGCCCGGCCCCCGCTCTCCACCACCCGGTGATTCAGGCAGTACAACGCAAGTTCCAGACGATCGGCCACTCCGAGCTTGTCGTAGACCTTGCGGAGATAATTCTTGACCACCTGCTCGGTGGTGCCCACCCGCAGCGCTATCTCTTTGTTCTTCATCCCCTGCGTGACGCAGGAAACGATGAGCGCCTCTTTGGGTGTGAGCGAAACTTTGGAACGCGCCCCTGCCGGACGCAAGCCTTGCGTGCGATACGCCTGCATCACCCACGCGATGGCCCGGCTTTCAAGCCAGGGTTCGTCCTGTGCCACTTTGCGCAGGCATTCCACCAGCGTTTCGGGCTCGATTTCGCGCGAAACGATGCCATGCACGCCGCGCCGGAACAAGTCCAGCGTCATCTCCTGGTCGGGCTCCTGCAGCACGACCACAAAACGGCAGCTCGCGCTTTGCCGGAGAAGGTCGGAAACAGCATCGCCTGGATTGGGGGCCAGAGCGGCCTCGAAGATCACAATGTCGGCGGAAAATTTTTGCATGGCGGCAACGGTCTGATCGAGGCTCTCGGCCTGGCCCACAACTCGTATGTCGTCCTCAAGCGCAAAGATCTTGCGCAGCCCGGCGCGAAAAATGGCCTGCGTATCCGCCACAATCACGCGGATCGCGTCTTTGCCGTCCTCAGGCTGAAAGCCTTCGCCCGGCTCGATACTGACCGAAGTGCTGCCCATCTGTCCTCTTTTCGCGCCCTACCTGCGCGGCCGATTGCAAGGCGCGGCAAGCCGCGTCTCCACGTCAAAATTACCTGCGCTCAAAACGGTATTCGTCAATCACGACACCGACCCCACGCCGGCCGCCATCCGCAAAACTGCGCACTACTCGTCCACGGCAATCGACCTGCACGTCCGCTTCCGCGCCCACAACATCGGCGGGAAGAGACAGCGTGAAATCGACAGCCGAACCCACTGGTACATCGGCGTCCATGCGGAAAAGAACGCCGTTGGCGGAAATATTTTCGATCTCAACCGGATTTTCCGCGACGCCAAAGTGGTTGAATGCCGGCTTCAACGCCACCGGCAGTTTGATGGGAAAGCGCGGCGCGCCTTGCACATCCGCATAACCCGTTCGATTTTTGCTGGCCCCAGCAACCGTTCCCTTGGCGGCTTCAGACACGTTGGCAACAGCCTTTCTTCCGTTTCTTGCCGTGCACCGCTCCGATTGAGAAAGCGCACATTTCAGAGCGAGATTACACCCCAGCACCAGCTCTGCAAAGTTACGGAAGTCATGAAACAAAGGCGGCGAAGTGCCGCTGGTACAGGGACTTAGGGGCGTAGATGGGACGGCAGCATTCAGCCTTTAGCAGCCAGCGGCCGGCCTTCAGCAATCGGCGCCCAATCCTGTTGATTGTTCTGTTCCAACTTGTGGGACAATGCCGACTGCTCTGATTGTGGAAGCCAAAAGCTGGCCGAGGTGGGGAACTGCTGGCGGAATGCCGATCGCTCAGAACTTCGTCGCTTCCGTGAAGTTAAACTCCCGCACCTTCATCGCGGGTACGACCATGTCGAACGACTCCTCTCCGCTGGCGCGGACCGGAACGCTCATCGCCTCGACATTAGACAGCATCGAAATCAGGCTTTGGTTGAAGCGGAAATTGCGCAGGCCGCACTGGATTTTGCCATTCTCCACCAGAAACGTTCCGTCGCGCGTCATGCCGGTCACGATCTTCTCGTAGGGATCGACTTCGCGGATGTACCACAGCCGCGTGACCAGCACGCCGCGCTCGGTTGCGGCAATCATTTCTTCTACGCTTTGCGTCTTGTCCGCCGCATCGAAAACAATGTTCATCGGCATCTCGCCCATCTCGTTCGGCAGGGGAAATCCGTGCCCGGTCGCCTCGATGGGGCCGACCTTCGCGGCATACTCCGAATTCTTCATCTTCCGCGCCGTGGCGCGCGCATAGACCACGCGCTTCACCACGCCTTTCTCGACCAGTTGCACCGGCTGCCGCCGCATCCCCTCGCCATCGAACGGCGCGCCCGCCTGCAGCGGATGCTGCGCGTCGTCGCGAATGTTGATCTTCTTGCCGAACAGTTTCGCGCCCATGCGGCCGTTCAAAAACGACCGCTGGTCGAGAAGCGCCACTCCGCTGAAGTCCCAGAACATGAAGCCGGCAATATCGAGGACTGCGGCTGGCTCGAGAATCACCGTGTACTTCCCAGGCGCAATCTCCCGCGGATGGGCCGACTCGACCGCCTTTTGCGCCGCCGTCTCCGCCAGCCGCACCGGATCGAGGTTACGCACGAGGTCACGCACATCCGGCGAATTCGCTTTTTGCCAGCCCGAAGAATCCCCAGCCAGCATGGTGATGGAAATTTCCGCCAACGTCTGCCGATGCCAATTCGCAAGGCCGCGCGAGTTGAAGATGCCTTCCTCCGATTCGGAGTTCGAGTAGATGCCCGCCGCCGTCAGCTTGTGTTGCGCGGCAACGGACACGATGTTCTTGACCACCTCGGCGCGGTCCGCCGGAGCGATGGCTGCGGTCTCGTCGAAAAAACGTGTGGCGCGGGCGCCCTCGCCTTCGCCATTTGCCTCCTCTGCCGTCGGCATCGGCAGCAAGTCCGGGTCTGGCGCTTGCACTTTCGCGAGACTCTCCGCAGCGGCAACGGCCCGGCACAAACTTTCGTCGTCAAACTGATTGGCCGTGGCGCGCGCCGTCCGTCCGCCAAAATTCGCGCGGATCGAGACTACGGAGTTCTCTTCCTCCACATTCTGATGTATCGTGTTGTTGGCGAAACGGGTCAGGGC
>JBEKQG010000234.1:0-14239 GCA_049519955.1 Terriglobales bacterium
CAACGACTTTATCCAACATCACAACCGCGATCCAAAGCCCTTCGTCTGGCACAAAACCGCTGACCAGATCCTTGACTCAGTCGCCAGATTCTGTAAACGAATTAATGACTCAGGACACTAGGATGGGTTTCAGGAAAACATCCCAAACCTTTCTGGGGAACTCGCTTGCAACGAGTTCCCTTCGCTTTGCTCAAAAACTCCTAAACTTAGCTATTGTCGCCGTTCTAAATGTGGGTGTCAAGAGTTACCCACTACAGATTGTGTGGCTTATGTGGAAAACCTGTGTACAGCGATGGTGAAAAGCGGGCGAAACGATGGCGAAGTAACGATATTCCCAGTTAGTGATTGGCGAGGTTCCACGATGAAAGGGTTGTGTTAGACTCTGCGCATGAAGGCCGACAAGGGACAATTCGACGAAGTGCTCCACCGGATGCTGGCTAAGCCACCGCAAAAGACTGCGGAAATAAAGGCAGACAAGAAAGAAAGCGAGAAGCCCGCTAGGACTTCTCGGAAGTCAGCGCACTAAACGGAAGCGGCTTGAATCCTGCCAAGCGGCACACCGTCTCCATGAATGCTCCGTCATCGTCGCGCCGGTTGAACCTGTAGGAAAACTCATTCAGATACCGCTGCAAGTGCTTTATTGAGACCTTGTGGAAGTTCCCCACGATCCCGCGCTTGAAAAGTGAAAACGCCGATTCAATCGAGTTTGTGGTCACGTCGCCGCGAACGTACTCATGGATTATGTGATTCACCGTCTCATGGCGATCCGCCAGAGTTCCGAGAGCGGCAGGATAGGCGCGGTGCTGATCGGTCATTACGCGCTCAACGTCCTCACTGACGTGTTCCTGAATGAACTCACGGAAGTTGCCAACCGTTGCGCCTGTGACGTGCTGCAAGCGTAGCTGTCCGCCGCGCTGGATTGCGCCCATGACAACCTGCTTTTGCTTGCGAGCGTAGGACTGCCCCTTGCCGCTCACCTTGCCGCCCACGTAGGTTTCGTCGATTTCAACGATGCCGCCTAGCTTGGGTATTTCGCCTGTGGCCATCGCTTCGCGGATGCGATGATTCAAATACCACGCCGTCTTGTATCCGCCGATGCCAAGGTCGCGCTGTAGCTGTTTCGCGCTGATTCCCTTTTTCGCATTCAGCATGAGCGTGATGGCTTGGAACCACACTATCAGCGGGAGATGTGTGTCACTGAAAAGCGTGCCAGATGTGGGCGAGAACTGCTGGCGGCAATCCGCATTCAGGCAGATGTAAAACCAGAGACGGCGATTCGCTTTGTCCTTGCTACGAGTTTCGGAACGGCGAGCTTTCGGATTAGGGGCAGGCCGTTCGTATCGCTTTACGTTTTTGTCGCCACACGTCGGACAGCGCACTACGCCGTCAGGCCAGCGCATCGTCTGGATGTACTGCAAGCATTGTTCGTCAGTGGAGAATTTCTCGTAGGCTTCGCGGATGTTCATGGCCCTTAACCTCTGCCATTATGATCCCACAAACCCACCTTTGTGTCAAGTGAATAATCGTCCTCCGAAGGTATTAACCTGCGTTTACCGGTATCCCCCTCCCCCCCGGTTTAATGAAATCATGGGGTTGGCGGGAATTTTCTGCTTTGGTCTTTGAATCTAAAAGACTTATATCAATAATTATGTGTTTGACTTAGGTTTCCGCCTTTCTATCCCATCCGAGATAGAAAAAGGCCCCAATGTTCCGGGGCCACTGGTTACGTAGTCGGAGGCCGCATAGCGGCATTCCCCTTTCCGCCCTTGCCCTAGGTATTTAGAGTACCTTGGCTGCGCCGATTCCAGTCGTTTACGGCGTGGGTTGATTGTACTCAGCCAGGGGCGCGATTTGGGGGATAATGTTTTAACTTATGGGGATACCTTCCAGTAGAAGCGCTGCGGCAATCGCAACGACCCCGGCCAAGACTATGTAGGCCAACGCTCGGACCTCGCCGGGAAGATCGAATTTCATTGGCATGTTTACCGTTCGGTTATTTTTCCGGAACACTGAAAAGCAGTTAATCGCAAAGCCGCAACAAATCGGTCGTTAATTCCTCCCGTGTTGCGGCCTCTGCTTGCCCTCTCAGTGTTCCGGAAAAATAATTGTAATCGGGATAGTCAAAAAATCTCCCGCGTGAGCGTCTTGTATGTCATGGGTTTCTTGGTGGCCACTTCGCGCAACAAGTTCTGAAACATCCACGGCTGCGCCTTGCGTCGGTTGTAGCGCCAGCAGAACTCACCCAGGTAAGAGTCCAGATGGTCTTTGCTGAGTTTGTGGTAACTTCCGACAACTCCGCGCTTAAATAGGGAGAATGCACCCTCGACGGTTTTCATTGAGACGTAACCCATCTCTTTAAGTTCTTGTTTGTGGTCCGTTTGAACGTGTTGATGCTTCGGGATGACAAAGCAATAGGCTGGCTGGCCGTCGGTTACGACTTCTTTAGCGTTGTGACTGAGCATCGGATAAACGACTTCCGCGATTGAATCGGCGGAACTGTCTGGGATTGTTCGAAGGTGGACTCGGCCATTGCGTTCGGCCATTCCAAGGACCTTTATTTTGGCCTCGATCCCGGCCTTGACCCCCTTGCGGCGTTTCTTTCCGCCGATGTAGGCTTCGTCAATCTCTACTACTTGCCCCTTACTGCCGAGCGGTTCCTTTTCTTGTTCTTGCATGGCCTTACGGATGCGGTGACAGAGATACCAAGCGGTTTTGTACTGGATACCGAGATGTCGCGATACCTGGAGGGCCGAGATTCCCTTCTTGGCTTCGCACATCAGCGCCATCGCCAGAAACCATTTCTGTAAAGGCAAATGGGAGTCATGGAACAGGGTTCCGGTAGTCGCGCTGAAATGTAGGCCGCACTTCGCACACTCGAAGAGGCGACACGGTTTCCCGGTCTTCCCCTTCGTGGAGATTGCATAAACCTTATCGTGGCCGCAAGAGATGCAACGCACGCTATCGGGCCATCGACTCTTAACTAAGTAATCCAGCGCGTCATCTTCGGTTGCGAACTGATGGTGAACGCTCATGAGGTTCATAGTGACCCCTTGTCTTTGCAGTTATCGCAGAATGGGATGGAGTTGGCATGGAGAAAATTAAGCGTATTGAGGGCCGCGCCCGTAAGTTGCCAACTACAACCCCGAGTTTTGAGAGCCTCCCCGATAGGTGTAATACCGCCATAAACAAGCGAACACTCAAGGAAGAGGCAATCCCGGTAGGAATCCCCATCGAGATCGATGGTCGCGCCTGTATACGTTTTCCCTGTAAAGACGGCCATTACAAGTTCTCCTATACCAAGGCTGGGATGCTGAAATTAAAGTACACCCCATTAAATCCTAAGTCAAGTACATAATTATTCTTATATCAAAGTATTCCGGAATAAGGACTTAGCTCCTCAAGAAGCGCTGAAAACTGGTTTGGGGCAGCTTCACGGGCTCGTCTTGGGAGACGGGCGCACTTCTAGCTGCCCCAATCAGGTCGCTATTATCGCGCATGGCGGGTTGGAAGTCTGTGATTGTGGACACAGATGGTTTGTGATGAAAAAAGTCAGTACTCAGTATGTGGAACCCGTGCCTGGTTCGGCTTGACGCGAAGGGTAATAGCACGTAAACTGGTGTAGCACGTAAAATCGTGCTGACAATGAAAAGCAATATTACTCTGAAACTTGATGCCGCCCTTCTGCGCGAGGTTCGTATTCTGGCGGCGGAAGAAGGCACATCCATCAGCGCGATGCTGGCGGCCCGTCTGGAGCAGATCTTGCGCGAGCGGAAGAGCTACGATCGCGCACGGCGGCGCGCCCTGGCGCGACTGCGCGACGGGATGAAGCTGGGTTGGACTCCGCCCGGGTCTCGCGACGAGCTTTACGAGCGATGAATCGTGCAAGCATGAAACCGGCAAACGCCAAGTGTTTCGTCGACACCAACATCTTGATTTACGCCCATGACCGCGAGGCTGGCCTGAAGCACGAACGCGCCCGCCAACTGGTTGAACATTTGTGGACCACGGGGCAAGGGGCTTTGAGCACGCAAGTCTTGCAGGAGCTGTGCGTGAATCTTCGGCGGCGAGTTGCGCATCCGCTGGCGAGCGATGAGATCGCGAAGCTGATTGAGGACTACCTGAGTTGGGAGATCGTCATCAACAGTCCACAGTCGATCATCGCGGCGCTGGGGATCGAAGCGCGGTACAAAGTGTCGTACTGGGACGCGCTGATTCTTCATGCCGCCGAGAGCTGCGGAGCCGCGGTCCTCTACTCCGAGGACTTGGCGCATGGGCAGCGGTATGGTGGGGTTGAGGTGGTGGACCCGCTGCGGGATTGAATGGGAGTGGCACCGTGGTGATGGCGCGGGACACGGGCGGCGGAAACCCCGTCCCTTCGTAACGGCCCGAATGGCTATGACTCTTAGAAAAGCTAGGCGTTGCGATTCTGCTGGAGAATGAAAGGCGAAGCCGATAGTATTGGAGTGAAGTCGAACCAAAGAGTGGGCTCGCAGGGTAGAATTCCACTGACCCAACACACAAATGAGATTCGGTGACATCCCGCACCCAATTCCGTATCAGGGAAGCAAGCGGCAACTCGCCCCTTTGATCCTGTCATTTATTCCGGCTGGAAAGTTTGAACGGATGTTCGAACCCTTCGTTGGATCGGGTGCGGTGACTTTGGCTGCGGCGCGAAAGAAAGTCTGCAAGAAATTCGTCGTTAGCGACAAGCTCGAACCTCTCTGCGGAATCTGGGGGCAGATCGTTAATAACCCCAAACGGTTGGCTGATGAATACTCTGATCTATGGGAGCGTCAATTTCCAGATTCGCCAGCCTTTTTCAATCGCATCCGTGACGAGTTCAATGAAGATCGAAGTCCGGCCAAGTTGCTTTTTCTTTTGGCCCGTTGTGTAAAGAATGCGGTGCGTTTCAATCCTTCCGGGCAGTTCAACCAATCAGCGGACAAGCGTCGCCTCGGGACCAAACCGAAGACGATGAGAGCGGAAATTGAAGCGGCCCATCGGCTCCTGCTTAACAAATGCGAAGTTCGAAGCGGCGACTACAAAACCGTGCTGAGCATGGCAACTCCTGAGGACATTGTGTACATGGATCCGCCCTACCAGGGGACTAGCGAGGGTAGGGATTCCCGGTATTTTAAGGGCGTACCGAGGGACGACCTCATTTCTATGTTGAAAACCCTTAACCGACGCGGCGTTCAGTTTGTTCTCAGCTATGACGGCGCTTGCGGAGATAAGACGTATGGCGAAGTGTTGCCTGGTGGGCTGAGGTTGAAGCGTGTCCTCGTTGATGCCGGACGCTCAAGCCAAGCAACGCTGAACGGGAAAAGTGCCCGCACCGTTGAATCGCTCTATCTTTCTGCACGATTGGCAGACAGCGTTTCAATTCCCTCAGTAGTTCATCCCAAGTTTACTCAGCAGCAAGCGGCACTATTTGAGCAGGTCTGATTCCTTGACGATCCTCTTAATCAGCTCCGGGACTGAGGTCTTTTGTTTCGCCGCCTTGTCACGCAGTTTGTCAAAACCCTTGGTTTCGGCACCTTTCCAAGCAATGTCCGCCCGGCGAATTTGAACCAAAGCCATGTGTGTGTGTTTCTTCGGATTGACCCAATAGCAAGATTGGCAAACCTCAATTTTCTTCTTCCGGGTCCAGTTTTCGCAATGCTCGCAGCTCCAAGATTTGCCACGGTTGCACGAGCCACAAACCAGCATCAATTGTTCGATATCATCGCTCAGCGACTCTCCGGCGACTTCATACGGCACTCGATGATCAACTTGAAGATAACGCGATTCAAATTCAAGCGTGCAAACGCCGCAAGAGTGACCGTCTCTCTTCTCCAATGCGTCTTTCGTCACTTTGGGGAAGGCCTTTCTCCCACCAAGTTTGGCGCCGTCAACGACACCGGCCAAATCGAAACGATACGCTGCGATAGTTCGGCCGTCACTTCCGACGTGCTTGAACGTCTTTAAGGGAATTCCCTGCTCCCTCACGTCTCGGGCGGCTCTCGGCGGATGACTGTACCCATATTTCTCCTTGAGCTCCTCGGTAGTGATCGACCCGTGTTTGATGATGTGATCAATGACGGTCTTGGGACGCTTAGCAGTGACAGCCTTTGCGCGGTCGAGGAATTCTTTGGGGATTTCAGAAGCCAATGGGTCGCTCCAACGTTCTCCAAGCTCGGGAACGCTGGATGCTAGCACTGTTCGAGTCTTAATGGAAGACTGAGCTTTGGCAGTGCTTGCGCTGCAGGTGTTCCCAAGCTGGCACCCCGCCAACACTTTTTCTGGCCGAGCCTTCTTTGGCGCGCGATGCATCTAAGCGAGGGAGTGTCTCGATGGAGTGTTGACCCTGATCCTTACCCGACTTTTTTTCTTCGCGTTGTTTGTCCTGGCGGTCTATGGCGTCCAGCAATTTTGGTTTGGGCGGGCGTGGCGCTCGCTTGGCTGGCTCAAGAATGGGCGATGGCGATTCGGGTTGCGGGCTGGGTTGATTGCGCTGGCGGCGGTGCTGGTGGCGACGCTGATCGATCCGCTGGTGGTGCGGGGTGCGGCGCGCCTCGGCTTGGGTGGCGTGAGGTTTGGCAGGCTAACGTTGAGCAGCCTGACGCCGGGTAACACGCTGTTTACATTTTCCCGGTTGTGGGTGTTGACTTCGTTCTTCGCATTCATAGCGGTCAAATCGGTGGGAGCCATCGAATGGGTCGCGAATGCCGCGGCGCGGCTTCGGCTTCATCTTCGGCATAAGGTTGGAGCTGGGGCGGGGGCGGGCGAGATTAATGCTTCGCGGCGGACATTTTTTCAATACGCCGCATGTGTTGCCGGAAGCGTTCCATTTCTCGCCGCGACTTACGGATTTGCCGACGAGCGCCTACGTCTCACCATTGATCGCGTCGAGGCGCCGGTCGCGAATCTTCCGCCGGAACTGGACGGGCTGCGGATCGCGCAGCTCAGCGACATACACATTGGCGACTACATGCCGGCGCGGGAAATCGCGCGCGCGGTGGCCATGGCGAACGGCTTGCAGCCCGACCTTACGGTGGTGACGGGAGACTTCATCAGCAGCGATAACGATCCGCTGGAGGCCTGCATAACGGAGTTGAGCCGGCTGCGCGCGCCGCTGGGCGTCTGGGGATGCAACGGCAACCACGAAGCGTATGCGGAATTGGAAGACGAGGCGGAACGGCTCTTCCGCGAAAAGGGAATGCGGCTGCTGCGGGCGGCGAGCGCGGTGGTTGAGCATAAGGGAGCGCGATTCAATTTGCTGGGCGTCGATTACCAGTCGGATCACCCGGGGCGCGACGAAGCGCCGGGGCCCAAGCTGCGCGAGATTGAGGCGCTGGTGCGGCGCGACATGCCGAATTTTCTGCTGTCGCACAATCCGAACTCGTTTCACCGCGCGGCCGAGTTGGGCATCGAACTCAGCCTGGCCGGGCACACGCATGGCGGGCAGGTGAAGTTTGAGATTGTGGACCACAGCGTCAGTCCGGCGCGGCTGTTCACGCCGTTTGTCGCGGGACTTTATCGTCTGCCGCTTTATCGCCCGGCGGATCGCCTGGCGATGACCGGCGTTGCAGGCAGCGAGCACGCCGCGCTCTATGTGAACCGCGGGTTGGGAACGATCGGGTTCCCGGTGCGGTTGGGCTCGCCTCCAGAGATCACGCTGCTCACGCTGCGCAGGGCGTAGCGAACCGATGGATCCCTCAGCGGCTGAAGCCGTCAGAATTGACCGCCCGGATCGCAGCGGTAAACCGCTGCGCCACCCAAGATCAAAACCTGTGAGGAGTCTAAAAAGCCAACGGGCACGCGCCTCACGCGGCCTCGAACGTGGTATAATTCACGAGTAAATCCAGCCAAGTAAGCACCTGTAGATGCAAGAGTTTAGCGAGATTCGCGAGAGGCGAGAGCGGGCGGAGCTGCGCTCCGCTTGGACAGCCGAGGGCGGTTGTCCCTACGCGGGCTTTTACTGAGAGCTGACAACTGAGAGCTGAGACCTAAATCATGGCTGACGATCAGAATCCTGAGCTTCCACTAACTCCTCCTCCCGGCGGCGACGGACGTTCTCCGAATGGGCAATCTCCGGACGGACAATCTCCGACCGGGCCGGGCGCGCTCAACATGCAGCCCGTCAACATTGAAGACGAGATGAAGCGGTCGTATCTCGACTACTCGTTGTCGGTGATTATTGGGCGGGCGCTGCCCGACGTGCGCGACGGATTGAAGCCGGTGCATCGGCGGATTCTGTACACGATGCAGCAGATGGGGTTGGCTCCGGGGCGGGCGACGCGCAAGTGCGCGCGCATCGTCGGCGAAGTGATGGGCAAGTACCATCCGCACGGCAACCTTGCGGTTTACGATGCGTTGGTGCGACTGGCGCAGCCGTTTGCCATGCGGGCGCCGCTGGTCGATGGGCAAGGCAACTTCGGCTCGGTCGATGGAGACCCGCCGGCAGCCGACCGTTACACCGAGGCGCGATTGACGCGCGTCTCGACCGCGCTGCTCGAAGACCTCGACAAGGAAGCGGTGGATTTTTATCCGAACTACGACGGCACGGAAATGCAGCCGGCGGTTCTTCCGGCGCGTTATCCCAACTTGCTGGTCAATGGGTCCGACGGAATTGCCGTGGGCATGGCCACCAAGATTCCGCCGCACAACCTAGCCGAGATTGTCGATGCCACGATCTGGCTGGTGAACAATCCCAGCGCGCAGTTGCCGGAGATTTTGAAGTTTGTGCAGGGGCCGGACTTTCCTACGGCGGCCATTATTCACGGGCGCGCCGGAATCTTCGAGGCTTACCGGACGGGCCGCGGGCGTTTCATGATGCGCGCCCGCGCCGCCATCGAAAATGTCACCAAGGAAAAGCAGGCGATCATCGTCACTGAGATTCCGTATCAGGTGAACAAGGCGCGGTTGATCGAGCGCATCGCCGACTTGGTCAACGAAAAGACCATCGACGACATCTCCGACGTGCGCGACGAAAGCGACCGCGACGGGATGCGCATCGTGATCGAGCTCAAGCGCGGAGCCGAGCCGCAGATCGTGCTCAACCAGCTCTTCAAGCACACTTCCATGCAGGAAGGCTTCAGCATGATTCTGCTGGCCGTGGTCAACGGCCAGCCGAAGGAAATGGGGCTAATCCAGGCGATCAAGCACTTCATCGACCATCGCGTGGATGTGGTGCGGCGGCGGACTTCGTTCTTGCTCAACAAGGCGAAGGACCGCGAGCACATTTTGGAAGGCTACCTGACGGCGCTCGACCACTTGGACAACGTGATCGCGATCATTCGCGGCAGCGCCAACCGCGCCGATGCGCGGGAGAATTTGGTTGCTTACTTTGGCGGCAAGAAGATCGACATCAACACCAGCGGACGCGCTCCGCAGCTCGCCGCCGACAAGCCGTTCACCGCGAAGCAGGCCGACGCGATTCTCGAACTCCAACTGCACCGGCTGACCAAGCTCTCGATCGACGAGATTGCGAACGAGTTGAAGCAGGTGCGCGAGGCGATTGCCGAATTTGAATCCATTCTTGCGTCGGAGAAGAAGCTGCGCAACGTCATCGTCAAGGAACTGGAAGAGGTCAAGAAACTTTACGGCAACGCTCGACGTACGGTCATCGAAGACGAAGCGGCGGAAATCATGCTGGAAGACCTGATCGCCGACGAGCAGGTTGCGGTCACGGTGAGCCACTCCGGCTATATGAAACGCACGCCGATCTCGACCTACCGCATGCAGCGGCGCGGCGGCATTGGGCGCACGGGCATGAAGACGCGCGACGAGGATTTTGTCGAGCATTTGTTCATCGCCTCGACCCACGCCTTCATCCTGATCTTTACCAACACGGGACGCGTGTATTGGCTGAAGGTGTATGAGATTCCCGACATCGCCGCCGCTGGCAAAGGCAAGCACGTCGGCAATCTAGTGGGCTTGCAGCCGGGCGAAACCGTGCGCACCATGCTCGCCGTGCGCGATTTGGAGGAAGAAGGCAGGTACGTTTTCTTTGTCACGCACAATGGCACGGTAAAAAAGACCGCCGTGAAGGATTTCTCGCATGTTATGCAACGCGGCATCATCGCCATCAACATCGAGCAGGGCGACGAACTGGTCGCGGCCTCGCTGACCGACGGCAATCAGATTGTCTTCCTGGCATCGCACGATGGGCAGGCGATTCGCTTCGACGAGAACGACGTGCGGTCGATGGGACGAAATGCTACGGGGGTGCGGGGGATGAATCTGGGGGAAAAGGACTACATCGTGGGGATGGCGACCACGCTTAAGCCGGAGGTTCAGGCTGTGGCGAAAGAAGGGGAAGTTGCTGCCGATGTTGCCGACTTGGTACCGGAAAAAGGCTCGCTCATTCTTTCTGTCACGGAGAATGGATACGGCAAGCGCACTCCGGCGGATGAGTATCGGCTGACGAATCGCGGCGGCAAGGGCGTGATCAACGTCAAGACCACGGCGCGGAACGGCAAGGTCGTGGGCATATCACAAGTCAGTGAAAAATCAGAGGTTATGCTGATCAGCCAGTACGGGAAGATCATCCGCATCGAATCGAAGTTCATACGCGAATCGGGGCGGTCGGCGCAAGGGGTAAGGCTGATCAACGTCGAGCCGGGAGACCGGGTGGCGGCGGCGGTGGTGATTCCTCCGGAAGAGCCGAATGGGAATGGGTTGCTGATTCAGTAACCCTGGGACGGGCCGCAAATGTACGTACAATGTTCCACGTGGAACGTGACAAAAATGTCCGTACGGCAGCGATTTTGTATGACCCGTAGTTGGGAATTTGACCGTGGGATGGTCTGCAAATCATTGATAACAATCATGGCCTAGTGTGGTAAAAAAGACACACCCGTGTAATTTTTACACGGTAAATTTTACATAGTTCGATATTTGGCGGGTTGGCACCCCGGTCGAGGGTTCCGTGCGAGGGGTGAAATCGACCGGAGCGAACAGTGCCGGCAGTTCGGCAGGCCACCCTTCGGCTATCCCCCTCGGCTTCGCTCGGGGCTTCGGCAAAACGGGGCAGGCTTTCTCGAAAAGCGCGAGACGTGGCGCACCCCCGTCTCGCGCGTTTCGAGACGCTGGTTCATTCGCGGCATTACTTAAGACGAAAGGTCATCAATGTCAACTTCGACAATTTCTCTCAAAGCTACGCTCTGCGCTTCCTTTGTTCTGGCCTCGCTAGGCATGGTTCTCACCTCAAACGCAGTTGCGCAGACCGTGGCTCCAGACAGCACGGTGAAATGGACTTCCGTTGGTCCCGGCAATGCCGGAGGTTGGGGAGGCAAGGTGAATGCCTTTGCCTACGTGCAGTCGAACCCCAAGATCATGTATCTCGGAGGCGGATGGGGCAACACGCCGCGAGAGTCGCCGTCGCAGATGGGCATTTATCGCACCACCAACGGCGGAGTGAAGTGGATCGCCGCCAACAATGGCCTTACCAACCCGGACGGAACCACCTCATCGGTAGTGAACAGCCTGTGGCTGGATCAGAAGAACCCGTCCGTCGTGCTGGCATCAACCGAGTTCGGGGGAACATTCAAGTCCACCAACGGCGGCGTCACCTGGCACAATGTGGACCGCTCGGAGGCAACGCGCTTCGCGCAGGCAGGCTCGGTGTTGTATCTGGCGAGCAGCAAGGGAGTGCTAAAGTCCACCAACGACGGGAGCACGTGGACGGTTTCGCTTTCCCTCACTGACGGCGCGACGACTGTGGTGACAGCGGCCGGCGCCACCTATGCGGGATCGGGCAACGGTGGTGTCTACCAGCTGAACGGTTCTTCCTGGACGAAGGTGGGTCATGCGGGGACGGGCGCCATTCACGACCTCGCAGTGGATCCATTCAATACCAAGGTTGTGTATGCCAGTGTGGACGATGCCAGCGCCTGGAATCAGTGTCCGTACGCGTCCCTCGACGGGGGAAGCACGTGGACTGCCGTCAATTGCAATCTGTTCTCGATCGGCTCGCAGGCCATCGCCTTCAGCAATGTGACTGCGCACCGCTTATTCGTAGGCGACGATGGGAGTGGATATGTTCTTTACTTCACAGGAGATGGAAACCCCAACCCGACGATTCACTATGGGGTTACGTTCAACGGCGCGGATTTGAGATACGTTGTGCCGGTACCAGGCGAGTCGCAGAACGACGATGCCTGCTATATCCTGCAGGACCAGGGGCTGTACTATGCGCCGACGTGCAGTTCGGGGATGGCATCCGCCCTGAGCGTAAACGTGAAGGACAACCTGGTTTACGATGTGGCGGTCTCGCCCGACGGCAAGAACATTGAGGCGCCGCTGCAAGACAATGATTCGGCTTCCAGCCAGGATGGAGGAAAGACGTGGCCGGTGAGCGGCCCAGCGGGCGAGGGTGGAGAAGCAAGGTATCATCCGGATAATTCCGGCTATTGCTACGTCGTTCACCCTGACGAGGGGCTGTATGTCTCGAAAGACGGCTGCAAGACGTGGAGCAACAATTCGACTACCGGCTTCGAATCGCTTACCTTCGACCCCGCGGATGCCAACACGTTGTATGCAGTGACCGGAGAATCAAGCGGAAGGCCGATCGTGTCGAAGAGTACCAACAAGGGGACAACTTGGAGCAATGCCGGCTGGAAGTTCACCAACCCTTACCAGGTGGCGGTAGCGCCGAGCGATGCCCAGAGCATCTTGGTGGCGACGGGCACGTCCTCCGCTCCGTCAGAGTTGTTCTATAGCCATGATGGAGGCACGACGTGGACTCAATCCACCGGATTGCCAACGAAACAGCCCCTGGCGGAGATGTGGTTCCCGACCCACCGCTTCTATGCCGCTTTCGATTCGATTGATGCCAAGACCGTGTTGCTGTCGGACCACGATCCCCAAACGGACAACGTGCTGATTTACCGCAGCTCCGACGGCGGCGAGAGCTTCACCCTTGTCAACACCTTCGTGCAGCCGGTTGGACAACGACAGTGGCCGCACCTGCTCCGCCCCAAGAACGAAACCAACCCGCAAAAGGATTCGTTCTACTATGCGACCCGGTTTTACGGGAATCGCGTGGTGTTTAATTCCAAACCACAGAGCGGCAACCCTGCCGTGGTTGTAACCACGCGATTCGGAGCGTTCCTATCGCAGGATCTGGGCACAACGTGGACGAGGATCGACACTGCCGCGATTGCACATCACTTTGTCGGAGCAACTTGGGCGCAGGGGTATCTCTACCTTGCCAGCTTCGGACAAGGCATTATCCGCACCACGAAACCAATGCAACCTTAGCTCAATGGAGGGGCCCTGACGCCAGGGTCCTTGCAATGTACCGGGCTTTAGTGGAGAAGGACGAGGCCATTGTGCGAGGGCGGCTCGGCAGGCCACCCTTCGGCTATCCCCCTCGGCTTCGCTCGGGGCTTCGGCAAAACAGGGCAAGCTTTCTCGAAAAGCGCGAGAAGTGGCGCGCCCCCGGAGGTTGTGTGGCCCGCCCGCGTCGGTCTGCGCCCACAATTGCGCGGATCCTATCCCGCCCACACGCGAGCAGCCCTGTTTGGTTTCCATGTCTTGATTTTTAGGTTTACTTACACATTTCATTGTGTAACAATTTACACATGGCAACCAACCTCGCATTGGACGACCAGCTCATTGAGGACGCACGCTGCGCCGGAAGTCACAAGTCGAAGAAGGAAGCGGTCACGGCCGCCCTGGAGGAATACGTCCGCAAGCGCCAGCAGATGCGGATCATCGAAGCGTTCGGTACGTTTCAGGTTGGTCCGAACTCGGTTGACCCGGCCTACGACTACAAGAGCGAACGGCAGCGGAAAACGAATCGCGCTCCCCGTAAAAGTGGGCGCCGACGGCCATGATGGTGCTGGTGGACACGCCCGTCTGGTCGCTGGCCCTGCGGCGGAAGCCGGAGCACCTCAGTCCGCGGGAGCGGCAGCTCATCGAAACCCTGGCCGAACTGGTGCGCGAGGGACGCGTGCAGTTGTTGGGGCCGGTTCGGCAAGAGTTACTTTCCGGCATTCGCGAGGAAGCGCAGTTTCGCAAACTGCGCGACTACCTGCGGGCCTTCCCTGAGCAGCCGCTCGAAGCGGAGGACTACGAAGAAGCCGCCCAGATGAACAATCGCTGCCGCGCCCGGGGCATTGCAGGATCGGCCATCGATTTCCTGATTTGCGCCGCAGCCCACCGCCGCGGCTGGATCATTTTCACCACGGATCGCGATTTCCAGAATTATGCGTCGGTGCTGTCCCTGCGGCTGCACTCAGGATCGGCCAGC
>JBEKQG010000235.1:0-10794 GCA_049519955.1 Terriglobales bacterium
GCGTCCGCAAAATCAACGTCGATACCGACAACCGCCTGGCCATCACGGGAGCCATCCGCAAGGTGTTCGCCGAGACGCCGGAGAAGTTCGATCCCCGCGACTATCTGAAACCCGCGCGCGAAGCCATGCAGAAAGTAGTGGCCCAGCGCATGACCCAATTCGGCCAGGCCGGACATGCCGGAGACTACAAACCCATTCCTCTAGCCGAGGTCGCCAAGCAGTACAAGTAGACGTAGGGACAGCCGCCCTCGGCTGTCCAACCGAGCGTAGTTCGGCAGCTTTAACCGCTTCCTTGACGGAGAAAGCTATGCGATTAGTGCGGTTTGGCGCAACTTGGGGAGCAGCCATAGGCATTGGGATAGCAATTGTCATGCTATTCCTGAGAGAGATAAGTCCATTCGCGATTATGACGTTCTCTCTATGTCCGAGCTTTTATCTTGTGTTTGCGCTCAACATCAAGAGCAATATCTTGTTGTACGTAGTCATGATTATAGGAAACGGGGTTTTCTACGGAATTTCGGGCGCCATTATCGGCCTGGGATTTGCGCTGTTTCAGAGGGCGACTGCGCGCAACCACAACGAGGAAGGAGAATCCGAAAAACACAGAAAGACCTGAGGAGCTGAATTGTGGTGCGAAGTCAAGCTTTCCACTGTGAACCCCTGTGCCCCCTGTGGTAAAAGCCTTTCGTAAGCCCCAGCGTGATCTCACTGCCGCAGAGCCAGTGCCCCCAGCAGCGCCCGCTGCTTGGCGATCAACGACTGGATCCCCTGCCGCGCCAGAGCCATCATCCGCGCCAGTTGCGCGTCGTCGAATACCTGGTGCTCGGCCGTAGCCTGTAACTCGACAATTTTATTCCCCGCCGTCATGACGAAGTTCATGTCCACATCGGCGCGCGAGTCTTCTTCGTAGTTCAGATCGAGAAGCACTTCGCCATCCACGATGCCCACGCTGATCGCCGCCACAAAATCCTTGACCGGCGCGGCGCTCAACGTCCCCGCATCGATCAGCCGCTGCAAAGCCAGCCCCAGCGCGACGAATGCCCCGGTAATCGAAGCCGTTCGCGTGCCGCCATCCGCCTGGATCACGTCGCAATCGATCCAAATCGTCCGCTCGCCCAGCCGCTTCAAATCGGCCACCGCGCGCAGCGACCGTCCAATCAGCCGCTGGATCTCCTGCGTGCGCCCGCTCTGCCGTCCCTTGGACGATTCCCGCGCCGTGCGCGTCAGCGTCGCGCGCGGCAGCATCCCGTACTCGCCCGAAATCCATCCCTTGCCCGAGTTGCGCAGGAACGCCGGCACCGCCTCCTCGATCGAAGCCGTGCAGATGACGCGCGTGTTTCCCATCTCAATCAGCGCCGATCCCTCCGCCGTCGAGATGAAGTCGGGAACGATGTTGACCGGACGAACCTGCTCCGGAGTGCGATTATCGCTGCGATAGATCATCAGATTGGATTCTAACAGCCTGGCAGATAGCACGACTTGCAATGACTCGTAGGAACCGGGTCGCCCGGACGATCAAGAGCTAATGTCTTCCGGCGCTTCCCCGGCGCGTGCGATAGACCGGGCCGGCTACCCGAGCTATAATCCACGCATGGGCAGCCCCGCCAGCCACACATTAGTTTGCGATAACACCGACCGCACGCTGGCGTATTGGTCGTCGCTCGATTCCTTGTCGCCGGAAACCCGGAGCGCAGTCCGACGAGCATCTATTATTGTTGTCCCAAGCGACGGCTTTCGTGAGTACACCGGGCCCGTCTTTCCCGTTGGAACGATTGAATTCTTCCGATTGCTACGGGAGCGCTCTCCCCAAGAGGCGGCGGTAGAAATCGCGGTAGACGAGTCCGAATACAAGGAGGTTGCGCTTCATTCCGGGCTAGTCAGGTTGGCCGGTATCATTGTTAAATACGTGTTTGCGCCGGTTGCCAGCGGAATGATCGTCGAATACCTGAAGACGCGTCTTGGCAGCCGATTCTCCAAGTCTGAGGTCGAGGCCTCAATGATCGTCGACCAAAGCGACGGTGTGAACCACAAGGCCTGGCAGATTAAGTACAAAGGGCCCGCCTCAACCTTTGAGAATGTTGTGGGCGGCGCTATCGCCTCTCTGCCCGGTCCCGAGCCGAAGGAAATGGCCGGCGGGGAGATCGCGCGGCAGGACCCTCCGAAATGACGATTGAGGACGTTGAACAATATTTGAGGTCGGTTGCGAATCGCCCGCCCACACCTACCGCTGAGCAGCTCTCCGACGCCTTGCGATCGCTGAAGCTCGCAGCAGTTGGAAGGGGCGACGAGCAGGAAGCGAAACGGCTGTGGTGCCTCGAACAGGCACTTAAGGCCCAAGACCTCTACTTGGACGCGTTTCAAGCACTGCAACGTAAACAGTTCTACGATGCCTGGTGCGCTTTGGAACGAGCGGAGGTCGTTCTTGGGTTTCTTGAACGACACGAGACAGCGCGCAGGAAAACATTTCGCTTGGACTTTATAGCAGAGTACATCGAGAAGTGGCAGTCCCTTTTCCCTTACAAAGTGTTTTTCAGCCCGGAATACCTCGAGGTAAAGAAGGTATGCTCGATCTGTGGCTTGGTCGTCTTGCCCAGGACGGGCTGTTACCACAAGCTAGGCGAGATCTACGGCGGGGAAATGTGCTGCCACGTGGTCACCGACCTTGAGGTGTTCGGAATCGGAATGGTGGAGAATCCAGTCCAAAAGTACTCCGTACCTTTCCTGAGGGATGACGCAACTGGGAAGCAGCGCGACCATTACAACTATGCAGTCGTGGAATACGCGATAGCGGGACTCCAGAACCCCTTCGACCATTGGTTGGTTGAACGGACCACACGATTGCAGCCACACTCCCTGTTTCGGCACGTTGGACGTAACGAATCGTGCCCATGCGAATCGAAAAAAAAGTACAAGAAATGCTGCTTGAACCGCGAGGGCGTGCTGCGCCCCCATCTACAATTCCACTGGTCAGTGCCGCCGCCTCCGGGAATGCCTACCGAAGTTTTTATTCCATAGGGTCGGGTGCTCCAACTCATCGCGTTCTTTGCGACGAGCGCGGGCTGCGAGCGTCCCCACCTCCGCAATCCGCCCCCCGACTTTAGTCCTCACAAACCATCCGTGACCCGAGTCACAGACATCCCACCCGCCCTGCGTGATAATGGAAACCTGATTGGGGCAGCTATCAGTGTGCCGGTCTCCCAAGACGGCCCGCGAAGCTGCCCCAAACCCATTTTCAGCGCTCTTTGACAACCTAACTCCTTATTCCGGAATATTTTACATATAAGTCATTATTCTTGAATATTTTGCGGCGATATCCCGGAATGTCCTAGTTTACGGTAGAAGATTTCTCTTGACAACTTTTGCCTCTTGCGCGATACTTAAAGTGTCCTAGCAGGGGGTAGCCGTGAACATCGTACAGATTTACAAGAAATTTCCCACCGAAGAAGATTGCATCAGCCATATTGAAACCGTTCGCTGGCATGGCGTTCCGGTGTGTCCGTACTGCGCTTCTAAGCGCACATCGCCTAATCAGCACCGCCATCACTGCAACAACTGCAACACCAGTTTCAGCGCCACGGTCAATACGATCTTCCATCACACTCATTTGCCGTTGCAGAAATGGTTCTTGGCAATCTCGCTCATCCTGAACGCCAAGAAAGGGCTCTCTGCTCGCCAATTGGCCCGCGATCTCGAAGTCAACAAGAACACCGCTTGGTATATGGGAATGCGTGTCCGTAATGCCATGTTTGAGCAGGGTGAATTGCTCAAGGGCATTGTCGAGATGGATGAAACCTATATCGGCGGGAAGCCGCGCAAGGGCAATGGCAAATGGGCCGTGCGTCCCCGCACTACCGACAAGGCTCCCGTTGTCGGCATAGTCGAGCGCGGCGGTCGCATCGTCGCTAAACCGATGGAGAAGAGCAAACTCAAGTACAAGAACCTCTCCAAGTTTGTGCGCGATACTGTGAATTGCCCGGAGGCCGTTCTCATCACCGATGAATATCGCGGCTACACAAGCATTCGCACCTTCATGGCCCACCATACGATCAATCACAAATTCGCTTATGCCAACGGGGAGGTACACACCAACACAATCGAGGGATTCTGGGCGCTGTTGAAGCGCGGGATCGTTGGCCAGTACCACAAAGTCACTCTGCGCCACTTGCATCAATACGTCACCGAGTTCTGCTATCGGTATAACCATCGTGATAATCCCGCCCTGTTCGATCTCACGATCAGCAGAGCACTAGGAGCATGAGACATGGCCAACGCAATCTTGAAAGCTACGCACATCGGCAAAATTAACATTGGCGACAAAACCCTCGCTTGTGCCGTCCTTGAAGACGGAACTCGCGTGCTTAATCAAGCCGCGTTCCTTAAGGCGATTGGGCGCGCTCGGTCTCCCAAGGCTGGGACAGGCGTTCTGAGCACGGTCGACGACTTGCCTTTTTTCCTGCAAGCTGAGGTTCTCAAGCCATTCATATCAGACGATTTGAAGATGTCGACTAAACCCCTTTTTTACGAGGCGAAGAAGACCCAAGAGGTCGGCTATAACGCGAAACTTCTGCCAGGTGTCGGGGAAGTGTACCTAAAGTTGCGAGACGAATGCCTCAAACAGTCCGGCAAAATTCCAGCTCGCTATGCACACATTATCGAAGCCTGCGACATTGTGATGCGGGGCTTGGCCCATGTCGGCATTGTTGCGCTCGTCGACGAAGCAACGGGGTATCAAGAAGTACGTGACAAAAAGGCTCTGCAAGAAATACTCGACAAGTATCTGCTGAAAGAATTTGCAGCATGGGCTAAACGCTTCCCGGACGAGTTCTACAAACAAATGTTTCGTTTGCGCGGTTGGCAATGGCGAGGAATGCGTGTTAATCGCCCTAGCGTCGTAGGGAAATACACAAATGACCTTGTTTATCAGCGGCTCGCGCCGGGTGTGCTCGAAGAACTTCAAAAAAGAAACCCAAAGGATGAGAAAGGTAATAGGGAAGGCAGGCATCACCAACTCCTGACACCCGATCTCGGCATTCCGGCCCTACAACACCATCTTTTCGCCACGACAAAATTTATGGAAGCATCGGCAACGTGGGATCAGTTCTACCGCTCCATGCAACGCGCCTTCCCGAAGTTGAATAGCAATATGGTTTTGAATTTTCCGGAGGATGACGTAGAAACCTAATCGTTAGAGATGGTGACAGTTCCAGTTCTACCTTCGTAGGTCATTGTAAATCCGCGAAGGAATGTGCGGCCTATCAAGGCGCTGTGCATCTGTCCGCCAGCCTTAAGATCGACGCCAGCAAAAGCCCCCCAAATGACATAGGTGAGGAGCGGAACGTGGACTTGAGCGAGATAGACATTCGCTTGATGCTGGCCAGCAATTCCGGCAATCATGCGCCTATCAACAATAGGAAGATTCAACTGTGTAGCAAGCAGATTATCTATACAACTTTCGGTTGCCCCGGTGTCAACGAGGCCATGCAGCCCTTTAATTCCGGGAGCTGGCAGCTTTCCTAGGGGTAGCTGCGCCGGATCAAAGCTCGGGTCAAATCCGATATCAACAATTAGCGTCGGCCCAAGGCTTACCAGCAACTCGTGAGCAGGCTGTCCACCCGGCAAATTGTCAAACCCGCACTTTGTCTGAACCATAAAGAAAGCGATATGCTACGGATGCTGGCAAAGTGACCGGAGGAGCACCAACCTGACGAATGAGGTATGGCCCTCTTCCGAATTGCCCAACAGCAAAAGAGGCAGCAGTATCAAATGAATCGAAGGTACCGGACACTTGGCCGTCGCGCACCACCACCCATTTCCCCATAAAATGGGCTTCTAGTTCGTCACGCATCTTGGCGTAGGCTACCAGTTCATCGTCAAGAGTAGACATAATCAGCACCCCCAGAATTATACAATCAATCTTTGCTTCCAACGAAGCAACATCACGAACGGTCGCGCCCTGTCACGGCAGTCATAGTATATCACTACCTTAATCTAGGACATTCCGCGATATCCCGCTAACCCCATGATTCTAATATATCGAAAAAAGGGGGGGGGTGGGGGGGGGGTAGCCCTGCTAATCGGCGAACACACTCGGAGCAAGGGGCAAGAATCGAAGGCAAGTGACGGCAGTCCAGCCACCCGAGGTTAGGCGGGCTATCAACCCGTTTTTTTCAGCCTCACGACTACCCCGGTTGCGTAGTGTTCAGCCGGCGCCCAATGCCGGAGTATCCAGTCGCTCGCTTTCAATGCGAATGCACTCTTCGAGGGCAGCACGCGCGAGAGGACCGGAACCAACGGCAGCCTGAAAAAGCGGGTACCCTCGACCCGGAAAGGCTGCATCATGATGGCCAGCTCTTCCCGCGTCAAGGGGTGCTCGTAGTCCGATATGTCGTCGTGTGCGGGCAGCAAGCTGCGCAACCAGGCATACGCCTTGGAAAATCGGACAGGCTCCTTGAGGATCACTGCGCCCCCTTTGCGGAGGACCCTCCACATCTCGTCGCGCACAAGTTTTATGTCGAGATGGTGAATGAGTGCGATGCAGAAAATTGCGTCGACAGACTCATCGGCCAAACCGGTTTCGTACGCGGAACCGACCTTTACCGACGCTTCCAGATCGGCGTCATGCAATCGCTTTTGAGCGATGGCGATCAGGTCCGGCGAGATATCCATGCCAATGACGCGAGCGCCGCGTTCCAGCAATGGGACAAGATCTTCCCCTGTGCCACAGCCCAGGTCGAGTACGGTTTTGCCTCGCACGTCCCCCAGCAAGTGAAAGGCGTACTCAAGAGGGTAAAGCGTTCCCCCCGGAGGATCCAGATAGCGGTCAATCTGAGTTCGATCAATGGGCTTCAAGACGACCTTCGAGGCCTCCGACGCACTGCGCTCAATCTCAACCTGGTTGCGTTCCAATAATCGAGGGTCCGTCATATCTAGGTCTTCAGTCCCACCTGGCGGTTTGATTCAACACTAAATCATGAGCTAAGTTTTAGGAAGTACTTTGTTGACGAGTCAAACTGCAACCAATCCAGTGCCATTGGGAGTAACTGTCAACGCTGTATTACAAGCAGCGACCTAAGCCGGTTATAACTCGGAACGATTGGACGTCTAACGACGCGCGATCCATCCTACCGATTACCCGCCTGCTCAATTGCCGTCACATCGAAAGATTCAGTCAGGTCGGCGTGACCAGCGAGCGTGTCGCGCGTCTTTCCCTCGACCAAAATATTGACGCGCCGGGTGCGCCACGTCTCGCGGTTTTCGAGACGTGGCATGCGACGAGCCTCACTTCCGCAATGCCACGTCTAACCTCTCTCATTACAAACCATCCGTGATCGAAATACATTGACTTAAGAACCATCGCGCACGATAATAAAGACCTGATTGGGGCAGCTATAAGTGTGCCGGTCTCCCAAGACGGCCCGCGAAGCTGCCACAAACCCATTTTCAGCGCTCTTTGACAACCTAAGTGGTTTGTTTTCAAAGACTCTATAGGTAACTCCTTTAGAATCAAAGATCGAATCCAAAAATCCACCCTAACTCCATGATTCTACAAGACCAGGGGGGAGGGGGCTGGCAGTCAACACGGGTTAATACCCTGAGAGTAAATAGCCAAGAACTCAGGGAAATATGAGCCGCCAAAATATTGAGCGAGCAGGTTGCCCGCAGCTCGAAGCTCGTAGCTCTTACGGATTGCCCGCCTGCTCAACCGCCGTTACATCGAATGATTCGGTCAGATCGGCGTGCCCGGCGAGCGTGTCGCGGGTTTTGCCTTCGACCAAAATGTTGACGCGCTGGATTCCCGGAACGTTGAGCGCCAGCGTCTCGACCAGCGAATTGACAGTGAGTTGCTCGCTCAAGATTCCAGAGCGGTGCTGGTCGGCGAAGGCGGCATTGAGATCGATGACGGCCGCTCCCGGTTCGACAAGATAGATACTGCGAATGTCGGCCTGCGGTGGAAGAGGATGCGGAGCGTCCGGCTGCTGATAGATGCGCAACAGCGCGCGCAACAATTCTTCCGCGCGTTGCTGGCGTCCGCCGGGCAAGGGAATCTGCGCCGAGCGCGCGCGCAGGATGCCGGCGTCGTCGTCCGCCACATACAGGGTCACCGTCTCCGTCGGGCCGGAGGCTGGGGGAACGACCGGCAACACACTGGCTGCGGAAGCCTCCAATCTGCCCGCCTGGAGCCGCATGTGCCGCGCGTAGATACCCATCGCCACCACCAGCACCAGCAGCACGGCCACGGCGATTAGAAGATGGCGCGGGATCATGGCTGCACCTTCATTGTTGAATCCCCAGCCGGTCGCGGACGGAAACAACCGCATCGGCAATCGCCGACGCGGCCTGCTGTTGATAGTTGGCCGAGGCCAAGTCGGCCGCGCCATCCGTTCCAGGCGCCAGTTCCACCGCGACCGCCGGCATCAGCACATGGTTCAGCGGACGCAGGGAAGCGGACGACGCTCGAACCGGAAACTCTCTCTTTTGCATTTCGGCAACGATTGCCGCCGCCACGATTTTGCTGACCGGCAACGCCTGCGCCTGCGCCGCATTCCACGCATGAAATGCTCCCTTGCTCGTTCCTTCCACCGGAAGCAGCGCCGTGTACACACGCGCGCCGTTGCCCTGCGAAGACGCGTGCAGGCTGATGTAAATTGCGGCACGCGCAACGTTGGCCGCCGCCGCGCGCTGGTCCGGAGCCGAACTGCTGTCGCTGTCGCGCAGCAGCACGACCGCGAACCCGCGGGTCTCCAGTTCATGCCGCAGCAGCCGCGCCCATCCGAGCGTCACGTCTTTCTCAGCCAGCGTATCGGACAAGGCCGCGCCTCGCTCCTCGCCACCGTGCGCGGGATCGATCGCGGCCAGAAGGCGCCGGCTGCCCGCAGCGGCATTCGCTCCGGCAGACGCCTGCGCCGGATTCTGCGGACCAGGATTCTGCGACCCAGCGTCACTCGCGGTCGCCGCCTTTGCATTCACAACCGTTGCCGGTTGGACGGCGGCAACAGTGATCGTCTTCCGGTCGCCGCTGAAGCTGGCCATCAGCGGTTCATCTGCGGCCACGTCGAATTCAGCCTCGCCGTTGTTTTCCGAGTAGGTGACGCGGGCGATGACCTTGTTGTCGAAGAAAATCGGCGAGCTTCCCGGATACACGACCGCATCGCGCTTAAACACCATGCGCAGCTTGCCCGGTTCCGTGGCGATCGTCGGGTTCACCGGCGCGCTAAAGCTCAGCACCAGCCGCGGTGGATTGCTTGTGTCCAGCCGGAAGCTGGTTTGAATACCGGCATCGCCGACAAACAACCGGCGCGCGCCTTCGCGAAAAGTCACCGCCGTTCCCAAAAAGCGTGGCAGCAGCGCGTCCAGCGACGCCAGCGGGACCAATCCGCGCGAGTTTTCCATCAGGAACGGCGCCGCGAAATCGAAATTGCGCCCGTGGATCTTGGCCCGCGTCTTTCCCGCGGAGAAATCGGCCTCGACCGCGTTGAATCGAAGTTTCCAGCGCTGCCCATCCGTTTGGCTGCTCACGCGGCCCAGCGGTTCCAGCAGTTCGAGCAGGCCGATATACTCATGGCCCGCGCGATCCACGACCGGAAGCGTGTAAACGGCTACGGGAGAGTAGACGGAGATGTGCTTTTCGTCCGCGGAAGGCGCTGCGACGAGTAGCGTCGCCGTGACCAGCAGGATGGCCAGGAGTTTCTTCGTCGAGGTCGTGTTGTTGTTCGTCGTAGAGGGCACTTCCGCTAGTTCTCAGTTCCCAGTTCTCAGTTCTCAGCAACATCAGCTCGTACTGAGAACTGAGAACTGGGAACCGGGAACTGCAGTTTGTTACTCCAGCGCATAAATCGTGAGCCCGCTCAGCAACTTCGGGGCAAAATCCGTGGACTTCTGGGGCAGCACTTCGCCGGCAAACGCGATGTCGCGGACCTGCTCCATGCGCGCCGGATTCATCAGGAACGCGGCTTGCGCCTGTCCACTCCGCACCTGCGCCAGCGCTTCCGCGGCCTCGCGACAATACGAAACGCTCTCCTGATTGCGGATCGCTTCCTCCGTAATCTTCAGAACGCCTTCCAGCACGCACTTGTGTAGTTGCACGACGTCAAGCGCCTGCTGGCGCAGCGAAAGGTCTCCGAACCGGATGGTGCCGATGGCCTTCGGCGAGTGCAACAGAAAAGCGCGCCCGGCGGTAATCGCAAGCAGCGCCGTTCCCGCGTGCCCGGCCTGCTGCAGTATGCCGGTGGCGTGCGCCGCGTCGATTCCAGCATCGACTTCTTCGACGTTGAAAAATTTCCGCGCCTCCTCATGAAAGTGCGTGGCCGAAATCGAGGGCAGCCCGAACACGACCCGATGCGTTGGCAGAATTACCAGGCCCGGACAATCCATGTCGACGAACGTCATCATCGCCCAGTCGTAATCAGCGCCGGCATCCGTCGTTTCTTCCTCTCCCGCCCCAGCCGCCGCGCGTCTTTCGTTACGATACGCCAGGGCAGTCTCATAGCGATGATGGCCGTCGGCGATGATCAGCTTCCGCTCCCGCATCTGTTCTCGCACGGCGGCAATCGCCGGAGCGTCCGAAATCTTCCATACGCGATGTACCACGTCGTACTCGTCAGTGACCTCGATGTCCGGAGACGTGTCCCGGCTCGCCGCCAAATCGAGCAGTGCATCCACCTTTCCCGCTCCGCTGTACAGCATGAAGATCTGTCCGAAATGAGCTCGAGTCGCGCGCAACAGGTCGAGCCGGTCGGCCTTCGGCTTGGCCAGCGTCTGCTCGTGCCGGAACACAACGCCCGCCGAGTACTCCTC
>JBEKQG010000236.1:0-18352 GCA_049519955.1 Terriglobales bacterium
GGTGCTGGCCGCGGTGGCGGGATTGGGGTTGAAAGACGCGGTCACGCCGCTGGGCAGGCCCGACGCGGAAAGAGTGACGTTGCCGCTGAACCCGTTGAGGGGAGTGATGGCGATGGCGCTCGTACCGCTGTCGCCCTGCAGGATGGTCACGGCGCCGGGCGAAGGTGAAAGCGTGAAGTTGGGAGCGCCTCCCGGCCAGTTGTTTACCAGATTGGCGGCGTTCACGGAGCCGATTCCGGTGGCGAAATCCCAGCCGGTTGTGGCGCCGTACGCCGGCCGATAGGAACTGTTGGAAGTGGAAAGCACACCGAATATGCCGGAGGGCAGGTAGCAGTTATAAGCGCCCATGCAATTCAGGTCGATGTCGCCCAGCGTCACGTCATAAAAAACGCACGAGCTGCGGGCGGCGTTTCCAAGGGTTGAATTGCAGGAAGTGTCGCCACTGGCGCCATACTCGCTGGCGGCCATGCTGTAATAGACGGGATTGGGATTGCCCTGGCGCTCGCCGGTTTTCTGGTTCACGAGGGCCTGGATGCCGGCCATGACCGGGGAGGAGAACGATGTGCCTCCGCCTCCCGCCCAGGTTTTGGGCGCCCCGGAACAGGATGCGCCTCCGGGGCCGCTATAACAGAATGGGTAATAGTGGTCCCAAACACCGTTGGCGGCGAAAAGCGATACGTCGGGGATGTCGCGCACGCCGTCGCTGGGATTTCCGACCAGCGATTGCCACGACGGCTTTGGATATCCGGCGCAGGTTCCGCCCACCACGCCAGACGTCGATGGCTTTCCCGTCGCGCAGCCGCTCGGCCCGCCGCTGCCCGCTGTGGTGGTCAAGTAAATCTCACCTGCCTTGCTATTGCAATAGCCGGTCGAACCGTAAGTTTGGCTGTGGCCGGCGAACTCCGCGAGCAGTTCGCTGGCGCAGGAATCGTTCCACGGAATCTCGGGGACATAAGATTTGGCCGAGCCCCAGGTTGCGGTGTTCGTGGCATTCCAGTAAGTGCCGCCGGTCTTGGCATAGGTATCGCCGAAGTCGGTACCACCGACGGCGACGTTATAAGGGGTGGATGCCCAACCGTTGACTCCGATGCCATGCGTGGCATTCTCCATGTTTGCGTCGCAGCTCGCGGCGCCCTCATCGCCTGAAGAAACAAAAACCGACACGCCTTCAGTGACCGCCTGCTGATAGGTTGAGTTGAAAGCGGCATTGGCGGATGCGCCGTTCGCGGCTTCGCACTCGCCGTAGCTGATGCTGACGACCGCCGGCGGCGCGCCGCTCGCGTTCAATATGTTCTGCAGCGCGATCAAGCCGCCGAAGGTGGTTCCCGTATTGCCGCAGGAAGCCACTTCGATGGCCGCGCTGGGCGCGGCGGCGCTCGAATACTCGGCATCCACAATCGCTTCCTCATCGTCAAACAGCACGACTCCCGGGTTCCTGCAGTTATTGGCGCCACTCGGAGGAGCGGGATGGACCTGGGTAAACGATCCGCCGGTGTAGGACGAAAGGCCAAATGCAGAGCGGAACGACGTCCAATCCTTCGCGGTGTAGACGTTCGAGTCCTCGATGACCACAATCGTTTGCCCTTGTCCGGAAATGCCGGCGGTGAACAGGGGAGTCAGGTTGTAAATCGTCGCCAGATCCGGTGGAACGACGGCGTAAAGGGTGGTTCCGTCGTAAGTAAAGGTGTAGTCTGCGCGCGGCTGGCGCATGGCATGAGGCATGAAATCGTGCAATGACACCACGCCCGTTATCGCCGGCGCCAGGGCAACCGGAATCCGCGGATCGCTCATGTTGGCGATGTGCTTCACGCCCTTAACGTCCAATTGGTGGATCTCGGTGTGGAAGGCATCGCGCACCTGCCCGGCAGTGCCGGAAAAGTCGATGATCATGCCGTTTTCGTAAACTACATTGACCTTGAGGCCATGCGACTCGATCCAATGCGCGATGGCGTCGAGGTCTGGTTTCGCCAGGCCGAATCTCTCGCCGAATTCCCTGGCGCTGAGCCAGCGATGAAAGTTCAGCGAGGACGGGTCGTGAAGTTCATCGATCAACTGGCGCAGCTCGCGCTCCTGCTCCGGAGAGCGCTGCAACTGGAGCAGCATGTGTTCCATCGGGAGGCTGTCTGGCACCGCTCCGCGATCGTATCTCGCTTTCGCTTCGGGCCGCGTGTTGCCCGCGAGGGTGGTCAATTGCGCTTCATCTATATTTTGCGCGATCAGGGCGGGCCGGCCACTGTCGGCTTGCGCAGTGCAAACCGCGAGCAAGCAAAAAACAGCCAGCGCCGACAACAGACAGTATGCGAAAAGCTCTTTACGACGCATCGGGGGAGTCCTTAATCCGATTTGGAAAAACGTCGAGAATCATGGCCTGTGGCGTGCAAAAACAGGCCCAATTACTCATGCAACGACCGTGTATTTTCGTCGGAGTATACACGAAAATAATGCGCCAACAATGTGAATTTTGCGTGAATGAACTTCTGATTTTCAGGCAGACGCCGGCTTTTTGACGCGCGCGCGATTCAGCAGGCTGCGTTGGTTGGATGCAGCGAAAGTGAAAATAAGTTCACAATGTGCACAAAGTTTAGTACGAAACGACTTATTTTGCGCGGTACGCCGTTTTTTTCTTGACAGCTTGATTGATCTATCTTCTAATGCTCGTGTTTCTCGCATTGAGACTTGGGCGCACGTTGCCTGAGGACGAGGCGGCAAGTCAGAGGCGCCGGGGTTCAATGGCGAGAAACGCAGGCTAGCGTTCCTACCCCAGGGTGTGCTCGCTACCAAGTTTTTTGCTCTGTCAAATTCTTTTCAGATCGTAATTGGTTGCCACGGGGACAGAGCTTACATGGATCGGGCAGCCGCTGGGACGGCCGGTTTCGATTGTCCTTCGGAGGGAGGGACAAACGAAGACACGAACCAGGCCGACAGTCTGCTGTCATCGAACATCGCAATAAATTAAAGATGACGACGACCCGGGGGAACGTGGACAATCCGCACTTAACTCCGAAAAATTCATGGTCGTAGACGCTTTTCTTTTGCGTTTGTGTGTCGTTCCGAATGTTCGAGGTTTCAAGTTAGGCGCGGATCTTTCCCCCTTCCATCCGCGTCGTGTTTCCGAGTCATGAACATCAAATTTCTTGTTGTGCCCGATCGTACCTCCGAGGAGAGAGTCATGAAAAACGCCCGCCGTATTTATCCCGTTCTGTTCGTAGCCATGATCGCACTGGTTTTCGCCCTGCTGCCGCAAACGATGTTCGCATCGCAGCGTGGCGGCCAGTCCAGTTTCGTTCCCGCTCGCGTTACTCGGGCGATTGATGAGACGAAGACGATCCCGCTTTCTCGCAACACGCACCCGGCGGCGAACGTCAAGAACGATCGCGGCGCGGTCTCGGACGACATGCACTTCGAGCACATTTTTATCCAACTCCAGCGCTCCCCGGAGCAGGAACAGGAGCTGGAGACGCTGATTGACTCGCTCAACGACCGGAACTCGCCCAATTTCCACCAGTGGCTTACCCCTGAGGAATTAGGTGCGCGGTTCGGCGTGGCGCAGGAAGATATCCAGACCGTCACCAACTGGCTCGAGTCCCATCGGTTCACCATCAATCAGGTCTACCCCAACCGGATGCTGATCGACATTGCCGGCACCGCGGGCTCAATCAAGGAGGCCTTCCACACTCCCATCCACTTTATTGACCTGAATGGCGAGACGCACGTCGCCAACATGATGGATCCGCAGATTCCGGAGGCGCTGGCGCCCGTGGTAGTGGGGCCTCTCTCCCTGCATGACATTAAGCCTCAGCCCACGTACAAGCTGGCGTCGGACTATACCTATGCCGGCTGCGCCACTTCCTCACACCTCCCCACCCAAGCCGGAACCTGCTATGCGCTCACGCCGCAGGACAACGCAGTCATCTACAACCTGAATCCGCTGTGGAGCGGCGGTTACTCCGGCGCAGGCCAGACGATCGCCATTGTCGAGGACGCCAACACTTACGCTACCGCCGACTGGACCAATTACCGGACGGCATTCGGCCTGACCGGCTACAGTGGGACTCTCACCACAGTGCAGCCCGGCGGTTGCACCAGTCCCGGCGTCAACGGGGCCTCGCTCGAAGCGGCCCTGGACGTGGAGGTCGCGGGCGGGACCGCGCCCAGCGCGGCGATCAAGCTGATCTCCTGCGCGGATGGCGGCAGTCTGGTTTTCGGCGGCATCATCGCTATCGACAACTACATCAACGCCGCCGGGCCGTGGGCGGGCGTCATGAGCATGAGCTACGGCGTATGCGAAGCTTCTACCGGCGCCGCGGGCAACGCAGGTTTCTTTAACGCCTTTCAGCAGGCGGCCGCGCAGGGCATCTCGGTTTTCGTATCCTCGGGCGATGAAGGTCCAAGCGCCTGCGCGAACGATATCACTACGTCGGGCTACGGCGTCACCAGCCTGGGCGTAACCGGGTGGGGTGAAACGCCCTACAACGTGGCGGTGGGTGGTACCGATTTCGAAGACACGTACAACTCGAAGAAGATCAATACAGCGGGTGGCTGGAGCGCGACGGTTCCGCTCAGCACCTACTGGAATTCATCGAACGGCACGGGCGACGTCTCCGCCAAGAGCTACATCCCGGAGATTCCCTGGAACGATTCTTGCGCCAGCGCTTTGATTTCCAATGTTGCCACCGGCTCATTCGCCCCTTATGGCCTGAGCCCTGCCACCTGCAACAACAGCACTTTCGATACGACCGCGTATTATCTGAGTGAAGGCGCCGCTGGCGGCGGGGCCAGCAATTGCGCCACGGGATCCGGAGGCGCCAATCAGGATTCCTACCTAATTTCGAGCCCGAATTGCCAAGGTTATGCCAAGCCTTCATGGCAATCGGTTTACGGCAATCCCACCGACGGCGTGCGCGATATTCCCGACGTTTCATTGTTTGCCGCCAACGGGGATTGGGGACACTTCGAGACGATTTGCTTCTCCGACACGGCTGAAGGGGGCGTTTCCTGCAGCGGCGCGCCGAGCACGTGGACAGGACTGGGCGGGACCTCGGTTGCCTCTCCCATGATGGCGGCCATTCAAGCGCTGGTCAATCAACGGACTGGCTCGACCTGGGGCAACCCCAATCCCGTCTACTACCAGATCGGGCAAAACGAGTACGGCACACAGGGCGGGAGCTTCCTTGGCAGCTCCTGCAACTCCGACGCCAATGGTGGTCCAAACAGCAGTTGCGTCTTCAACGACGTAACCCAGGGCGACATTGACGGAGACTGCGAGTACAACGGCACCATCGAAGAAGCGCACTGTTACGAGGACGGCGCAACCCACGGCGTGGATGTCACGAATGTGATCACCGGCGCCACAGTCATCAACGGCGGATCGGGTTATACTTCCGTGCCTACGTGCACCATCGCGGGACCGAGCAACAACAACCCCTACAAGTCACCCAGTGGGACTACCCTTTGGGCGGGCGGTACGCAGGCGACTTGCACAGTTCCCTCGATTACTAGCGGCACCACCACAGCCACGTGGACCGTTGCCTTCAGCTCGTCGTATGCGGCGCAATATTTCCTTACAGGTGACGTAGGCGTCACGGTGGGAGGTACCACCTACACGTTCGTCACCACGCTGACGGCAGTGAACCAGGTGGTGTACACGACCTCCATCTCACAAGCCAACCTGGCCAAGAACCTGATGGCGGCGATCAATGCCACCTCCTCGCAGTGCGGTGCCCCCACCACGGGCTGCTTCTACACGGGCCAGACGGCCAACGCCCTGGCCACGGCGACGGTACCGACGGCAGGTACAGTAACGCTGACGGCGAAGGCTGCCGGTTATGCCAACAACTTCAATGTGACGACTGCCGGTAACTACTTCGATGAAAACGCGTCACTTTTTATCGTGATAACGAATACCACTCCGGGCCAGGGGCCGAATTACGTTCCCAGCATCACGATCGGGACCGCTGGAACAGGCTACCAGCCGGATACTCCGATGACGTTGACTGGCGGTGAAGGCAGCGGGGCAGTCGCGGTAGCGGACACCACTCCTGGAACCGCCGCGACGGCGTACGAGCCGGCATGGGGAGCGGCGCCAGGCTGGGACATGGCGACAGGCTTGGGCAGCGTCAACGCCTGCAACTTAGTCTGTAATAGCGCGTGGGGTTCCACGTGCTCCCTTTGCACGCAAACCGCGACGGTGACGCTGAGCAACATGACTCAGACCTACACCGGATCGGCGCTGACGCCGACGTGTACGACGGTGCCTTCGGGCTTGACCACGAGCTGGACAGGCGCGCCGGATACGGCCGCAGGCAGCTATTCGGTAACGTGCACGGTCACTCAGACCGGCTACACGGGCTCGGCCAGCGGCACGTTCGTCATCAGCAAGGCGGCCGCGACGATAGCGTTCAGCAACCTGACGCAGACGTACACGGGATCGGCGCTCTCGCCGACGGTGACGACGACGCCTTCGGGTCTGAGCTATAGCGACACGGGCTATCCCGACACCAACGCGGGCAGCTATCCGGTGACGGCGACGATCACGAACACCAACTACACGGGCACGGCCAGCGGCACGTTCGTCATCACCTCGGCGACCTCGAGCACAGTCGTTACTTCGAGCGGCAGTCCGTCGTCGGTCTATGGGACGCCGGTGACTTTCACGGCGACGATCAGCGGCCAGTACGGGGCAGTCAAGGGCAAAGCGAAACCGAAGGTCGTTAGCGGGACCGTGACGTGGAGCGCGAATACAGGCTGCGGCACGACCACGGTGACGGCAGGCACGACGGGAGTAGCGACTTGCACCACGTCCAGCCTCGGAGCGGGCACCGACACGATTACAGCGAACTACAACGGTGATGACAACAACCACGGCGCGAGCTCGGGAACGGTGAGCCAGGTAGTGACTCCGGCGGTATTGACAGTGACAGCCCTCAATGAGAGCGCTGCCTACGGTCAGGCACTGCCGACGCTTGCTTACAGCATGACGGGCTTCGTCCCTGGCGACACGCAGCTTTCGGCAACCACGGGAGCACCCAGCATAACCACGACTGCATCGCAGGGTTCGCCGGTTGGAACCTATACGATCACTGCGGCGAACGGGACCTTGGCGGCGGCGAACTACACGTTCGGCTTCGTCAACGGGACTCTGACGATCGGTACGGCGACCTCAAGCACGGTGGTTACTTCGAGCGCCAATCCGTCGGTCTATGCGACGCCGGTGACTTTCACGGCGACGATCAGCGGCCAGTATGGAATGGTCAAGGGAAATGCGAAACCGAAGGTCGTTAGCGGGACCGTGACGTGGAGCGCTAATACAGGCTGCGCCACGACCACGGTGACGGCGGGCTATCCGGGAGTAGCGACTTGCACCACGACCAGGGCGTCGAGTCTGCCAGTAGGGACCGATACGATTACGGCGACCTACAACGGCGACGACAGCAACCACGGCGCGAGCACGGGAACGTTGAGCCAGACAGTTACGGGCGGGATCGCGACGACCATCGACGTGACGAACGTGAGTCCGGCGGCAGAGGACTTCGGTCTGAACGCTCCGGTAACGATCACGGCAGTGCTGGCGTGGGTCGGCAACGGTGTTGCACCCACGGCTGCTAACGTGACGATCGGCGGCAACGGGCTCGGTACGTACGGAACCACGAGCTGCGCGGCCCGCGTGCACGAGACGATCACTTGTACGAACACCTATACACCGAGCGTCCTGGATGTGCAGGGCGTTTACACGGAGACGGCGGCGTTCGCTGGCGACAGCAACTACAGCGCATCGAGCAGCCCGGAGACGAACAACTTCACGATCAATGCGGCGACCACAACCACGAGCGTGGTGGGCAGCCCGAATCCATCAACCTACGCGACCCCGGTCACGTTCACGGCGACGATCACCGCCGAGAACGGGTCTTTCAGGGGGAAAGCGAAACCGCGACTCAGCGGGAACGTGACGTGGAGCCTGAATACAGGCTGCGGCACGACCCCGGTGACGGGCTATCCGGGAGTGGCGACTTGCACCACTTCCAGAGCGTCGAGCCTCCCAGTAGGAGCCGATACGGTTACGGCGACCTACGCGGGTGACGGCAGCCACAGCGGAAGCGTGGGAACGTGGACGCAGACAGTTACAGGCGGCATCGCGACGACCATCGACGTGACGGGCGTGAGCCCGGCGGCAGAGGACTTCGGCGGGACTGCTCCGGTAACGATCACGGCAGTGTTGGCATGGACAGGCAACGGTGTTGCACCCACGGCGGCCGATGTGGCCATCGGCGGCAACGGGTTCGGCACGTACGGAACCACGAGCTGCGCGGCCAGAGTGCACGAGATAATAACCTGCACGAACACGTATGCGCCATCTGCCCTGGATGTGCCGGGCTCCTACACGGAGACGGCGACGTTCTCGGGAGACAGCGTGTATAGCGGCTCGAGCAGTCCGGAAGCCAACAACTTCACCATCAACGGGGCGACCACAACCACGAGCGTGGTGGGCAGCCCGAATCCATCAACCTACGCGAGCGCGGTAACGTTCACGGCGACGATCACCGCCGAGAACGGGATGTTCAAGGGGAAAGCGAAACCGCGACTCAGCGGGAACGTGACGTGGAGCGCTAATACAGGCTGCGCCCCGTCCTCGGTGTCCGGCTATCCGGGAGTGGTGACTTGCACGACTTCCAGAGCGTCGAGCCTCCCAGTAGGAACCGATACTGTTACGGCGACCTACGCGGGTGACGGCAGCCACAGCGGAAGCGTGGGAACGTGGACGCAGACAGTTACGGGCGGGATCGCGACGACCATCGACGTGACGAACGTGAGTCCGGCGGCAGAGGACTTCGGTCTGAACGCTCCGGTCACGATCACGGCATTGCTGACGTGGACAGGCAACGGTGTTGCACCCACGGCGAGCGCTGTAACGATTGGCGGCAACGGGCCCAGCGGCACGTATGGAACGACGAGCTGCGCAGCCCGCGTGCACGAAACGATCACTTGCACGAACACCTACACGCCGACCATTCTGGATGTGGCGAACGTGTACACCGAGACTGCGGCGTTCGCTGGAGACAGCAACTACAGCGCTTCGACGAGTCCGGAGACGAACAACTTCACCATCAATCAGGCGTCGGCAGGCACGGTTGTAACGTCCAGCGGCAGTCCGTCAACCTACGGGCAGGCGGTGACGTTCACGGCGACGATCACGGGCGAGAACGGGGCAGTCAGGGGCAAGGCGAAACCGAAGGTCGTAACCGGGACGGTAAATTGGAGCGCTAATACAGGCTGCGGCACGGTCACGGTGGCGTCTGGCAATCCGGGAGTAGCGACTTGCACCACCAGCGGCCTCGCAGTGGGCACCGATTCGATTACGGCGGCCTACTCGGGCGACAGCAATCACGGCGGCAGCACGGGCAGCTTTAGCCAGGTAGTGCAAGGTGGCGTTGCGACGACGATCAACGTGACGAATGTGAGTCCGGCTGGGGAAGACTACGGTCTGAATGCTCCGGTAACGATTACGGCAGTGTTGTCGTGGACGGGCAGCGGTACGGCGCCCACGGCGAGTGCTGTGACGATTGGCGGCAACGGGCCGAGCGGCTATGGTGCGACGAGTTGCGGCGCGCCGAGCAGCGACACGATGACCTGTACGGCGACGTATACACCGACAGTCGCGGATGGGCTGGGCTCCTACACGGAGACGGCGGCATTCGCGGGAGACGCGATCTACCTCGCTTCGAGCAGCCCGCAGACGAACAACTTCGTCATCTACCAGGCGAGCTCAACGACGGCCGTTACTTCGAGCGCCAATCCGTCGACCTACGCGACGCCGGTGACGTTCACGGCGACGATCAACGGCGAGAACGGGATGTTCAGGGGCAAGGCGAAACCGAAAGACGTAACCGGGACGGTGACGTGGAGCGCTAACACAGGCTGCGGCACAACCCCAGTGACGTCGGGCTTGATCGGAACAGCGACTTGCACCACTTCCGGGGCGACGCATCTCCCAGTGGGAACCGACACGATTACGGCGACCTACTCGGGCGACAGCAACCACAGCGGAAGCGTGGGGACGTTGAACCAGGTAATTCAAGGCGGGATCAAGACGACCATCGCCGTGACGAACGTAAGTCCGGCTTCTGAGGACTACGGTCTCGATGCGCCGGTGACGATCACGGCAGTGCTGTCGTGGACGGGTAAGGGTGTTGCGCCCACGGCTAGCGATGTGACGATTGGCGGCAATGGTCCGAGCACGTATGGTGCGACGACTTGCGCGGCCAAGGTCAAAGACACGATCACCTGTACGGCCACGTATACACCGACTGTGCTGGATGGACAGGGCGTGTACACGGAGACTGCGACGTTCGCTGGAGACACCGTCTACAACGCTTCGAGCAGCCCGCAAACCAACAACTTCACCATCAACCAGGCGACCGCAGGGACGGTTGTCACATCGAGCGCCAATCCGTCGGCCTACGCGGCGCCACTGACGTTCACGGCGACGATCACGGGCGAAAACGGGGCAGTCAAGGGCAAGGCGAAACCGAGCGTAACCGGGACGGTGACGTGGAGCGCTAATACAGGCTGCAGCACACCGACTCCGGTGACGGGCTATCCGGGAGTAGCGACCTGCACCACCTCTTCGGCGACTCGCCTGCCAGTAGGGACCGATACGATTACGGCGACCTACTCGGGCGACAGCAACCACGGCGGGAGCGTGGGAACCTTGAGCCAGGTAATTCAAGGCGGTCTCACGACGACCATTGACGTGACGAACGTGAGCCCGACGAATGAGGACTACGGTCTGGATGCGCCGGTAACGATCACGGCAGTGCTGGCGTGGACGGGCAATGGTAAGGCGCCCACGGCGAGCGATGTAACGATTGGCGGCAATGGCCCGAGCACCTATGGGGCGACGACTTGCGCAGCCAAGGTCGGAGACACGATCACCTGTACGGCCACGTATACACCGACTGTGCTGGATGGACAGGGCGTGTACACGGAGACGGCGACGTTTGCGGGAGACACGAATTACAGTGTTTCCTACAGCCCGGAGCTGAACAACTTCACCATCAACCAGGCGTCGGCAGGCACGGTGGTTACTTCTAGCCTGAATCCTTCGACCTATGGCCAGCCGGTCACGTTGACGGCAACGATCACCGGCGAGAACAATAACGTTAAGGGCAAGGCGAAACCGAAGGACGTAACCGGAAGCGTGACGTGGAGCGCTAATACAGGCTGCGGCACGGTCACGGTGACGGCGGGCACGTTGGGCAATCCGGGGGTAGCGACTTGCACGACCTCCAGCCTCACGGCTGGGACCGATGCGATCACGGCGACCTACTCGGGCGACAGCAACCACGGTGGGAGCATGGGCACGTTGGGCCAGGTAGTGAGTGCGGTCGCAACGACCATCACTTGGCCGACCCCGGCAGCGGTCGATTATGGAACGCCGCTGAGCGGAACGCAGTTGAACGCGACGGAGAGCCCGGTTGTAGCGGGCACGTTCGTATATTCACCGGCAGCGGGAACGGTGCTCGGTGTGGGCAGCCAAACTCTGTCGGTTACCTTTACTCCGACCGACAATACCGACTACATCAGATCCACTGGCAGCACAACGCTGCTGGTGAACCAAGCGACCTCATCGACGGTTGTTACTGCGAGCGCCAATCCGTCGGCCTACGCGACCCCGGTAACGTTCACGGCGACGATCAGCGCCGAGAACGGGATGTTCAAGGGGAAAGCGAAACCGAAGGTCGTTGGCGGGACCGTGACGTGGAGCGCTAACACAGGCTGCACGACGACGACGGTGACGGCGGGTTATCCGGGAGTAGCGACGTGCAACACATCCAAGGCGACGAACCTGCCAGTAGGAACCGATACGATTACCGCGACCTACAACGGCGACGACGGCAGCCACAGCGGGAGCGTGGGAACGTTGAACCAGGTCATTCAAGGCGGGATCGCGACGACCATCAACGTGACCAACGTGAGTCCGGCTTCCGAGGACTACGGTCTGGATACGCCGGTGACGATCACGGCAGTGTTGACGTGGACGGGCAAGGGTGCTGCGCCCACGGCGAGCGATGTAACGATTGGCGGCACCGGGCCGAGCACCTACGGGGCGACGACTTGCGCACCGAAGGTGAAAGACACGATCACGTGTACGGCGACGTATACACCGACTGTGCTGGATGGACAGGGCGTGTACACGGAGACTGCGGCGTTCGCGGGAGACACGAACTACAGTGTTTCCTACAGCCCGCAGACGAACAACTTCACCATCAACCAGGCGTCGGCAGGGACGGTGGTTACATCGAGCTCCACCGGCAATACGTCCGTCTACGGGACGCCGGTAACGTTCACGGCGACGATCAGCGGCGAGAATAACCTGCTGAAGGGGCAAGTGAAGCCGAAGGACGTATCCGGGAGCGTGACGTGGAGCGCCAATACACTCTGCGGCACGACCACGGTGACGACGGGCAATCCGGGGGTAGCGACTTGCACGACCTCGAGCCTCACGGCTGGGACCGATGCGATTACGGCGACCTACTCGGGCGACAGCAACCACGGTGGGAGCACGGGCACGTTGAACCAGGTAGTGAACGCAGCCCCAACGACCATCACTTGGCCGACCCCGGCGGCGATCACGTACGGGACGGCGTTGAGCGGAACGCAGTTGAACGCGACGGTGAGCCCGGTTGTGGCGGGCACATTCGTATATTCACCGGCAGCGGGAACGGTGCTGAACGCGGGCAGCCAGACGCTTTCAGTCACCTTCACTCCGAGTGGCAGCAACTATGCCGGGTCAACCGGCAGCGTTACGCTGCAAGTGAGCGCAGCCGCAACGGGCATCTCGTGCTCGCCGGTGCCGATCACTTACGGAACCCCGCTGAGCGCAGGTGTGGTGAACTGTTCGGTCACGCCGGCTGGCGTCACCGGCACGTCAGTCTATACGCCGGCATTGGGAACGGTGCTGAACGCGGGCACGCAGACGGTGTCGGTCAACTTCATGCCGGGCAACAGCAACTATCTGCAGTCCAACAGCACGTTCCAAGTGCAGGTAAATCCGGCGAGTCAGACCATTACGTGCTCTGTACCCGCTCCTGCAACGGCGGTCGACAAGTTCAGCTTTACGCTGGTCTGCGCCGCCAATACGCCGGTCACGTACAGCAGTTCTGGTGCGTGCACCAATGTAGGCGCAAAATATACGATGGATGCCACGACGGGAACGTGCACGGAGACGCTGACCGCGCCAGCTAGCAACAACTATCTGGCTGCGACTGACGTCATGCACACAAGCGTAGCGGCAGCGGTTGCGGCGACGGTGCACTTCACCGGCGCGCCAACCAGCGCGTATTACCTGGGCACCTTCCAGGTGACAGCCACGACGAACGCCACCACTTTGCCGACGGTTACGGGGACGGCGACAGCTTGCACGGTCACTGCGACCAGCGATCCCACCATCTTTAATGTTGCGATGATCAGCGGTACTGGGACGTGCAGCCTGACAGCGAAGTGGGCAGCGGACTATACCTATAAGGCAGCTTCCGCCACCCAGAAGACGATCGCGGAGAAAATAGCCAGCATAGTCACTTGGGCCACGCCGGCGCCGATCACCTACGGGACGGCGTTGAGCGGAACCCAACTGGATGCGACCGCGAGCGTGGCTGGCAAGTTCGTCTATTCACCGTTGGCAGGCAAGGTGCCGACGGCGGGTAGCCAGACTCTGAAAGTCACGTTTACTCCGACTGCCGTCAAGGACTACACAACGGTGGCTAAGACGGTGACTCTCGATGTCACAAAAGCCCCCACCACGACCACAATCGCCAGCGCCGCCGCTGCGAGTTCGTTGAAGCCTCTGGTGGTGACGGTGAACTTCGCCACGGCGGAGAACACTCCGGGCGGCAAAGTAACGGGCACGGTAACCGTGACCGACAGCAACACCGGGCTTCACTGCACGGGAACGCTGGCGACGACCGGTACTGGAAAGTGCGTGATTACGTTCGCCTCCGCGGGGACAGCGTCCCTGACGGCGGTTTACTCGGGCGACGCCAACAACAGCACGAGCACCTCCAGTGCGTTCCCGCCGGTGGTGTACTAAATAGCACTGTAACGATTGCGGCCCAGGGGACACCCCCTGGGCCGCAAGTTTTTTAGGGCGAAACGCCAATCCCACAGTGGCGGTCTTTCCCGTTGCCACAGCGATCGTCCCGTCCGCATTTACCCGTTTTCGTGCGCGACCCTAAAGTGAGGAGTCGATGCTGCGGCCGCGAGACCAGCGATGGCACTCGACGAACCATCGTCAACTAGCGCCGGCCCTGCTCCAGCGCGTTGCGCAGCGCAGCGTAGGCGGGCTTGGCACGATAGTTACGATCTAAGAGCAGCGCCGCGCCTTGCGTGTGCTTCGAGTGCGATCCGATCCAGGAATACTTGTCCGTGAAACCCCAGGTTTGGATGGCCGTGCAACCGCGGTGAGCGAGACAAGCGGCGGCAATCTGGCGATAGATGTCCGCCTGGCGTTGCAGGTCTTGCGGGCTGGCATTGCCGTTGGCGTCGAGGGGAAGGGCGACATCCATCTCGGTGATGTGGATCTGGACGCCTAACGCCGTGAAGCGCTGGATATTGGCGGAAATGGACGGGACATCGGCGCGCAGGTCCGCGATGTGCATCTGCAAGCCCACGCCGTCGATGGGCACGCCGCGCTGGCGGAAATCGCGCACCATGGCGTAGATCGCGTCCGACTTTGGGTTTATGACGTCGGCTTCCGCCTCGTTATAAAACAACAGCGCCTGGGGATCGGCTTCATGCGCCCAGCGGAAACACTGCGCAATATAGGAGTAGCTTTGCTTCGAGCGACGAGGCTCCGAGCTCCGAGCTTCGAGCTCCGAGCGAGAAAGACTGCTCGAAGCTCGCGGCTCGTAGCTTGACGCTAGGTTTTCAGCCACTCCGATTCCCGGCTGATCCCGCCAGATGGTGCTGCGCAGTTCGCCCGGGTGCAACTCGTCGAAAGCCTCATTGGCTACATCCCAAGCGAAGATTTTGCCCCGGTAATGTGCGACCACGGTCTTGATGTGTTTCTCGAGAATTTCGGCAAGCTCGGTGGGAGTGAATTTTCCTTGCGTCAACCAGTCTGGATTCTGCCGGTGCCAGACGAGTGTGTGTCCGCGGACCTTCATGCCATGGCGGGTCGCGAAATCGACGATCTCGTCGGCTTGAGAGAAGTCGAAGGTCTGCGGCGCGGGATGCACGATCTCCCACTTCAGCGCGTCTTCCGGCTCCAGCAGGTTGAACTCGCGGGCGAGCGTGGACGCGTAGGCCGCCTCGGAAAGTTGCGCCGGTCTCACGGCGGCGCCGATGAGCAGCCCAGAAGCCTGTGCGGCTTCACGCAACGAATGCTCTGGGACGCCAGCGCCAAGTTCCAGGCAAGAGGCAGCGGTCGTCAAAGCCAGAACCAGCGTTCGCCATTTCATGTGGTCTCTCCGGACTCACTTTGCCTGAGGAAGGAACTTCTGCAAAGGACATAGCTCACACTGCGGTTGTGACTTTAGGCAGTATGTCTTGCCGACGCCGACGATGAGCCCGTGCATTTCGTTGAACACCTGCGCCAGGGAAGAGCGGGCAAGTTCACTCACGGCGGATGGCGGATGCGAAACGCCTCGCGGCCCGAGCGGCATAGCGGGATCCCCGGCCACTCTCGGCCGGGCGGGAGGTGTTTCGCTCAGCGCCTGCTCGAACAATTGCCGGATTTCGTCGTAGCTGGCAGCGTCCGGCACCACGCCGTGCCGTTCCAGAATGCGGCGAGTGTAAGCGTCCACGACAAAGACCGGGTGATTGCCGGCGTAGAGCAGAATTGAGTCCGCGGTTTCCGGCCCCACACCATTGAGCGCGAGCAGTTCGTCGCGGAGTCCGGCGGTGGGCCGGGCGAACATGCGCGCGAGCGACCCGCCGTAACGATCGTCGAGAAAGCGCACGAATGTTTTCAGGCGCTGCGCTTTCTGGCGGAAGTAACCGGAGGGGCGAATGAGCCGCTCGATCTCAGGCAGGGGTGCGCGGCGGATACCGCGGATGGTCAGAAGCCGCGCTTGGCGAAGATTGCGGAGCGCTTTTTCAACGTTTGTCCACGCCGTGTTCTGCGTCAGATAGGCCCCAACAATCACCTCAAAGCGCGATTGCGCCGGCCCCCAATGCTGGCGTCCCCAGGCGGAAAACAGGGTGTGGTAATAGGCGCGGATCGCGTCGTGTTGGGCGTTGCGCATGAGCAGGGGTGAAAATTGCAGCATCACCATTGTAAGGCCTAGCCATTGGTCGTTAGTCGTTGGTCGTTCGTCGTTGGCGTGCCAGTGCCCAGTCTTCGGCGGACGCGGCGAACTGCGAACAACCAACGACTAACGACCAATGACTGCTCTCGCACCGAAGAACATGGACTGCCGCGCGGTGATGCTCGTCACGCGGCGATTTTCTGGCGGAAATGGGCCAACCGAGTGTACAAACCGCGTTGTCCGCGAAGGACAGGTACTTAAGTTACTTTTTCGGAACTCCGATTGGGGTGACAATTTGTGTCAGTGCGAGAGCAACCGCCCTGATCTCCCCGGAAATCAGCGGCTTCGCACAGGCCCCGGAGGTCGCGGGGAAATTCAGGAGAGATATGTCTCAGCGGCTGGGCGACCTGCTCGTCAAAGAGAAGGTCATCACCCAAGAGCAGTTGGAGCAGGCAACCAAACTCCAGAAGGAGACCCACGCCCGGCTTGCGTCGGCGCTGGTGAAGTTGGGTTTCCTTTCGGACGAGGATGTCACCAACTTTCTGTCGCGCCAATACGGCGTGCCCGCCATCAATCTCTCTTACTTCGAAATCGATCCTGCCGTTGTCAAGCTGATTCCCTACGAAACCGCGAAACGCTACCAGATTCTCCCGCTTAGCCGGGTCGGCGCTTCGCTCACCATCGCCATGGTGGATCCTACCAACGTGTTTGCGATGGACGACATCAAGTTCATGACCGGCTTCAACATCGAGCCGGTGGTGGCCTCGGAAAGTTCGATTGTCGAGGGCATTGACAAGGCCTACGGCGCGTCCAAGGAAGAAGAGCTCGAGCAGGTCATGCAATCGATGAACGAGTTCGGCGAAGGCGCCGATGTCGAGTTGCAGACCGTTGAGCAGGAACTCGAGCTCCGAGAACTCGAGAAAGCGGCCGACGAAGCTCCCATCGTCAAGCTCGTGAACATCGTGCTCACCGATGCGGTGAAGCGCGGGGCGAGCGACATTCACATGGAGCCGTACGAGAAGGAATTCCGCGTCCGCTTCCGCATTGACGGAGTGCTGCAGTTGGTGATGAATCCGCCGCTGAAACTGAGGGACGCGATCATTTCGCGCCTCAAGATCATGGCCAAGCTCGACATCAGCGAAAAGCGGCTGCCGCAGGACGGCCGCATCATGCTGAAGATGCAGCTTGGCGGCAAGAAAAAACAGCTCGATTTCCGCGTCTCGACGCTGCCCACGCTGTGGGGCGAGAAGATCGTGCTCCGGTTGCTCGACAAGGAGAACCTGCGCCTCGACATGACCAAGCTGGGCTTCGAGCCGGAATCGCTGGTGAAGTTCGAAAAGGCCATCCTCAAGCCCTACGGCATGGTGCTGGTGACGGGGCCGACGGGATCGGGCAAGACCAACACCCTTTACTCCTCCGTGGCGCGGCTGAACCAGCCCGATACCAACATCATGACCGCCGAAGACCCGGTTGAGTTTCAGCTCGCCGGCGTCAATCAAGTGCAGATGAAGGAGCAGATTGGGCTGAATTTTGCGGCAGCCCTGCGCGCCTTCCTGCGGCAGGACCCGAACATCATTCTGGTCGGCGAAATCCGCGACTTTGAGACGGCGGAAATCGCCATCAAGGCGGCGCTCACCGGCCACCTGGTTTTGTCCACGCTGCACACCAATGGCGCGCCGGAGACCATCACGCGACTCATGAACATGGGCATCGAGCCTTTCCTGGTGGCGACGTCGGTGCACCTGATCTGCGCCCAGCGCCTGGTACGGCGGATTTGCAAGGACTGCGCGGAGCCGGTCGAAATGCCTGTGCAGGCGCTGATCGACGAAGGCTACACGCCCGAAGAAGCCAGGACGGTGAAGGTGATGAAGGGCAAAGGCTGCGCCACCTGCAACAAGACCGGCTACAAGGGCCGAACCGGATTGTATGAAGTGATGGAGGTCGATGACGAGATCCGGGAGCTGGTGTTGGTGGGCGCATCGGCGGTCGAACTCAAGAAAAAAGCGATTGAACGCGGCATGATCACGCTGCGCCGCAGCGGGTTGATCAAGGTTGCGGCAGGCTGGACCACGCTCGAAGAAGTGGCACGCGAAACGATTCATTAAAAATCG
>JBEKQG010000237.1:0-14925 GCA_049519955.1 Terriglobales bacterium
TACCTTCCCAGCGTCTTTCGGTCCTCAACCTCAAGACTACCGGGATTCTATCGAGCCTTCCCTCTTATCCAATCAATTCTAAATTTCGCGTTCTTTGCGAAATTTAGAGTGGGGATGTTGGAGGCTGAGACAAAATCAGTAACCGGCTGTGACGTACGCTAGAGATCGAGTTAAAATGGGCGGCGCGAAAGCGCGAACGAGCGGCGGGAACACTCTTTCCAGCTATCGGACATCCCCACTCAAGCCAAAACCAGGCTTGAATGGGCCACTCGCCATAGTTAGAACGGGTAGGATGGGCCAGCCCCCCTTAACAGAGCCTTCGCTCTTATCGAGGGGCACCCCTCCAGCATCATTCGCCTCTTTTCTCTTCTTTTTCTTCTTCGGGCGAAAAAAGATGCTTATGGCTGGCCTCAAACTCTTTGTGTTCTCGTTCTCGGTGTTCTCGTTCTCGTTCGTGCCGCTCGGCGGCGATATCGTCGAGTGCCCGCTTCCCTAGTTTGCCGCTTTTGTGCTCAGCGAAGTGCTCTTCGAGCCAGACTCGCTGCTCGGCAACAGTCAGTCCATACCAAGGTTTGTCGCCACACTGCGGGCAGGAAATTGACAACAGTTCTTTGATATCCGTAAGCACGATTCTCAACTCTTCCAGATCGTATTTGCTGATAATATCGTCATCGTTCGGTCTGGGCATGCGATGCAACCCTTCGACGATGTTATCGCTCGCGGAGCTGACCGCAGCGACGATCACGGCTGACACGATAACGACAACAATCACGAGCACCCACATTTTTGCCTTCCTTCCTGTTAACTAGGTTATACTCATTTTTGGTTAATGATAAGCTTATGAGCGAAAAACCATTGCAGAAAACTAAGGCCGATGAATTATGCGTGTTGCTTGCATCCAAAGGATATCAAGTTGAACACGAATGGCAGATTGATGGTTGTCACGTTGCCATCAGCAAGCCAGGTATCTTCAGACAGGTGGTAATTTTTACTCAAGAGGTTATTGCCGATTGGCCCCCTCGACAGATCCTTTCTCTACTTGAGCGCAACAATTGGCAGCATGTGATTGGAAACAACAAGGGAAAGAAAATCCTGCACTTCACGAACAACGGGTTTCCGGTAGTGGACTGAGGCACACTGGTGTACCACTCAAGCCCGGTGTTGGCTTAAGTGGGGGTTTTCATACGTCACAGACTTAGTCTCCACCCATGCAAGTTGAGTCACTTGTCCCAACTTTGATGTGAGTCCTTGTGGTAGAGAATTTCTACTTCGTTGTGTAGCCCGGTGCCCCAGGTTCGCGCCCGTTCTTTGGGCGCTAACCTGGGTGGAAGAAACTTCGCGCGCGCTTTTTCGCAGGGCGGAATTCCACACTGCCAAGAACCACTGCGTTCCTCCCAACTTTTTTTCATCACATTTTTCTCGTACCGTCATCACAGACTTGCACCCCAATCGGCGCGAAGATACCTCGATAGTGCATCATCGAGAAGTGTGCCAGTCTCCAGAGACGAACGCATTTCCGGCCGCAAACTTTTTACGTGCTCTTTGACAACAAATGGCCTCGGTCACCACCCCCGCAAGTGCACGCCAAACCGCAAAATTCAACGCTAAGTCCAATATTTTGAATACTTTGCCTCTAACTATCCTGCTATCATCAACTTAACTCATTTTGGGGTAGGGGGGGTACCCCCCCACAAATTGCCAAAGATGGGTATTTGTATAGTTAAGAGCTTCTACTGCCGGATGCCTCACTTATTGCGTTTTTTTGCGAGGAGTGGGAGTCGGCTGACTCTGGCGCGAGCCTCGAAGGCATCGCGATACTCCCATTCATTCGCACAAAATGCGAATAAGTGGGGTATCCGCACTTTGAAACCTTGAAACTCTGAAACCTTGAAACCTGGCTTTTGGGAGGAGACCATGGCTCGCTCTTATCGCGAATTGCTGGTCTGGCAGAAAGCCAAAGCACTCGCGGTTCATACCTATCAGGCAACAGCAAATTTCCCTAAATCCGAAACGTACGGTCTGACTTCTCAAATCCGACGAGCTGCCGTTTCAGTGGCGTCAAACATCGCGGAGGGGCAAGGAAGACTAACTTCCGGCGAATTCCGGCATTTCTTAGGCCAGGCGCGGGGCTCTTTGCTGGAAGCGGAAACACAATTGGCGATTGCGCTGGATTTGGGATTCCTGGAGCGACCTGCGTATGAAGCATTGGAGCTAGAGTCATACCAAGTGCTCGGACTGCTCGATCGGCTGCTCAACTCCTTGAGCAAAAAGACAGCGTGACCCGAAGGGTTTGCACCTTGAAACCTTGAAACTCTGAAACCTTGAAACCTGGCTTTACTGCGGCTTCGGCGGTTCAACCGGCTGCTGATCCTTCGGCGCCGTCTTCTCCACTTCCTTGCCTTCGTACAGGATCCTCGATTTCGATCCGAAGCGCCTGTAGTTCGTGTATTTGATGATGTCGCGGATCTGCACGTCGCCCATGGAAAACTTGAGCGTGTCCTCGGCGCGCGTATAGGTGGGAAACCAGTACTGTCCGTCAATCTGTTCGCGCCAGGTGGTGAACTTCGGGAACAGGTTCTCCTGGCCCTTCTTCTTCCGGATGTCCGGTACGGGCTTGCCATAGGTTTCCACGATCTGAAAATCGTGGTTGTCCACCCAGATCCGCCCCTGGAAATATCGTTTCTTGCCGACGATCTGCTTGGGCGCGATATCGAAAACGTACGTATTCAGCTCGTCCTGCTTCTGCTGGCCCACGTACAGAATGTCGTACTCTCCGATCTCATCCGAGGTCAGCACGAACGGCAGGCGGTTCTCGATGTCGTCGAAATCTTCCTCGGTCATTATGATGCGTTGCAGTGTGGGTTGTGGAGCGAAGACCACGTTCTTGACCTTGTGTCCCTTGTCGTCGAAGGTCACGTCAAAAACTTCACGGTACTCGCCGCCGTCCGGCGTGTCGCCTTCGAGCGTCATGACCTTGACGTCCTGCCGGTAGGTGTACTGATCGCGCGCCATCTCGAACTCCTTCTCTTTGGCGGCGAAATGCTTGATGATCTCCTCGACCGTGACTCCCTTGGGCTCGGTTTTGTCGAGCGGGCCTTCCTGCGCGCGCGCCGCCTGGGGCATCACAACCATCGGCAGCAGGACGCTGAACCATGCAGCCAGAGAGAGAAGCAAGGGGAACGTCAACCGCGCGGGCCGGGACCGGAATCTCATAGACCTTATTCTAACGAAAACAGCACCCTGAAAAGTCAACGGCAGCCTCCACCCCCAGCACCGCCTTACAGACGGCCTTTCGGCGGGGGTGGAAGACTGCGGTTCTGCCTGCCTTATTCGATGCGCCAGCCTCCGGAAGGTTTGCAGAATTTACTTTTCTTTACTTTTTGCTCCACTTCTCTATCAAGTTCTCAATTCTCAGTTCTCAGAAGAACCGAACGCCATCCGGTTTCCACTGAGAACTGAGAACTGGGAACTGAGAACTCCCGCGTAGCGTAAAATCGTCCCCATCGGAGCTGCCGTGAGTTCTCTGTTGCCCATCTTCCCGCTCGAATTGGTGCTGCTGCCAGGCGTTCCCTTGCCGCTGCACATCTTCGAACCGCGGTATAAGGAGATGATCGCGGAATGCCTGGAACAGAAAAAGCCCTTCGGCGTGGTGCGTGCGTCTTCCGATGGCGTCGCCGACATCGGCTGCACCGCCGAGATCGTGTCCGTCACCAAAAAATACGACGACGGGCGCTTGGACATCCTGACGCGCGGGATCGAGCGTTTTGAAGTGATTCAGGTCAACCATGAGCGCTCGTTCCTACAGGCCGAGATTTCCGTGGTCGAAGACGAACCCGGCAAGCCGGCCGCGCACATGGTGACGCAGGCAGTGCGCTTACACGCCGAGATCGCAAAACTGGCCGGGACAGAGCCCTCCGGCCCTGACGAGCATGCCGCCAACCTCTCTTTCCTGCTTGCAGGCTCCCTTCCGCTCGATCTCGACTTCAAGCAGACCCTGCTCTCGACTCTGTCGGAAGCAAAACGTCTGCAGGCGGTGGTCGACTATCTCGAAGCGGTTCTGCCCGGTCTGCGGCGGGCGGCCAAGGCGCAGTGGAACTAGCAGTGGAACTAGCGGTTGGCCATCGGCTATCTTTGCGCGAGCCGTGGGATGTTTGCCTCGAACTCCTGCGCGCTCCCTGTCAATCTCCTGAGCCGATAGGTCGATGCTGGCCGACAGCACACAATCGGAGAGTGTCCAGCACTATCGCCATGAGGCCGATACGACGAAGCGCGGCCTGCCGTCCAGGAGTCGCCATTTCTCGATACCCCGTCGGGTCTTAAGAGTCTCTAACAAAACCCCCAGTTTCGAACTGCGCTGGTGCCGGCTGAATGGAGAGAAGGTGAGGACTTGAATCTCCGGCCCCCCGATCCGCCTATTCCAGCCGCTGCGATTACCACACCTGACTGGCGACGACGGTGGGGACGGAGGGAGAACCCGAAATCACTTCGACATGCAGAACGATCTGAACATTCTTCTGCTGCCATCCCGCGGGTAATCTGCGGAGCGCCTCCTGGAGAAGCGCTGGATTCGTCACCAGGTCGGCAGCCGCTTCCGTGCCGTAATGGGATATTCCGGTGATCTCGACGATGATGCTATTCGTACCCGGATAAAAGACACGCGACACAATCGCGTAATCCTCATTCAGTTCGGGGTCGTCGGGGTGGGTTTTGATTGTCCAATCGGTGAGAGCGCCATCTTGCGAAACTCCGAAGGGCCGGTGGGATAAATCGATGGAGTAACGAAAGTGCTCGCCGATTTCATGCCATTGTGTATAGGAGAAGCCGACCAGGACAGCCGGCGTCGTACGCAGGTCGCGGAAGGAGACGTCATTGCCAATTCGAAGCTTGTAAGGCTCTCCCATCCGGCCGAACATCTCGGCGATTTGGGTTGCGGAGTTGACATCGCTGACCGCCACAAAGCGGTTCGGGATCAGGACGAAATCTTCAACCCTGGCCGGCTGCCTGACGCTGGAATTCCGAACGTCAGAGTACACGGGCACTGGCGCCGTACACACAAACACCGCCTTGTGGCTCTGAAAGACTGGTGACCAGAATTGACCGAGGGAATCAGCTACGGGATGTGGACGCAACCAAAAAAATGCAGCCATCGCCAAGCCTAAAAGCACCGCACCCAAGGTGGCCAGGAATAACCATGAACGAACCCTAGGCTTGGCCGGGGCACGCTGTTCCGCGCTTTTGAAGGGGCGGAACTCGGGAACGTAGGTTCCCGAAGGAAGTTCTATCACCACCTTGGCTTCACACGGTTGACTCAGGTAGTAGGAACGCAGCCGCTTTCGCACCTCGCCGGCTTTCACCCGAACCCCGGCATCTTCGCTGGGATCGTACGACGTCGGCTTGCCAAAGACTCCGATCCCGATGGTACGTTCCTTGAGACTATCCGTGTGCCCGTTCAGGGTGTTCTCGACCACATAGCGCAGGAAACTCTGGCAGAGCTTGCTTGCCTGAAAGTCGTGGCTGGAGAGTACTCGATCCAATTCCTCGCGTACGAGCGCGTCCGGTATCGCTCGCTCGGCGCGACTCGATTCCGGGTTCGGTTTTGGTGGCGAGTATGACGTGTGTGACACGAACTGCTCCGGGTCGAATCTTAGCACAGGGCTCCCGTGAAGGCAGCGCGGAGTTCAAGTGCAAGCGCTTAGTTGCCAAACGCTTAAAGATGTTCAAAACATCGGCGTAACCGGGCTTGCACGGTGTACTTTTCGTGGCGCGAGCGATTGCGGGATGTCGGGGTTGAGCGCCTGTGATTTCCCGGACTTTTTAATCTGTATCCCCATAGGCCGAACGCAGCCGTTCCTCGGCCTCCCGCAAGTGCTGGAAGGTTGCAACCTCTCTGTCGGCCTTGGAGATGCGCCCCAATTGCCGATACGCCTGCGAAACCCTATAGTGCGTCTGGGCATCGAGCGGATCGACAGCTACGGCGTGGTGCAAGTGCTCCACGGCCCTGTCGAGCTGGCCGGTGGACAGCAGCACCTTGCCCGGAGCAGCCGTAGAGTGGCACGACGTCTTCCAGGTTAGATATGGGCGCTTGGAGGAGATTGCGCACGGCACGCTGGCATCCGTGTAAGAGTGTAGGGTGCATTTACAGGGGCAGGATTTCTCCGCAATTTTGTACTCGGCCGTTGCAAACCACCCAGAAAATTGACTGGGATCTGGTTTCAAACCTGTCACTGAACCGTTTCGAACTTGACGCGGGGTCGCGGATGCTAGAAAAAGGTACGCTGGGTTGAGTGTTCAGTTCTTCCTCTGCTGTTCAGCGGATTGACCTGTGCAAAGGAGAAATTTGTGATGTCGCTCTTCGGTTCCAGGTTGTATTTTGCTTTCGTCCTAGTCTCATTGATCTTTTTGTCGTTCTTGAGCCCGGCGAGGGGTCAGAGCAGGCAGAGTGGCGAAATTCGGGGAACGGTCACTGACCAGTCCCAGGCAGTGTTACCTGGAGTCAAGGTCGCGATTACTAACGTTGCGACGGGCGTGAGCAAGACGGCCACCACCGACGCGGCGGGTTTGTACGACGTGCCCTACCTGCAGCCGGGCGAGTACTCCGTTACCTTCGCCAAAGATGCCTTCAAGACTCTGACACGCTCCGGCATTACTCTGATTGTCGAGACGATCACCGTGAATGGCTCGCTGGAAATCGGCGCGACATCGGAAAAGATAACCGTCGCAGGCGATGCGCCGCTGGTGCAGACCGAATCGGCCGAGAAGAACACGACGCTCACCGCTGATATGGTCAGCGCCGCCCCCAGTATCGACCGCAATTGGATGGATTTGTTTGCGGTCGTGCCTGGCGTGAACCCCGGCTCGGGAGAAGGATCCACCGGCCAAGGTATCGGGGTCAATGGCCAGCAGCCATATTTCTCCAACTGGCAGATTGACGGCGGCATCGCCATGCTGGGGCAATCATCGAACCCGGACGCATTGGCGCCGCCGATTGAAACCATTCAGGAAGTTAGCCTCTCGACCGCGAATTTCGGCGCCGAGCACGGCAACGGCCTGTCGGTCTTCAATGTGATCACCAAAAGCGGCACCAACAAGTTTCACGGCAGCGTGTACGAGTACATCGAGAACGACGCGGCGAACGCAGAGAACAAGTTTGCCCAGCCGCCCCCGTTCAGCAAGCCAAAGGTCCGCTGGAACGAGTACGGCTTCAACCTGGGCGGTCCTATCAAGAAAAACCAGGCGTTTTTCTTCTTCAGTTTTGAGAGGAATCCAGTCCACAGCTCCGCCCCGACTTACGAATCGTACCCGACCACCGGGCCCCAGCCCAACGGCGGGCAGGGATATGTCCAGGGCGACTTTTCAACGCTGTTGGGGACACCCACGGGCACGACCAACCCTTGCGATCCCAGTCAAGTGGTTTTGAATGGCCAAATCTATGATCCGCTCACGACGCAGACGGTGACTTGGCAAGGAAACCAGGTCGTTTGCCGCTTGCCCTTCCTTGGCAACATTATTCCCCAGAGCCGCTTCGATCCGGCGGCAGCCAAAATACAGCAGAACTTTCTGGCCCCGAACCTTTCGGCAGCGGGAAACGTGAACAACTTTTACAGTCTTCAGCCCAGCAACTCCCTGCAGCGGTGGATCAACGGAAAACTGGACTACGACATCAATTCCAAGAATCGGCTCACGGGATCACTCATGGTGGTGAATTTCGACAACCCCTACAGCGATCCCATCTGCGATATCAACTGCTCTCATTGGGGTGGCAATGAGGTCCAGGGACAGGTAACGAACGTCTGGACACTGACTCCCAACGTGGTGAACGAATTCCGCTTCTCCCTCAGTCGTGAGCATGGAGTCGGCACCGACGTAAACCAGGGACAAAACTGGCCTGCCAAGTTAGGACTGGCGAATCCGGCGGGCGATCTTTTCCCCAACATCTGGATTAACGGAAACCTCAATACCGGCATCGGCAACCCCGGGCAACCGCCTGCGATTGACGCCGAGACGACTTTCATCTACTCCGACGCCGCCACCTGGGTGAGGGGCAAGCATATTCTTAAGTTCGGTGGCGAGTTCGACCGTTGGTGGGTGAATACCGGCTGGGGAACTGCACAAGAAGGAGGCTTCTGGTGGGGCGGCGCGTTGACCCAGAATCCCTACGATCAGACGCTCGCGAACGTTCCCAGCGAGGGAGAAGGTTACGCCGATTTCCTTCTCGGGCTGCCGGAGTCCTGGTGGGTCTCGATCAACCCCGAGACTGGCGGACGCATGTGGAGCGCACAATCATTTGTGCAGGACGAGTACAAGGTCAAACCGAATCTGACCCTGACCTTGGGCTTGCGCTATGTGATCCAAAGCGGATGGAGCGAGGTCCAGAACAAGATCTCGGGTTTCCAGCCTTTGATCGTGAACCCTGCCGGTCCTCCCACAGGCGGCATGTGGTATGGAGGAGAGGATGGACATCGGGCCATGACCGACACTATCTGGGATTTCTTTGCCCCGCGAGTTGGCGTTGCATGGTCGCCCGCGCAAAACTGGTCGGTTCGCGGCGGGATAGGACTGTACAACATCATCGCCGGGCAAAACACGATTGCGCCCGCTCAGGCCTGGGGACAGGGCTGGGTCCCAGTAGGGTCAATGCAGTGCTATCCCGACGCGCAGGGCCTGGTGCCGCCGGTCTTCCAACTAGGGAACTTGACTCCTCCTAACTGGCAGCTTCCCAACTGTTACTCTCCTCAACCTTTTGGGATCGGACCCCCGCCGCCGATTTATCCCACCAGCCAGTACCGGACGCCTGACCTGTTCAATGGCCAAAGCGTGAACTACACGCCGTGGAAGATCCCCATGGAGTACTACGTCGAATACCAGTTTGACATCCAGCGTCAGTTTGCCCATGGAATGGTGCTGGACGTCGGCTACGTGGGGAACCGGGGCGTCAATCTTCAACTGGGAAGGGACATCAACCAAATGCCGTTGAGCGGGCCGAATGCCGGCGTGCGGCCGAATCCGAACTATGCTCAGATCATCGCCTCTTTGTTCGACGGCCGTTCCAACTACCACGCCCTGCATGTCATTGCCAATAAGCGGCTCGCCCAAGGCTTGTCCTTTGGCGTGAGCTATGCCTGGTCCAAGGTGCTGGATATGCAGACCGGTGCTGGCTGGGGTGGCGCTGGTGCTTCCGAACGGTTCGGCCAGAATTATCAGAACGCATACGACATGAATTCGAACTACGGTCCCGCAGTGAACGACATCCGCCACACTTTCAACGGGAGCGTGGACTATGAGCTGCCCTTTGGTCAAGGAAAGCAATTTCTTAACCAGGGCGGAGTATGGAATGAAATCGTGGGGGGCTGGCAGCTTTCCTCGATTTTCTTTGTGCGCACCGGCGTACCCACGACTGTGGTCATGGGGGAAGCGGACGGAGCGGGATCGGGGCAGTGGCGTCCCAATCAGGTGGGTGATCCGTGGAGTGGAACGTGCCCGAACGGCTTTCCCGTCAGAACGATGCAGTGCTGGTTTAACACCTCAGCGTTTGCCAGTCCCACAGCCGGAACCTTCGGCGATGTGGGCCGGGACACCATTTACGGTCCGCACTGGGTAAATGTAGACATGGCGTTGCTCAAGAACTTCCGTCTTAAAGTACTCGGGGAAAGCGGAAGCTTGCAGTTTAAGTTATCTGCCACGGACGTGTTCAATCACCCGAACCTTGGTTTGCCGGATACAACTTATACCGACGCAGGTTTTGGCGGGATTTGGTACGCCAACACCAGCCGGAAGATGCAACTAGGAGCAAAAATCAGCTTCTAACCAGATACACCCCCGAAGTAACTCGCGGGGTGCCGCTTGTCACGGCGCCCCCAGTCGATCCGGCGCGGGCAAGTCTTCTATTTGAACTTGATTCGCAAGCGTTCAGAGGTGAGTTTGTGCATTCCTTAATGAAAGCAATCTTTGTTCTTCTGGGCGGCATGATTCTGTCGGCCACCGCAACGGCGCAGCAGCCGTCGGATCCTTGTGCGTCTCTCAAGGACGACCGGAAAGAAATGGAATCGAGCTTGCGCGACTGGCCCAACCTGGCAAAGTATCGCGATGACGATGACAAGCTGGGTCCGCCCGCAAAGGAAGAGTCGAGAGTGGTGTTCCTGGGCGATTCCATTACGGAATTCTGGTCACTGTCCGGCTCCTTCCCCGGCAAGCCTTATATAAATCGCGGAATCAGCGGGCAAACCACACCGCAGATCCTACTGCGCTTTCGCCAGGACGTGATCGCACTGCAGCCCAAAGTGGTCGTGATCCTCGCCGGCACAAACGATATCGCGGAAAATACCGGCCCCATCACGCTCGCAGCGATCGAAGATAATCTGAAGTCCATGGTGGACCTTGCGAAGAGAAACGGCATCCGCGTGGTTTTCTCCGCGCTCGTACCGGCTCTGCAATATCCCTGGAGGCCGGACCTGGCGCCGGTGGAAAAGATTCGCGCTTTGAATGACTGGATGAAAGGCTACGCCGCGAAGGAGGGATTGATTTTCCTCGATTACCACTCGGCCATGGCGAATGACAAGCGCGGCCTGAAGGCGGAACTGTCCGAGGACGGAGTCCACCCCAACAAGGCTGGCTATGCCCTCATGGCGCCGCTGGCGGAGAAGGCGATCGCTGCGGCGTTGGGCAAGAACTGAGAGTGGTCTCTTATGCGCGGTAAGCTAGCACTGATTGTTGTCTCCGTCGCCACGCTCTTTACACCGTTCGCAACCGCGCGAGTCAAGGCGACTTGGACGGTTGTTTCCAACAGTGACGTCGACAGCCGGATTCAGCGTCAGTTGCGCGAGCTGGCGTCGCAAAATGGCCTACCCCTCCGCTTCTCGGACCAGGTCGAGCAAAACACCCGCCCACAACCCGGCGCCGGCAGCTTACTCATCCAGTTGGACCGCGTAGCCGATGCCAGCGCCTTCCAAGCCGAGCTCACGCATGAGGCCCGTGGCTCGGAGATTGAACCCACGGCGGAGCTGACCAACGAAGGCTACATCCTGCGCTGTTCTTATTCGCGTGGCCCTCGGCCCAATCGCATTTACATTGAGGCCATATCGGCCGCCGGCTTTCACAATGCCCTGCTGCGGATTCCGGACCTTCTGGCAACCGGGGCCTCGACGCTCCCGACCGATCTCGTCCCTCGGCCGCAATCCGTGCGCTTGCAAGAGAACGGCGCGGAAGTGGTTATCGCCGATTATCCGTCTTTCCCCATCCGGGGCATTGTGGAAGGTTTCTACGGACCGCCCTGGGACCACGCCGACCGGCTTGACGTGTTGCGCTTCGAGGGACACCACGGAATGAACATCTACATTTACGGTCCGAAGGATGATCCCTATCACCGCAAGCTCTGGCGCGAGCCTTATCCGCGAGAGCAACGGAAGCGCATGGGCAAACTTGCAGACACCGCGAAAGAGAACTTCGTCGACCTCAGCTTCGCCATCAGCCCCGGTCTTTCGATGATCTATTCCAGCGAGGCGGATTTCCAGACTCTCGCCCACAAGTTGGAAAGTATTGGCAAGCTCGGGATCTCGAATTTCGCCCTCTTCCTGGACGACGTTCCGCAGGACCTGGTGCATCCCGAGGATAAGGCCCGCTTCAAAACGCTCGCCCAGGCGCATATCCATCTGATTAACCGTTTGAATGACCATCTCAAATCGCTCTCCCCAAATAATCGTTTGACGGTTTGTCCCACCACCTATACCAACGAATGGGGCAATCGCGACTACATTCTGGAACTAGGGGCGGGCGTCAATCCCGAGATACCGCTGGATTGGACGGGAACGGAAGTCATTCCGCGAACCATCACCGCGGCTCAAGCTGAGGAATGGGGCGGCTACATCCGCCGTAAGCCTCTCGTGTGGGATAACTATCCCACCAATGACAGCGACGCGTGGTGGCTGAATTTGGATCCCCTGCACGGACGGGACGCCGGACTTTTCGCCGCGACTCAGGGATTGTTTTCCAATCCCATGTATCAGGCGCACGTCACCTTGATTCCCCTCCAGACCGTCGCCGACTATTTATGGAACCCGCGGGCATACGATCCTCAGAAATCGCAGATGCATGCGCTCGTCAGTCAGTATGGCCAAGACGCGCCAGTTCTCCTCGCCCCGTTGCTGAGGATTTTCACCGCTGATCGGGGAGACGGCTTAATCTTCAGGTCTATTTTTGAGGAGAGCTGGACTCCGGTTGACGTCCCGGCCGTCGAGTCGCTAGTTTCCCGCTTGAGTTCCTTGATCGCAGCCCTACGGGGCCAACCCAGGCTCGAGAAGCTGGTGTCCGAAATCTCCCCCCTCCCGGACATGCTCCGCGATCAACTGGCCCGTGTTCGGACTGACGCCGCCTTCAAGCACCTGCCCGACGGCAAAATCCAGTGGGACCGCGAGCGAGATGTTCTGAAAGCATCCAGGGTCTCCGGCAAACCCGTTCTCGATGGCGATTTTTCGAAGTGGGAGTCTGGAACTTTATACCTGCTGAACGAGAATTCCAAGATCGTGGCCGGGGAAGACCTTTGGAAAGGGTCATCGCGGTTTTCCGCTCGGGTCGCGTTAGCTTGGGACGAAGAGAACCTTTACTTCGGGGTCGATGTCACCGATCCTCAGCTTTACCAGCCTTTCTCGGGACGAGGGGTGCAGAACGGAGACACGTTCCGGCTGATCCTTGACACGATATTGCCCATCGCCATAAAGCCCGGAAGGCCAACCGGCGTATTCGACCTCTATCTGAGTCCCGGAAATTTTGCCGGCGTGAAGCCCAGTATCTACTGCAACGAGGACTTCTTTCCCTTACGGTCCCGCCCACACGACTACACCCAGGAGATTCGGGCAGCCTGGAAGAAAACGGCGACTGGTTTTTCTGGCGATGTCGTCGTGCCGGCAGCCTTCTTCGAGCGCCAGAATTTTGCGCTGGGCCAGGAAATCGGGTTGAGCTTCGGGGCGCAGAAGGTCCTCTCGCCCAAAGATCCGTTTGAGGAGGATCCGGCCCAGATCGTCTTTTCCTCGAAGGAAGGCAGTCTGTTCCCGGTTGAAGCACAAAGTCCGGCCACGTTTCAGCGCATGGAGCTGGTGGACCCAGCAAGTGGCTCAAGACCCGGATCCCAGGTGTTTTGACGCATACGGGACAGTGCCGGGCGAAGCATCTACAGCACGACAGCCATAGAGACGTTTTTGCAGGTCATGTGGGTGATACGCGCAGAAACCTAATCGGAGGTGGTCGAAGCATCCAGGTCATTTGGTCGGTTAACGGGCTACCCGGAAGTAATCCCATAACGGGGAAAGACAGGCTGGGAGAGGCGCTTGGATAGTTTACGTAACTAGGCGTTAGCGCTCACCCCCCGGATGAGCGTTATCGCGATTTAACGTCAACTTCACCATCCGCGTGCTAGACTTTTGCTACTTTCTTGGGGGTGGGTATGGGTGAGGCGGATGGGGTTGCAAAGCACACCAATCCTGAACTTACGGCGGCGCAGATTGACAATGGGCCTCCTGATCCCGGCGCGACCTTAGATACGCCAGATGCGTTTACCGCTGCTGTTCTCTCTGCACCCGAACGCAGCAGCGAGGCCAGATCCATCGGCCCATATAAACTGAGCCGCAAACTCGGCGAAGGCGGCATGGGGCAGGTCTGGCTGGCCGAGCAATCCACTCCCATTCGGCGGCAAGTGGCGATCAAGCTCATACGCGTTGGCCGCTACGACGACTCGGTCTTGCAGCGCTTTTACGCAGAACGCCAGTCACTGGCCATGATGGACCATCCGGCCATCGCCAAGGTGTTCGATGCCGGAGCCACATCCGATGGCCAGCCCTATTTTGTGATGGAGTACGTTGCGGGCTACCCCATCACCAATTACTGCGACAGCAAGCGGCTCAAGATTCGCGAACGACTGGAGCTGTTCATCAAGGTTTGCGAAGGGGTGCAGCACGCGCATCAGAAGGCGGTCATGCACCGCGATCTCAAACCCGCCAACATCCTGGTGGTCGAGGTGGATGGCAAGTCTGTGCCGCGCATCATCGATTTCGGTCTGGCGAAGTCGGCGAGTCCGCAGCTTGACGGCAAAATGCTCGTTACGCAGGTGGGCGGTTGGGTAGGTACGCCCGGTTACATGAGCCCGGAGCAGGCCGATCCTGATGTGATGGACGTGGACACGCGCACGGACGTTTATTCGCTTGGTGCAGTGCTTTATGAGCTGCTGACCGGCTCTCTGCCGTTCGAGACCAGGACGCAACGGTTTGATGAGTTTCTGCGCCGGTTGCGGGAAGAAGATCCGCCGCGCCCCAGCACGAAGGTCAGCGCGGATAAGGGAACCTCAAGGCCTGCAGCAGCGTGTGGCGCTGAGCCCAAGCAGTTAGTCAGTCTGCTGCGCGGCGATCTGGACTGGATCACGATGAAGGCGCTGGAGAAGGACCGCGGCCGGCGCTATGGCTCCCCGATGGAGCTTGCGGCTGACATCGGGCGTTATCTGGGCAACGAACCGGTGGCCGCGCGGCCCGCCAGCGTCGGCTATCGCGCCAAGAAATACGTAGTGCGGCACAAGGCTCTTGTGGCCGGAACGACCGCCGTCTTTCTGGTTCTGGTCGCGGGGATCATTACCAGCACCTGGGAGGCGGTGAAAGCGCGCCAGGCCGAAGCACGAACCAAACAGGAGTCAGCTATCGCCCAAGCGGTGAGCGATTTCCTGCAGAACGATCTGCTGGCACAGGCTAGCGCGAACAACCAATCTGGGCCGACCGCCAAACCAGATCCGGATTTGAAGGTACGCACGGCCCTGGATCGCGCGGCGGAGCGAATCGAGGGCAAGTTCGCAAAGCAACCGGACGTGGAGGCTGCCATTCGTGACACCATCGGGCAAACCTACAACAGTCTTGGCATCTATCCGGAGGCTCGCAAGCAATTGGAGCGTGCGCT
>JBEKQG010000238.1:0-7878 GCA_049519955.1 Terriglobales bacterium
GAGGATCGCAACGGTAGCCGATTCGATCAGCGCTGGGCTGCCCCCCAGCGCCTTCGCAGACTTGACCGTCCCATCTGGCCGGACGACAACTTCCAGCCTGACCACACCACCAATGTGCATGCGCTTCGCCATTTCCGGATATAAGGGAGCGGTTCTGCTGACTGTATTACGTTGCGAGTGGCCCTGTGTCTGAGCCGTGCCGGTCCCTGTGAACGGAGCGGCAAAGAGTGCCGTTGCAACGATCAAGATGGCGACTCGACGCATGGGGGATGGGTCCCTTCTGCTTTACTCTATCGGCGCTTTATCGGCAGGCGCCGCGAAGTGGAAGTGACGAAAGTAATACTGTGCGACTACGCGACTGGGTTCGGGTGCCTCTCAGGGCGTCCATTGTGCTGGGATTGGAGACCCGGCGCCGCGATCGAAGTCATGTCGTCGAGGCTGTCCGCCGTGCCTTGGCAGCCGAGTCCCCTCGCTCGTACCGGGTGAGTGATGGCCACGAAAAACGGGCGGACGATTTCTTGAACAAGAGGCAAGAACGGAAAATTCTGCCACGGACTCCACGGGGCAAAAATGACGGCCTGCTTCTAACGGCCGGCGGAGGCGGCGCGAGCACTTTGGTTGCTGGTCAATAATTTCGCTATAGCGAGATCGTCGGTGGGTCGTGAGTAAAAGTATCCTTGCGCCATTTCGCAATTGAGGTGCTTGAGCAAATTTATCTGCGCTTCCGTCTCGGTCCCTTCGGCGACGACCTGCAAACCGAGATTGTGCGCAAGCATGATGATGATCCGCACGATCTCGCGACTTTCCGGGTCGCTGTCCATGTGCGAAATGAAGGCGCGGTCGATTTTCAAGGTGTCCATGGGAAGCCGGCTCAAGCGGCTGAGTGAGGAATACCCCGTGCCAAAATCATCGATGCTCAGGCGAACGCCGAGCGCCTTCAATTGCGAGAGCACGCGGCCGGATTTTTCCGCATCTCCCATTGCTATGGTTTCTATGATTTCGAGTTGCAAGCAGCCTGGGTCGACGCCGGTCTGTTCAAGGGATTCGCGGATTTCACTGGCGAGATCGGGCTGGGCAAACTCCTTGGGCGTGATGTTGACACTCAATGTCAGAGGCGGGTTTGAGGGAAATTCAGACTGCCAGGACCGCAGATGTTGGCAGGCTTCGCGCAGCAGCTGCCGATTCATGGCGATGATGAGCCCGATTTCTTCAGCAACCGCGATGAATTCAATCGGCGGCAGTATGCCCTCCGGACGTTGCCACCGAGACAGGGCCTCGAAGCCGGCGATGTTTCCGGTCCGCAACGAGACAATTGGCTGGTAGTAAACGCGGAATTCTCCCTGATCGAGGGCCTTGCGCAAGTCCGTTTCCAGCCTCAACCGCTTCAGCGCATTGGAATGCATAGCCGGGTCCGATACTTCACAACGGGCTTTTCCTGCCCGCTTGGCACGGTACATGGCGATATCCGCGTCGCGCAGCAGGTCCTCCGCACGGGTGTAAGAGCTGGCACTGGAAGCGATCCCGATGCTCGCTGAAATCAGTCTCGGATGTCGTCCAAGAGGATGGTGAACTCATCGCCGCCGAGTCTGGCCAACGCATGGTCGTTGGCGGGCCTGTCGTGGACACCACTTAGGTGCGGACGCGAGACGGTGTCGGCTCGCCGCACAGATTCCTTCAATCTTTGGCCGATTCTAATCAATAACTCATCCCCAGCCGTGTGTCCCAGACTATCATTGACAATTTTGAACTCGTCTATATCGATGAGTAATACGGCGAACTTGTAATTGGAGTGTCTTTTGGACAGAGTTAACGCGTGTTGCAAGCGGTCCAGAAATAAGGCGCGATTGGGCAAGTCCGTGAGTCCGTCATGAAACGCATTGTGCAACAGCATCTCTTCCGCTCGCTTCCGCTCGGTGATGTCGCGGTTTACGATTACCAGCTTGTCGGTCTGGCCCTTTTCATCACGGATCGCGCACGCGGTCGATTCCAGAGTGCGCCAGGACCCGTCTTTGTGGCGCATTCGGTATTCCACCCTTTCTCCCAGGCCACTGAAGCGGGCCTTCTCTGCCGCTTGCAATACTTTCGGGCGATCGTCGGGATGAATTTGCTCAGTGGACGAAGTGGCTTGCAGGTCATCGGGAGAATACCCGAGGATTTTTTGATAGGCAGGGCTGTTGTATAGCCGGCGGCCATCGCGGTCGACGAGCGCGATCATATCGGCGGCATTGTCACTGATGAGTTGAAAGAGCTGGTCGCGCTCCGCCAGTTGGCGGCGAATGCGCTGGAGTTGCAGGCGCTGATAGACCGCATAAATATCGAAGAGCAACACCAGAGCTGCCAGCCCGCGTACCCATTCCCTGAGATCAAACCAGTACGAACCGTCCGTCTCACGATTCAACCAGGGAAAAGTGAACGAGATGATCCCCAGGGTCAATGCCAGTGTTACCACAACGGCAAACCCCCAGAGCCACCATTCACGACCTTCGATGCGACGCATCGCGGTCGGAACCGGCTCGGAGCTGTACCGGTCCATTGGTTGGAACGATTGCTGATTCATGCCGTCCGACTGTTCTCCTGCAACCTCTGCGGATGTTAGCCCGCGACCGAAGGAAGCCTCTCTCTAAAATTTTATTTTGTGGTCAGCCCTGAACTCTTTGTAGTCAGTCCATGACACGTTGGCATACGACAAGTGTTTTTGTCTCAGACGCTTGGCAGTAATCCTTTCCCTAACTGGCAACAGGACAGGTGACTTTTGCCCTTCCAACTTGATCCAGTCATAGTAGATAGCAGTCTGGACTAACTGGGTCAGGCAACCTTCGGGTGGATGCATTTCAGCGAACACGGACAATACATTGAAGTCCTTGTCTGTTAAAATCTGCTCAAAGCAGTCCACGGAGCCCTTCCAGGCGCGGTCCTCTCCGCCGAAAAGCGGAGTTCCCCGTGAATACTCTTCGTAATAGCAGCGGTCGTCTTCGGCGGCGGACTTAAAAGTGAACAGATAGCGGTTGTTCACGGAGCCCTCGAACACCCACTCATTATCCGCGACCTCGCCCAGCGTATCCGCCCAGTCAACTTGCATCCAGACACCGTGCTTCTGTACAGGAAAAGAACCCGTGGGTTTGCCAAGCCTATTGTTCGTCTCTATCTCTCGAAAGGTCTGCTGACCGTCAACGACGGATAATTCATGGCATAAAGGCTTTTGGGTTCCTTGGACGAAACATTGTTTGGTAATGAAGTTGGCCATCGAGTTGGAAGCGACCTCCGATGTGGAGCGCAACTTAGCAACTGAGTTGGGCACGTCGGCCGAGACTACGGATAATGCCGGTACCATCAATGAAGTATCGCCGGGCAAGTCGCTTTCTTCGTATACCACGGAAGGCGTCTGTACGGACTTCGGTTCTTCTTCCGGTATGTCATTGAAGATGGCAGAAGCAAGGGCTGGGTCTAACTTCAGCAACGCTCTTGCAATCGCCCTAACGGGAAGTGCGACGGATGCTGTCAAATTGCCACTGCTGAATTTGAGCACGCCGGAAAGAACGATCATTCCTAGCAGGTTTCCCCGCTCGTCGAACACAGCACTTCCGCTGGTTCCGGGGTTCAGGTGAATGTCCAGAACCAAATTCTGCTTCAGTTGGGCCTTCCCAATTACTAAAGGCAGATCCAAGCCGATGATGTGCGCCTCTCTCGTCTGAAACTCGCGGCCATGGTAGCCGGCGACTGTTACCGTTTGCCCGACGTGGAGCTTGTATGAATACGGGCTGCCCGACTTGCGAGGGACTGGCTTCTTCGTGTAGACGAACGAGACGTCATTGGCCACATCGTAAGACAAGGTTCTCTTGACGGCAGATACGTCGGCCTTGTTCGTGTCGCTTTGGTTGGCAAGCGACAGTACTTTTGCGGTTTGGGCGCGGGCCACTCCCAGGTTCGCCCTGCCCACAAACAGTTGGATGTGGTATGCCGTGGCGACGACGGAGCAGGTCCGGTCGATACAGATGCCACTACCTTGCACCTGTTGAATTCGCGGCGGAAACGAAAACGGAATGGTCGTATGCTGAACGCTAACAAGGTGGTCGCGCACGTTGGTGGCATGGCATACACTCGACAGCAAAAGCGCCGTTGACAATGCCCTACACAGACTTCTCAAGTGGCATACTCCGTTTCACAGTGTTGGAGTTGAAAACACCCAGTCCTTTTGTCTTAGGTCTGCGCGGTATCTCGGCGCGAGACGGCAGACTGTCGAACAATGTGCCATTGCCTTATCGGCACATTGCGGTTACAAACAAAAACTGATCACGCTAATGACGCACTTTAGTACCTGTAACTGTGGCGAAGCAGAACCGACAAGAACGGCGCCGACGATAGGCCGACCCGCACAGCACTTCTGTGAGGGGTTGTTGGGACGAATCGACCTGCGCGGGCGGAACTAGCGGTTGGCATTATGGTTGGGGCTCCGCCCTAGTTCGACCGCAGCGCCGGCGTGACCGCAGTGTTGCCGTTGTCACAGATTTCTTTCGCTTTAAGGTGAGCGCGCAACTTGGTGATCGCAGCGAAATGTATTTGGGAAATTCTTGAATCCTTCAGGTCCAAGATGGAAGCGATCTCTTGCATCGTAAGTTGTTCAAAGTAATACAGGGAGAGAATCTGTTTTTCTCTGGGAGGGAGGGTGGACATCGCTTGTGCGAGATGCTGTTTCATCTCGGACCGCAGACACTGTGCAAAAGGGTCCTCTTCAGGCTTGGCAGGGGCAGACTCGATCAGGTCACGAGTTTCTGCACGGTCCTTTCCGGACGCGACTTGCCGATCCACCGACTCCATGCCGCGTAGAGTGCTGGCGAGCTTCCTCAGAGCTGTCAGGTCCAATCGCAGCTCGCTAGCGACTTCCTCTTCCGTTGCCTGTCGACCCAACTTGAGCGAGAGTTGTTCCAACGCCGCGTTCAGTTTTCGGCTTTTGCTGCGCATCCGCCGCGAAGCACGGTCGAGTTTTCGCAGACTGTCGAGAATGGCGCCTCGAATGCGGAACTTCGCGAAGGTTTTGAATTGTACCTTTTTTGTGGGATCGTACTTCTGGGTTGCTTCGAGTAGTCCCAGGACGCCAGAGTTGACCAGGTCCTCAAGCGGTACAAACACAGGGAGGCGTTTGTGGATTTGCCGGGCAATGAATTGAACCTCCCGCAACTGGCTCAGGACTAACTTATCGCGTTCGTTGAGGTTAAGTGGATCATGAGGATGTGAATATTGTGGCGCTGTCATCTGCTAACTCCTCTGTTACCGGCGAAAATAGCGACAATATCTGGGAGGTTGGGGCAACCTCGGAACACACGAGTAGGACATACTGCTGTCTTATCGTTTATCGTCTGAATGTCGCGGAAAGACTACGGCAATTAGTGTGCCCTAATGAGTTAGCGTGGTGATCTGTATCAAAAGTAAGTGCTTACCGGGCTGAAACCGTGACAGGCGGTGACGGAGTTGTTGTGCAATATCTGGAAATGTGTACGGAAATCAGGCAGTAGAAGCTGGGCTATCAGCGCCATGAGTGAATGGTGACCCAAAGGTAGCAGGGTTGGGGGATATGGCACTGCAGGAGGGAAAACTCACGGTTGATTTCGCCTGTGGCATTTAACAGCGGCAATAAGTGAGATTGCGTTGCGGACCTTGCCCCTGCTGGTTAATGGGACAGGTGATTGTTGTGATCGGCTTGGCGTGCACGCCGGGCCAGCATGTCGTAGATCGTTGCCCGACTGACACCGAGGAGTCCCGCCGCCCGGGCCTTATTGCCATCGACGAGATGCAGGACATTTTCCAAATGGAGTGACTGGACTTCTTCAAGCGTCAGGACGCCGGTGCCCTGGTCTGGTCTGGCCAACTGCACGCGTAGGGCGTCGGGCAAATCCAGTTCAGAGACAATCTTGCCCTGCGCCATCATGCAAGCGTTTCCGATCACGTTTTCAAGTTCGCGCACATTTCCCGGCCAAGAGTGCCGGTTCAAGAGAATCTGGGCGCGTCGCGAAATCCCGTTCAGGTTTTTGCCGTACTTGGTGGAGAAATGCCGCAAGAAGTGCCGTTGTAACAACGGCAGGTCTTCCTTTCGCTCGGCGAGAGAGGGGAGTTGGATTTCAATCATGGATAGCCGGTAGAACAGGTCGTCCCGGAACTTCCCTTTGGAAGCAAGCTCTCGCACATCGCGGTTCGTAGCGGCAATCACATGAACATCCACGGTTGTGGTGACGGGCGATCCAACCCGCTGCAACTCCTGACTTTGAAGGATACGGAGCAACTCGGCCTGGGCCGCCATTGACAATTCACCGATCTCATCCAGGAATAGGGTGCCGCGGTTGGCGTATTCGAAGAGGCCTGCTTGATCATGGGTTGCTCCTGTGAAGGCCCCCTTTACATGCCCAAACAGTTGACTTTCCAGCAGAGTTTCCGTCAAGGCCGAACAGTTGCAAACCACGAATTTTGCGTGGGAACGAGGACTGAGGTCATGAAGAGCCCTGGCGATCAGCTCTTTCCCGGTTCCGGTCGGTCCGGTCAGTAGCACTGTCTGAAACAAAGGGGCAACGCGGCGAACCCTGGAGAACACTTCGAGCATTCTTGGACTTCGACCCACCATGCCCTGAAACTGATAGGCGTCCAGCAGTTCGGTGTCGAGGTCATGGGTATGTCGCCGCAATTCCGCTTGCGCGATGAAGCCTGAAACCAATTGGCGCACTTTGGATGGTTCTAACGGCTTAGTGAGCACATCACTGGCCCCTCTGGCCACTGCGGCCAGCGTTACCTCATGGGTCCAGCGATCCGTCATGAGAACGACTTCGAGCATGGAATCGCCCGCAAACCGGGTGTGCAAGGGCGCTTGCCCATCATCCAACTCTGAATCCAAGAGGACCATTTGGGGCAGGAACTCGCGATAGAAGTCCATCCCCTCATCCCAGTTGCCTGCCCGCAACACGGCCACGGGCAAACCTAACAGCGCCCGACCAAAATCTTCCGCTACTTCCACATCGCGATCAATCACTAATACGGAATAGATAGCGTCGTGCATTAGCGAACCCTCAAAGTGTCACGTTGTCCGGAAACTGTTCGCGATCCAGTGGATCGATCATGCCCGAGAGATGAAGTATCTGAACCTCCCCTTACGCGCAAATATCCCAGCATAGCTATCTCATGCCGGGGTGTCGAAGTCTGTTCAATAAAGCCCACTTGGAGCATGCGTCCTATCGGTTGACACCGCGCCGCGGTCGTAGTGACCGAGAATTTCCAACAGACTGGCCACCTCCTTCTCTAATCGCTTGATGTAACAAAAGGCATTAACTGCGGCGACAACATTGAAGGCGAACGCGATGAGGAGCAGGTATCCTGACAGGGTCATGAGGCTCTCCAGAACGGTATTAAAAAATATGAGCAAACCAATAACCAAAATGGCGTAACTGTGTATGTTGAACATTTAATGGGCGATACTGTTCCAGTGCGGGAATCTGGAGTTCTGGAAGTGCCGATGCGTCGGCACCAAGTGCCGAAATACAGGCACAACTAACGGCCAGTCGGCAGTCACGGCCAAGACGAAGAGGCCGTACCGGTTTAGCCGGGGCTCTCATTTGGGCAAGAATATACTTGCCTCGCCCACTATAAGGATGTACGATGATCTCGATTCTACGAGGTCTTCGTATGTCAGGTGAGGTTGCTGGCCGATCTCCTATCGAATATTTATTTTTTGGGGTAATGGACTTCATTTGCCTGCTATTGGCGGCAGAGTCCTTAACCCACATTTCCTTTTTGAACTCTTAGTAAGTGGTTGTATGATCGAGCCAACGCCAGTATTCATGCGGCTTTGAGAGCAAAACGAACTGTACGGAGGCTCGACCCAATGGGTGAGAAACAAAA
>JBEKQG010000239.1:0-6202 GCA_049519955.1 Terriglobales bacterium
GCAACCGCGACCGACAAGAGCAGCTTTACGATTGTGGCAACCGCCAGTTCGGGTTTGCCGGTCTCGTTCAGCAGCTCTGGTGCTGCCTGCACCCACATCGGCGCCAGGTTTACGATTGACCTCACGACGGGAACTTGCACGGAGACGATGAGCCAGGGAGGGAACGCCAACTATCTGGCTGCGACTCCTGTCATCGAGACCACAACTGTGGTACCGCCGATTGCGCCGACGGTGAACTTCACCGGCGCGCCCGCCAGCGCGCATTACCAAGACACGTTCACGGTGGTAGCAACGACGAACGCCAGCAGTATCCCGACCATCACGGCCACGGGTGCCTGCACGATCGACGACACCACCCTTATTGTTACCATGACCAGCGGTACTGGGACGTGTACCCTGACAGCGAAGTGGGCAGCGGACAATGTCTATAAGGCGGCTTCCGCCATCCAAAGAACAACTGCGGAGAAGTTGACCAGCATAATCACCTGGCCGACACCGGATGCCATTACCTACGGGACCCCGTTGGGTCCACTGCAACAGGATGCGACTGCGAGTGTTGACGGCTCGTTCGCATATTCACCGGTGGCAGGCAAGGTGCTGCCGGCGGGCAGCCAGACTCTGAAAGTCACCTTTACTCCGACTGCCGTCAAGGACTACACAAAGGGGACGGCCACCGTGGAACTGACGGTGGATCCGGTCGGCACCACCACCACAATCACCAGCACCACTCCCAATCCCTCAACGGTTGGGAAAACGGTGACGGTGGTCTACACGGTGCAGGCGGTGACGAACGCGACCAAGCCAACGGGCAACGTAACCGTGAATGCCAGCACCGGGGAAACCTGCACGGGAGGGCTGGCGGGCGGCAACGGTAGTTGCAAGCTGACGTTCACGTCGGCGGGGCCAAGGACACTGACCGCAACCTACGCGAGCAACAGCAACAACTGGGACACTAGCGTCTCCGCTGCGTTCACGCAGACGGTGAACTAGCGGTACCGATGGATTGCGGCCCAGGGGACACCCCCTGGGCCGCAACCCGCAGCTTCAGATGTTCAATACCCATGGAGGAATCTCAAATGTCAAAGTCTCGCATGTTTCAAACGGTAGTTTTAATTGCGATCATTGCTCTCTTCATTTGCGGCCAACAAGCGTTAGCGCAAGCAAGACTTCACGGTCGTATAATGGGCTTGCCGAAAACGCACGCGCAGGTTATCCCGGACACCAACCCGCCGCCTGCTAAGGGCCTGTACGGCATGGGCCAGGCGTTTACCGCTACCAGTTACCCAACCGTGGACACCAACGATGACGACTATTGGCCCTGCATCGCCGGCAACACAACCGGCAGTCCGGCGGAAGATGCCGATTGCCTCTCCATCGTCACTAGCATGGGCCCCGAGCCCTTCCCGCCTGGCGCAGTGGTGCTTGGAGTTCCGCAATACATCTGGTCGTTTGCAGACTGTAACGGGACCACCAACGGAACCAACTCGATTACATACATTCCTTGCGGTCAACTCATATCGTGGTTCGAAGACGACGCGAACGACCTCACCGATGACCAGACTGAATTGATCACAGTCACGCAGGTCCAAAATGGGGCCACGGTTTACATTTACGATTCTGGCACGCAAGATTACGGCACCGATGCCCCGCCAAATGGTACCGGGGGACTGACTCCTCCCGCCAACGATGTCATCAGTTACAATGACGTGAACTTCGGCGCCCTTGGCCAGACGGGCAAGAACAACGGCAACTGCGCGGCCAACGACAACTACCCCGGCATCGGGGGCCCATCAACGGGCTACTTCGTTATAGCAGCCGGCAAGGCTTGCGTCGACCCAGTTCCGGGCTTGGCTACCATAACCGCGACGACCGGACTCGCTACGCCCGCGTGGACATGTAAAACTGCCAAAAGCGTTACCACGTGTACTGTCAAATTCACGAAGACCTATTCGCTGGTGCAGAAGTGGACCATTTGGCTCCGGTGAACACCTGAAGCATGGTTCCCGTGGCGGCCCGGGCGAACCGCTGCCGGAAGGAATTGCTTCAACCAACGTCCCAGGCTCAGGTTCATGCTTGAGTCTGGGACGCTTTTTCTTGATCTATAGGAAAAACAAAAATCGATTTCAGAAACAAAATCCATAGTCGGACAATCTTGTGCTCAGGAGGGATGGCCTGGCCAAGATTGAGGACCGTTGTAATGAGGTTGCTACGACTCCAAAGCAGGGGATTGGGTCTGTTGCGGAAGGGGCAGAGAAATTGCGCAGGAGGGGAACAGAACTAACGCATTAGAACGTCACTGGTTTGAGCCGACGCACCCAATGCATCGGTTGGCCGCGGCTGCCGGCCAAAGGATCTACCCCGAAATACTTGCGCAGTGAATTCCTCCAACTCAACCGTAGTGGACGAGGGCGCTTCTTTTGCCCCAGCAGTAAAAACAGGGTAGCCGATGTTGCGCGTTGCGTGCGGGGCGCCAACAGCCCGAAACGGCGCATCGCGTGTTTGTAGCGGTCTGGCACGTGTGCGGCCAGAGCGTCAACGAATTCCTCAATCAAGTAGCGGGTTGTCACATTCCGCTTTTGCTTTAGATCTTTCGTCAAAAACTCGACTCCCCGATCCGTGATCTTCGTGAATCGATGTTGAGCAATCGGTGGGCGTCGGACGTACCGCGCCACATACCGCAGGAAATGCCATTTCGACCTTATGGGATCAACGTAGACGTTCCACCAGCGTTCATATTGCACTTTCAGCAGGACTCTGAGCTTCTCGATCCGCGCCTCCGAAGCAAGCAATCCCTTCGTCAGAGCCGCTCGAAGGTACGTAATGACGGCATAGCGCCACATGTGCATGAGTTTTTGCTTGTCGAAGCGCAACGGGGTAATCCAGCGGCCCTCCGACTCCTTCAGGCCGCCGGCAGAGACCATGATGTGTAGATGCGCATTGAAATTCAAGTGTCGTCCGAACGTGTGGGGCACCACCAGAATGAATACCCGGACACCGTAGGTAGTTTTCACCCACTGCTGGATCACCGCCGCCGCGAGTGCGGGCAAGTCGTGAAGGAGTTGGCGATTCTGCCGAAAGATTGGCCACAGCACATCGGGCATCGTGAGGCCGATGCCGGAGTAGGGAATGTCGGGAAGGGTGCTCCACTGGTCACGCTGCCAAAGCAGCGTGGCTCGCTGTCCACAGCTAGGGCATGACCTCGATTTGCAGGTATGGTAAAAGAGTTTCTCCTCGGTTTCTGACGCAAAGACTTCGGCTCCCAATGCGGGTGTCCGGCAGTTGATCATTTTGCGGAAGTTTTCGCGCACGGCTGGGCGGGCCTCGGGGCGATCCCAGTGGGATCGTGTAGCACTCAAGATCTCCTTCAGCGGTTGTCTGTTGTGCATGTGGGTATCGACTCCTGGTAAGGTGGGAGGGATTGCATTAGCTCTTCAGTCACAAAGACCATCTTGCCTCGGATCCGTATCACGGACACGCTTACCGAACTGCATTCATCTGCTTTGAGCGCAGACAATCGTCTGACCAGGCTTCCCATGTCTGGTGCAATCGGCAAGCTTCTTGGTTTGTGCCGCGAAATAAGATCCCGTATCGCTTTGTTAACCCCCCTCTTGTTGCGATAGGTCCTCAGTGCCTCGATCTGCTGATCTGGTGATTCCGTGCTCCATTTCCAAGCCCGGTGGATCGAAACCTCACCGCAACGCAATGCCTCCGATAGCTCGGAGCGCACATTCCCTACCAGTTTCTTGACCTTGATCACGTTGCCCTCTGAGACTTCTGCGGCGGCGGCAATCTCCTTCCGTACATTTACCGTTGCATCTTCTGTCAAATTTGACGAACCCTTCATCCGACCACCGAGCCGCTGATTCGATACCGCCTTCTCTTTCAAACACGGCTCAAGCTCCAGGGCCAGGAATATCCGGCAAAAGTCGTTCATACCGTTGGATCGACGATGCTTGTGGAGTAGCCAGCGAAGGGCTTCCTCATCGGACAACTCGTATTCAATGCAGGGAAGCACCGGTCGCCTTTTCAGTCGAGCCAGTTCCCATCGAGCATAGCCGTCGATGACGATGCGCTCTCGCGTGATCAAGAGCGGCTCTCGAAATGCTAGTTCACCCTGTTCAGCGAGGGCGGACAACTTTGAGGCTGGGACAGAGAGACGAAGACGAACATAGCTGGGGTGCGGGCGGAGTTCGTCCAATCGCCAGGTTATGAACTTACCCGGATTGCCGCCGCATTGCCACTCAGGTACAGAAAGCCTAGGCAAGAGTGGTCGGTCGCTTGCACGAGTGGACCTACCTAACTCTCTTACCGCTGCATTCCCGATGCCGAGCGCGTTCATTTGATCCGATTCCTGATCTGGGGGAATCTTGGCCGCAGAGTGGATCTGTCCGCAACACAGTGATTGGGCAACGCGAGTGGAAATTTCGAATTGATCAGTCGTTATAGGGGTTTGAACCGGGAGAAGTTTTACTCGCGGGGCGCGAGTTGCGCGAGTGAAGCAGTGGATCGGGTAATCGCGATCAACTGGCTATCGTGGCCCCGCCCCCTGCTCGTGTTCCTACGCCATGCTGCTTTTCTTGGAGCATCGCCACTCCAACTTCCGTTCGTTTTAGTTCCGATGTAGTATCCTTCGCTGTTGCAAAGCTTAGCTCCTCAATACTGCGGAGTCTGTCATGGGTCACACGCGGCTGGGCGCAATTCCAAAAACACGCAAATGGAATGAACTAGTCGAGCAGATTGCTGGGCCAGGTCTGACCGGCAATGTTGCCCCTGCCGCAGTCAATATAGGCGCGATTGCAGCGCGGACGTTGGATGCGGCCCAGAAGGGATTGGAGAAAGCGGTCGATGATCCCGGCGTACTCTACACGTTTTACCTCTTAACGCAAGTGGCCCTTGCCTCACGCACGTCCGATTGGGAGCGTGCGCTCAGCGAGCATGGCATACGCCTGTCGAACGACAGCACTGTTTTCGACTTCACCGCCGAAGTGCAGGATGCTATCGACCGGTACATTAGTCGGAATCCAGCCGGTGCGACGGACCTGAGTGAGATTGCCCAGCAATCGGCCGGTGAAGCGATTACGAGTCTCGCGGGAACGCGAACGGTCAGCCTGTTTGGCGGCAGTAGCGCCGACGTACAGAATGCCATCCGCTCCCTTTCGACTAAAAAGGGGTTCGGCGAACTGGGGCAGCGTTTCTTTGGAAGATTCATTGCACGATTCTTAAACTTCTACCTGAGTCGCGTCACGGCAGACGCCCTCGGCAGCCCGCGACTGCCTGATTTGGGGGACATTTCTCAGTTTAACGGCGCTCTTCGATCCCACTGCGATCAGAGTGCGCGTATCGTGCGGGACTTCTGCGGTGAATGGTACTCGAAGACGGAGTATCAGAAAGGAATCAATCTTGAAAACACGTCGAGATTCCTAGCGGTCGCTCTGAAGAAGCTGTGCAGCGAACTGGAGCAGCAGAAGGCGACATCGTGATCGCACCTCGCCTATTCGTATGCAGTGGCGCAAAGATCGCTGCCACGGCTGCCATTGCGGACGGAAGGCAGCGGATCGACCTCGACTCTATTGGAAAGAAGGCTAATGTACACATTCGCTTCGAGAATGTGGCAAAGGTTCTCCACCAGCATCTTTCTCCCCGGCTCGTTGATCTGCTTGAAATCGCATCCTACGTGTATAGCGCGGACTGCGCGACCAGCCGAGGGAAAGCCTGGACAGATGATGACAGCACGGAACCGTGGGGCCGCGACTTTGCTTTTGTCATTCCGGTACGAGAGCCTGAGTTTTGGAACACATCGAAAATCAAGGATCTCATCGAAGAGGTGCTGGGCTTTCTCTCCAATGACAAATATACGTTCACTTTTGTGCCCTTGGAGCACGACCGCTCAGATCAACAGCAATACATTGAATTAGGTGAGCTAGAAGACTGGCCCTTCTATGCTCCAGAGCGCGTCATCATGTTTTCCGGAGGCTTAGATTCCCTTGCTGGAGCAGTGGAAACTGCGAAAGCTGGCGAAAAGGTAGTTTTGGTGAGTCACCGGCCCGTGTCAACACTGAGTTCCCGATAGCAAAACCTCTTTAGCACGCTGCTGAAAAACTACTCCCAATCCACAGCCGTGTATGTTACGAAGAAGCATGCGAGGAGCAGACGATCAGCAGAACCATATATTCAGTTACTTGTCGCCGGAGGAACGGGTGCG